>SHZY01000093.1 GCA_009692065.1 Gemmataceae bacterium
ATTGATGATGCGAAAGTTGTTTGGAATTGGCACTGCCAAGAGCCTGCAAGGCCTCGCTGGCCTTTTTTGGTCTCTCTATTTTGCCACCGAGATGCTTTGGAGTCGAACCTGCGGCCGTCGGTCGCACCGAAGTGAAAATGTTCCGACGATCGACCTTTGGACCGTCGCCGTCGCGTTCGACGTGATCGGTGCCGAAATATCGACTTAATCAACGGGCTGTTAAGCGTACTCGGGGAAGCACAACACCACACGAAAACCGATATTGTAGTCGTGGACGTCGGGCGAGTTGAGGCCGCGAAAGGCCGCGAAAGGACTCGCGGCAAAGCGCGGCTCCATAGTTCCACGAACCGCCACGCAAGACACGCGCGCCGCCAGACGTGCATTCAGGATTTGTCTTGGGAGATTTCGAGTAGAAGTCGGAGTCGAAGCAATCTTTGCACCACTCCGAAACGTTGCCGTGCATGTCAAAGAGACCAAAGGCATTGGCAGGATAGGAGCCGACGGCGCTGGTGCGCCCCAGGTTATTACCAAAGTTCGCCTGCCGACTAGACAATTCCTCATCGAACTTGAAAGCAGTCGACGTTCCTGCGCGGCAGGCGTATTCCCATTCTGCCTCCGTGGGCAGGTCGTAGTTTTTGGCTTCCATCCCGCCCAGCCGCCGACAAAACTCGAATGCTTCGTGCCATGTGACGTGCTCCACGGGAAACCGTTTGGTGTCCATGCCAGCCACTTTGTGTCTCATGCCGCCAGTGGAGCAAAAGCAGCATGGGCCTAACGGCATCACCTTGGCGTACTCTTCCTGAGTGACCGGGTAGACACCCATGTAGAAGCCCTTGGTCAGTTCGACTGTGTGCTGCATTTCATTGTCTTGGCGGTCCGGGTCGTTCTTGGGTGATCCCATGATAAATTTTCCCGGCGGAATCCAGGCGAGCTTCATGCCGATGGAATTGGTGATGATGTCCCCCGCCATAGGTGTCGGCCTGGCCGCGCCGTGGCGGGCTGCTGCCCTTGCGCTCGCAGCCGCAATACGACGGCGCTTGGCTTGGCGTTCTTATATGACTCCTCGATCATCCTCTGTTCTTCCGCGATCTCCGCGTCAATCTCCGCCTGGTGATCGAAATAATATGCCATCGCGGTATGAACCTCCGCGAGATTGAGATGTGGGTAATGGCTACAAACTTCCTCTGCCGATCGCCCAAGGTCCGCGTAGTTCAAAACAATCCGCGCCACCCGAATCCGCGGCATGCGTTCAAGCCGCGCGGGCTGCCTTCGATCTTCACGATATGAGGGTAAGCGACGGCCGTTGCCATGATCGACTCCAGTTGGCGTAATCCAATCCCCCTCAAGTATACCCGAAAACTGGCGGCGTGTTTAGAGCTTATCGACGCACAACCGCCTCGCCTTTCTGCGCTTCCACCAGAACACGATCCAGCGGGTGATGAACATCAAAACGATCGGCGTCGCGAACCACGCGATGACGATCAGGAGCGTCGTCGTCTGGATGCCGCTGAACCACTTCTTCACGGGGTGGAGCAGCATCGGGATCAGCACGCGGTCGGTCAGGAATCGCGTCAGTTCCTCGTGCGTGAGAAATTCGTCGTCGTCCTTGACCGCTTCGGTACGCAGGTCGGCGAGCAGATCGGGCACGCCGTATTCGGCCAGCTTTTTGTGCAGCTTGCGATTGAGAAGATAGTCGATGAGCGGCGCCAAGGTCCAGTCGATGACCGGTTCGGCGAAGGTGCCCTTCCAGTCGGGGTTTTCCTCGAAGAGCTTCTCCTTCGCCTTTGCGCTGACCTTCTTGCCGACATCCTCCTTGGCAGTCTCGAGCCGACCCAGAAAACGGACGACGTTGAGCGGCTTGCGTTGCCGATGGATGCCCTCCCAGGCTTCGACATCGACGACTTCCTTTTCGACAATCTGATCGGCAAGCACGATGGCATCGGCGCCCATCTCGCCGATCAGGGGTAGCCACTTCTTCCCAATGATGCCGTGGCGGACAACGACTTCGATCGAACGAAAGCCTCCCTCCAGAACACCGAGGAAGCCGAAGAAAATCGGCATGGCGACAATATTGAGCGTGACGATCAGCAGCGTGAGCCAATAGCGCACGCGCGGCCACGGCAGACGATAGGCGCCCCAGCGTCGTAAGAGTAGCGACAGCGTTATGCCGACGAACAGGCCGGCAGCGAGGCCGAGGAAAGTCCAGAGCGAGAGCCGCCAGATGACGCTCCACCAAGGCATATCGTCCCAGAGAGCTTGGCGGGCTTCCTTGACGACGCCCCAATCGTCCTCGGGGATGCCGCAGCCGGCAAGAGTCAGGACGACAACAGGAAGTAGAAAGGCAAACTTGCGCATCGACACATTATGACGCCTGGGTGCGCCATTTGTCCAGCACTTCCGGCAGCGGATATTCAGGAATCGTCAGGCCGAGCGTTGGAATCTCCTGCAAGCGTCGCCAGGCGCGGGTCACCAGTTCCTCTTGTTGCCGCACGAAATCGGCGTCGAGGTTTGCCTTGGCGAACATGCCATCGCAAACCATCGGGCCGAACGCGGGGTCAACGATGTACTGGGCCATGGCTGGGTTACAGCGGATGTGGCGTTCGCGCTGCTTGGTCAACGTGAGCGGGCTCACTTCGCCCATGACGTAGCGCAGGTAGAGGTCGGAGTCGATGATCGCCTCGACGTCCTTGCCGCATACGTCGCAGAGATAACCGGTGTCGCATGCGGCCATGAATTCCTCTCTTCGTTTAGCGCCCGCGCGGTGCGATCGGTTGCAAAACGAATCATCCCGCGAGCGCTAAGCCGCAAGCGGCGTGGCTTGGTATAATGCTCTATCATCCATCATTGTGACACGGAGTCCGCCATGAATCCAGCCCCAGAAGCGCCGGGAACTGAAACGCCTAGCTTCGCCGAAACAGCCATGCGCATGGGCGGCAAGAGCGAGGAAGAGTCGCGTCGCATGGGCGCGGTCGATAAGGCCGATGAGCAGGTCGATCGGCTCTTTCGCTTTCAGACCTCGAACAGCCCGATCCACAAGGCGATCTGGGACGGCAAGGTCCCGCTCGACCTCTTCCAGGCTCCGCCGCCGCCGGCGTCATTGCCGTGCGATAACGTGATGAACCAATCGCTCGCCATCATCCAGCGCCGGCGCGATGCCAGTGCCCTTCGAAACCAGGACAAGAAGCTCTCGAGCGAAACCATCGACGAACTCGCGGGCGCCGGCTACTGGGGCCTTCTGATCGATCCGAAGTACGGCGGCTCTGGCGCCCCGTTCGCCCGCTTCGCGTCTTTCCTCATCAAGATGGGCCTCTACGATTCGATGACCTCCGCGATGGCGTCCGTGCACGGTTGCATCGGCGCCGTCGATCCGTTGCGCACCTTTGGCAGCGAAGAGCAGAAGGAACGCTTGCTCCCAGTCCTGGCAACGGGCAAAAGAATCTCCGCATTCGCGCTGACAGAGCCGTGCGCCGGCTCGGATCTCACCGCCTTGAAAACGACGGCGACGCTCGTCGGCGATCACTACGAGGTCACCGGTGAGAAGCTCTTCATCACCAATATCGTGCCAGGACGCATGATCGGCCTTGTCGTGGTGATCGACGGCAAACCCGCGGTCTTGATCGCCGAGTTGCCGAACGCGGAGAACGACGAATTCCAGATCGTTCGCTACGGCCTTTACGCCCTCAAACATGCCTACAACGTCGGCATGAAGTTCAACAAATTCCGCGTGCCCAAGGAGAACCTGCTGATTCCGCCCAGCGGCGATGGGTTGACCATTGCATACCATGGCCTGAACCTCGGCCGATTGGCACTGTGCGCCGGCGCTTCGGCGAGTATGAGAGTCTTCCTGGCCAACATGCTTCCGTGGGCAAACTTCCGCCGGACCTATGGCCAATCGATCGAGACGCGCGAGCTGGTCAAACGCCGCATCGCCAGGCTCGCCGCCCTCATCGCAGGGACCGACGCGCTCGTCGCCTGGGGTTCGTGGCTGATCGATCAGGGCTATCGCGGCGAGCTCGAGTGCATCATCGCGAAGATCTTCGGCTCCGAGGCACAGAAGGAAGCAGCCATTGAGCTTTTCATGAAGACGCACGGCGGTCGATCATTCCTCCATGGCCATCTCTTCGGCGACAACGTCCATGAATACCTGGCCCCGTGCATCTACGAGGGCGAAGGCGAAATGCTCGGCATGGCGTTCTTCAAATCGCTCGCCAAGGAGCACGGCAAGACCTACTTCGAGCCGATCGGCAAAGCCCTGCAAGCGAACCAGATCAAGAACTTCAACCCGATGAATCCCTCGCACCTGTGGAAGCTGCGCGGCGAATTGTCCACGTATGCGAAATGGTCGCTGGGCCGCAAGTTCCTGGGCCGCGACTCGGCAACGGTACCGGGCCTCGATCCCAAGCTGGCGGAACATCTGCAATTCGCGCAAGACATGTGCCAGAAGCACGCCGTGGAGTTGTCGAACGCAATGAGCAAGCATCAGCTCAAACTGGCGGATCGCCAGTGCCGAATCGCGGAACTCTCGCAGCGCGTGCAGGATTCGATTGTGATGATCGTCACGCTGATGTGGGCCCACGGGCAGAAGAAGGAGATCGCCATCGCGTCGGCCGACATCCTGTGCCAGGACCTGCGCCGCAAGCTGACCGGCGAACGGCCATCGGACAAGTACTTCCGCGCGGTGGGCGACCTGGCGGACAAGATCATCGCGGGCGGGTTTGAAAATTTGGCGGGGGTGCCGCGGCAGGAGATTATGATGAGGTATTGATTGTGCGGGTCACAGGGATCAGCGAAGCGGCAGGTAGCGCACCTGCCCTTCCCATTCTCCTGCCAAACTGCAGATAGCCAGCAACAAGATCTCCTCGATTGCCACTCCGATCGCGACTTTTCGCGCTACCTCAAAGACTCCTGGCATCGGCAGACCATTACGAACGCGGTCATAGGCATACCTCGTTATGGTCGAAACGTCGTGCGTTAGGAGAACACGCCCTTCCTGCGCACACCACTCTAAGACCGCGACATCATTGGCGCCGGAAAGATCCATGTCTTGAATACGAACGATATCCACGTCTGAGCTGCGTCGGAGCACACCACGAACGACATCGTTGTTGAAGTTCTCATCGGCGCTGAAACGCAACATGGGCGTCATCCTTGCGGAGCACGGCGAGCCATGAGCCGTTCGCGTTCGCCATGTGGATCAAAGCGAATTTCGTTGTCTTGACGGACGCGGGCTGCCACTTTCTCGCGTTCATCAAGATAAGCGTCAACCTCCGTTTTTTGCTTCAGATAGTAGCCGATTACCGAATAGACATCGCCGAGTTGGAGGGAGGGATACTGTTGCACGATTTCTTCAGCCGTTGCGCCATCGCAAAAGGCGTAAACAACCGTGTCGAGGCTCACCCGCGTTTTGCCAATGCGAAGCACGCCATCGACATCGGCGGAGAGGGGAACTGGATCTGAGGCGACAACAAGGGGCATAGGTAATTACTCTCGTGGAAACTTGGCCGAACCCAATGGTTCATGGCATCAAAACTCATTCTACCACCGATCCCCACCCTTCACTGTGCTCAGGGCGGGGCTTGGCGGCATCTCTCACGTCAATTCCGTCACGCCCGGCACCGCGACGGCCGGCACCGGCAGACGCATGTCCCACGTCACGCGTTCGGGCACCCACGCTTGCTGGCTGTTCAATGCTTGCTCCCACGTTACCTCGCGGCCCGTGTAGCAGCTCATGCGGCCCATGATTGCCGTGAGCGTGCTGTTGGCGACGCGCTGCAGGTCGTTGATGCGTTCGCGCCGGCCGCGGATGCTGCGGAAGAGTTCGACGTGCTCGGCCTCGTATGGGTTGTTGTCGTTGCGATGCGCGAAACTCCAGGGGCGTTCGCCGGTGATCGCATAGCTGCGGTTGAGGTTGGAGGCCCAGGCTCCTCGCGTGCCGACGAGGGATTCGGAGACGTTGTTGGCGCAGCCGTTGATCTGCCGGCACATGCTCTGGACGTGCACGTTGTTGGGATACGTGTACTCGACGGCAAAGTGGTCGAAGATGTGGCCGAACTGCGGCTGGGTCCGCACCTGCCTGCCGCCCATGCCGACGCAGCGCAACGGATGGCTGTTGCCGAGCGCCCAGTTCATGACGTCGAGGTTATGCACGTGCTGTTCGACGATGTGGTCGCCGGAGAGCCAGGTGAAGTAGAGCCAGTTGCGGATCTGCCATTCGACGTCGGTCATGCCTTCCGTGCGTGCGGCATGCCACAGGTCGCCCTGATTCCAGTAGCAGCGAGCGGAGGTGATGGTGCCGATGGCGCCGTCCTGGATGCGTTGCATGGTTTCCAGGTAGCCGGTTTGATACCGACGCTGCGTGCCTGCAACCACGGTCAGGCTGTGGCGATTGGCATCCTCAAATGCGGCCAGCACCGCTCGGATGCCAGGGCCATCGACGCCGACCGGCTTCTCCGTGAACAGATGCTTGCGGGCGGCTACCACCGCGCGAATGTGGATCGGCCGGAACCCTGGCGGCGTCGCCAGCAGCACCAGGTCGCTGGCGGCGATCACCTGCTGATACGCTTCGAGCCCGATGAAAACGCGCCCATCGGGCACATCGACCTTGGCGCGGACGGCCGCGTTGCCGCGTAGGCCGGTCAGGCAGCGGTTGGCGCGGTCGCGAAACGTGTCGGCGACAGCGACCAGCCGGCAGTTCTCGTCGGCACGCAGGCACTGTTCGATCGCGCCGGAGCCGCGCCCACCGCAACCGATCAGGCCGACGCGGATGACGTCGTTGTTTTGCTGGGCGTGCGCGTTGGTGAGCACGCTCGCCGCGAGGGCGCCGCCGGCGACGGCTGAGGTCTTGAGGAAATGGCGGCGCGTTGCGTCGGTTGACATGGTGAGAGTCCTCCTAGAAAATGACGGGGTACGAGTTTGGTGTATTGTGACGCGGAAACGTAGAGAAGTCCAGCAAATCCCGTCTTCGTTTAGCGCCCGCGTCGCGGCCGCGTGTGCATGATCCCAAGCCTGGTGCCACCCGGGCGTTAAACAAGGATGGTTAGTTCGGACTCTCCTTCGTGATCTTCGACTTCAATCCCTTCAGGGTCTCGTGCTCCTCGATCGCCCGCACCACGCGGAAGCCGACCCAGTCGGCGTTGTTCCACCAGATGCTTTGCGGAATTTGCGGGTCCTTCTTTTGCCAGGCAATCACCGATTGGTCGCGCGCCGCCGATCGGCATTGCTCCGACGCATCGATCCAGCTGCCGCCGCGCACCACCTGGCCGAACCGGCGATTGTCCGGCAGTTTCGTCGGCAGCAGCGTCAGCCTATCGGGCGGAAACGTTCCGTAAAACTTCGCATAAAACTGATCGACGCACCACTCCGCGACGTTGCCGTGCATGTCGTGCAAGCCCCACGCGTTCGGCTTCTTCGTGCCGACCGGGTGCGGCATGTCATTCGAATTCGCTTCGATCCAGGCGTGGTCGCCCAAGGCCTTCGCATCGTCGCCGAAACTGAACGCGCTCTTGGTGCCGGCGCGGCACGCCCATTCCCACTCGGCCTCCGTCGGCAGGCGATAGACCTTGCCTGTCTTCTCGGACAGCCAGCGGCAATACTCCATCGCTCCGTGATGATGGAGCGCGATAACCGGCTGATTCTTGCCGCGGCCGTAGCCCCAGTCGATATCGTGATGATTCGCCTTGGACGGCCTGGTGATCGCATCGGCTTTCTTGTCGGGTCCCGAAACCGGCGGCTTCTCGTTCGGCTTCTTCTCCCAGAAGAGATCGTACTCCCCCCAGGTGACCTCGCACTTGCCGAGCCAGAGCGGCTTGATCGCGACAGGATGCAGCGGCCCCTCGTGCTCCTTGCGCCCCTTCTCGGAAGCGGGGCTGCCCATGAGGAACGCGCCGCCGGGAATCGCGATCATCTCGAAGGACGCCTTGACGCCGTCGCGCTCGATGGTTTCGGTGTAGGATTTGTGCGCGAGCGGGTCGATGGTGGGGTATTTGGGCGTGGGTTCGGTGGGAACCAACACGAGGAACGGAATCAGCAACAACGCGCAGCGGCAGAATACCACAAGAAACTCCCTCCTCGTTTAGCGCCCGCGCGGCGCCAGGTTGTAGATGACGTAAACGGCGCTGCCGCGCGGGCGCTAAACGAAGAATCGGTCAATCACTCAACCAGTTCACCTTCGACCGCACGCCCTTCAACGTCTCGTGTTCCTCGGCCGCCCGCACCACGCGAAAACCGACCCAGTCCGCGTCGGTCATCCACCAGATGCTTTGCGGCCGCTGCGGGTCGCGCTTCACCCAGGTCTTGTCCGAGAAGCGGCGAATCGCGCTGCGGATTTTCTCCGGCCCATCGTTCCAGGAGCCGCCGCGGACCACGTCGGGGTAGCGTTTCTCCGTCGGCGGATTGAAGGGCATGAGGCTAATCTTGTCCTTCGGCAGCAGGCTGAAATAGTCCTTCTTGTAGGAATCGAGACACCATTCCGAGACGTTGCCGTACATGTCGTGCAGGCCCCACGCGTTCGGCTTCTTCTTTCCGACCTCGTGCGGGGTGTCGCCAGAGTTTTTCTCGTACCACGCGATCTCGTCGAGTTTCGCCAGATCGTCCTTCGCCGCTCCGGCCCGGCAGGCCCATTCCCACTCGGCCTCGGTCGGCAGGCGATATTTCTTGCCGGTCTTTTCCGACAGCCAGCGGCAATACTCCATCGCGGCATGATGCGTGACGGCGATCACCGGGAAGCCCTTCTTGCCGAAGCCAAACGTCGGATCGTCATACGGCGGCGTCGGGCTGGTGATCGCATCGGTCAGGGGCGGCGGCTTGTCGGTGATCTTTGGACGCGGCGGCGGTCCCTGCGGCCGGTTCTCCCAGTAAATATCGTACTCATCCCAACTGATCTCCAGCTTGGCCATCCAGAATGGCTTCACCGTCACCATCCGTTGCGGGCCCTCGTTGTCGCTGCGCCCCTTCTCATCGTCGGGGCTACCCATCAGATAGGTGCCGCCGGGGATTGGGACCATGTCGAACGAATTCTTGTCGTTGATCTTTTCCGTGTAACCCTTGTGGCTCACCGCGTCGATCTTCGGATCCTGAGTTGGCGCGGCCACGGGCATGACAATCATCGCGGCAAGGACAACAATAGCAAACAATCCGGCCTGTATCGAACGGTTCATGTATGGTATTCTCCAGTTATCCTCGTTTAGCGGTCGCCGCAAAACGCCAGGTAATAGCATCCAAATGGCGAACGCTAAACGAGGATCGGCCATCACACGCTCATGCTGAAAAACGTAGCTCTCAGTCTATTGATTCTCCCCGCCGGACTGCTCGGCGTCAATGCCTGGCAGCCGCGCGAATTGACGCGTTACACCTTTGCCGAGCCGCACATGGGGACGACGTTCCGCATCGTCCTCTACGCCCCGGATGAAGCCACGGCAAAGAAGGCTGCGAAGGCCGCGTTCGCTCGCATCGCCGAACTGAACGCGATCCTCAGCGATTACCAGCCGACCAGCGAATTAATGCAACTTTGCGGCAAAGCTGGCGGGCCGCCTGTTGCTGTCAGCGTCGATCTGTTCGAGGTGCTCAAGAAATCCGAAGAGTTCGCCAGGTTAACCGACGGGGCATTCGACGTCAGCATCAGCCCGGTCGTGCGGCTCTGGCGCAAGGCACGGCGAACACGAGAGATGCCGAGCGCAGAAGACATCAAGAAAGTCCTCGACCTCGTCGATTACCGCAAGATCAAGCTCGATGCCAAAGGGCGCACCGTCCAGCTTTTGCTGATGGGGATGCTGCTCGACCTCGGGGGAATTGCGAAAGGCTACGCTGCCGATGCTGCGGTCACCGTCTTGAGGCAGCATGGCATCACTCGCACCCTAGTAGCCGCAGGAGGCGATGTCGCCGTCGGAGATGCGCCGCCGGATGCGCCGGGCTGGAAGGTCGGCATCGCCCCGCTCAAGAATTCCGATGCGACGCCGGAACATTATCTCATGCTCAAGAATGCAGGCGTCTCCACGGCAGGAGACTCCGAGCAGTTTGTCGAGATCAACGGCAAACGCTATTCGCACATCGTCGACACGAATACCGGCGTCGGCCTGGTCGGTCGGCGCAGCGTCACGGTGATTGCCCCGAATGCTTTCACGTCCGACGGCCTCGACACCGGGTTGTGCATCCTCGGAGTTGAACGTGGGATGAAGATCGTCGAGGCCAAGGACGACATTGCCGCGCTATTCGTGTTTGAGACGGCGAAGGGAATCGAGACGACGGCGTCGAAGCGTTTTGCCAAGTATCTGTGGAAAGACGGAAATGCATCCACGAAGCACACGAAGTAACACGAAGAGGAGAAAGATCAGGCAAACGAACAAATCGATACTTGGGTTCGCTAGCCGATTCGCCTGCTGTTTTCTGTCTTCGTGACCTTCGTGTCCTTCGTGGATGATCTTGAGGCTTCTTGATGGCGTCCACATCCGAACCACTGCTGCGAACCCTCGCTCCGGCGTTGCGCGAGCTGGAGCGCCGCTTGCGCGCCTGGCTCGACGCCAAGCACCGCTATCCGCTTTCGACCTTGCAGCGTGCTAGTCTGGAAGGACTCGCCAGCGATCTCGACCGCCAGGCTGACGCGCTGCAAATGGAACAGCCGCTACTCACCATCGTCCTCATGGGCGGCACCGGTGTCGGGAAATCGACCCTCCTCAACGCCATGGCAGGCGGGGCCATTGCCAATGCCTCTTTTGCTCGGCCAACCACGCGTGATCCGGTCGTCTATTACCATCATTCCATCCAGACCAATCGGCTCGATCCCGCGTTGCAATTTTGCAAGCTCGCGTCCCACGACCGACCCAACCTGGAGCAGAAGATCCTGGTCGATACGCCCGATCTCGACAGCAACGACCTGGCCAACCGCGAAAAGTTGATGCGCATCTTGCCAGTCGCCGACATCGTCCTCTATGTCGGCTCGCAGGAAAAGTACCACGACAAGCTCGGCTGGGAGTTGTTCCTCGAACAGCGGCAGCGCCGAGCCTTCGCGTTCGTCCTCAACAAATGGGATCGCTGCCTCCACCCCGGGGCCGTCGGCATGCGCCCCGACGAGGATTTGCTGCGTGATCTCAAGGCCGAAGGATTCGCGAGCCCCCTGCTCTTTCGAACGTGCGCCCAGCACTGGGTTGACAACCCGCCCGTAGCCAACAACGGTGCGCCGACGCCGCCCGTTGAGGGCGAACAATTCGTCGATCTGATGCACTGGCTAGAGATGGGCATCACACGCATGGAAGTCGAGGCGATCAAGGCCCGTGGCGTTAGCCAGTTGCTCAAGCACCTGGCGGAGACGATGGATGCGGTTTGCCCACCTGACTTGACCGAGTCCGCCGAGCGTGTGCGTGCCGCCTGGTCGCGGCAACTGGGGGACGAAGGCGACACCGTCACCACGGTGTTGCTCAACACGCTCGATCCGTATCAGAAGGAGATCGAGCATCATTTCGCCAGCGCGAGGCAAAAGCACTTCACCGGCCTGATGGCCTGGTACCTGCACACCTTCAACAAGCTTCGCTACACTGGCAGCACGCTGCGCGATCAGATCCCGTTCGCGGGGCGCAGCAACGTGAAAACCCCGCAGGAGTGGGATCTCGCACGCTTCACCGAAGCTTGCAGCGCCGCCGCCTCCGAACAGCACCTGCAATCACGGCTCAAGGCGATGACGAATCGCCTGCTCATAGAGGCCGACACGCTGGGCATCCCGCTTGGCCTCCTGAGCGAGCCGGCCGAGGCGACCGCGAGGCTTGATTGGCGCGCCCGATACGCTCAGGCCATGATCGAGGTCATCACGACGGTCGAGCGCGGCTGGTCGCAGCCCACGGGCCCGCGCCGCTGGTTTCAGAAAGGTATCATCCTTGTGGCCGATTGGGTGCCGGGCCTTTCAGGCGCCTCCATGGGAATCTTCCTGCTCTGGCAATACACCATGCTCGTGCCGGCGCGACATTTCGAACTAATGGATCTGCTGCAACCGCTCGGCGTCGTCCTCATTACCCTTGTCATCATGCACATCGTGATCGCCTTGTGCCTCCCCTTGCGCTGGCAGGTCATCCGCACCCAGTTCCACGAACGTCTCGACAAACGACTGCGCGAAGAGTTGGAGCAGCACTACCACCAGGTGCTCACCGACGTGACCACGGAAGTCTTGTCTGAACGCCGGCAGAACGAGAACTTCGCCAAGGAAATCCAGGAAGTCGCCAGCTGGCTTGCCGAGCGCGAGCAGGCGGCGAGCATTGTCAATCTTTACGGCAAATAACCACCTCGTTTAGTAGTATTTGCGCCGCGGAATAGGTTGCCCGTCGAACTCTGGCCTTGAAGTCACGATTCGCTTGCGATAGATTGATTTTGCCTCTGCAGTGTTCGTTACGTTGCGATCCTTTTGACGAACCGATAAGAACTCGATTGGGAGCCTATTATCTCGTTCGGTGCTTGCAAGCCCACCTAGTGGGATCCAAAATCCAAACGTGCGGCTCCCCCGAATTAATGCGGGTTCTCGAAAGCGCACCAAACGGCACAGGCGGAGGTTTTTTACGCGCATCGCTTGACAAATTCCTTGTCGCACTCCCACCCTTGCGGTACAGTGGCGAGCGTCATGACCACCCTCGCCTACCTACATCTTGCCGTGCAAACAACGCTCGCCAGCAAACGGCTCGGCACGCCCGTCTTCGCACGCTATCTCTACCACAGCCCGCTCAAAGGCCAGGCGATTATCACGCGCCTAGCCAAGACAGCTGCGGCCGTGCGCGATTGGCTGAACCAACCGCTTGACCGCGTTCTCGCGCAAGGCGCCTCGGCGAGCCGGCATATCACGCTCCTACTGGAATTTCGCAGCGGCGCCACTGCCGTCGTCACCTGGGTAGGCACGACGGGCCGCGGCGGAGGCGTCGATCTCACGCTCGTCGGCAATCACGGCGCGCTCTATCACGACGCCGGTGACGCCTCGCTCTGGGATGAAGCCTTTACTGCCGACGACGCCGCACCGGACCGCGATCTGGTCACCCTGATCGAACGCGCCATCAAAAGCGGCAGGCCGGAAGACGTGCAAGGAGGCAAGCGATGAATCCTCGCTACGGCGTCCTCTGCGTCACCGGCGGCCACACACACCAGGAAAACTACGCCCGCCACTTCGCCGCCGACCGCCGCTGTCGCCTGATTGCGTTGACCGACGAGGCCAACGTCGATCGCCGCCGCCGCGATCTGAACGAACGGCTCGCAAAATCGCTCGGGGTCCCCTACGTCCCCGATCTCGACAAGGCACTCGGCAACAAGGAAGTACATCTCGTCAGCGTTTGTGCGCCGCCGGAACGCCGCGGCCGAATTGCGGTGCGCTGTGCTCAGGCGCGTAAGCACCTGTATCTCGATAAATCGCTGGTGCCGCAGCTACGTGAAGCGGATGACCTCGTCGCCGCCGTGCAAAAAGCGGGCGTCAAGAGCCACATGTTCTCGTTCATCAGCCAGCCGTGGGCGCGGCAGGCGAAACGCCTACTTGAAGGAAAAAGACTCGGTACGCTGCTCGCGATCCATGCCGACACGTTCTTCGCCAAGGGCCGCACCGGCACCGCCACGCTCGGCCAGCGCCGGCGCGAGGAGTTTCCGCCGCAGCGCCATCAACTCGTCGAGGCCAAACGCGAGATGGATAACTGCGGCATCTACCCGATCACGCTCATCCGCTGGCTCACCGGCAGGCGCTATCGCAGCGTCTATTGCGTCACCGCCAACTACTTCTTCCAGGAGCATCAAAAGCATAACGTCGAGGACTTCGGCATCATTGCCGCCACGCTGGATGACGGCTTGCCGGTGACGATTGGCTCGGGCCGCTACGGCTGGACCTCGCACCCCGCAGGCGGCACGAACCGTATCGTCCTCGTCGGCAGCGAGCAGACCGCCGTCATCGACGCCAGCCGGCCGCGCCTGCAAGTCTACACGGATGAGTCGCCCTGGACGCCGCCCAACACGCACAAGGAAGATCCGATGGGCTTCTGGGCGAGCACCATGCAGGAGGTCCACCTGCGCCCGAAGCCCACGTGGACCACCTTCGGCGCCGCAGCCCAAACAGACGCCGCGTACTTCCTCGACCGGCTCGACGCCAACCGTGATAGCGAGATGAACGTTGCCGAAGCCGCCCGTTGCACGGAGGTGCTGGTGGCGGCGTATCGGTCGGCATCAAGGCGTGAAATGGTGACATTGCCCCTGGCGCGCTAGACCCCGCTTGCCGTTTAGCGCCCGCAGAAAACAATCGGTCACGGCTGATCAAACGCTGCGGTCTCGCACAACCCTGAAGAAACTTGAGGTGCCTCATGTTGCGAATTCTCATTCTTGCTTTCCTTGGAGTCGTGATGGCTTGTAACCCCGCGTCTAGCCAAACAAGAAAAGGCAAGAAACCCGCCAACCCCGACATCACCTGGCAGGCGACAGGCAAGAACGGCGCGGTCAGTGCCGGCGGCAGCGAATCCGTCGCGGCAGGACTCGCCACCCTGAAAAAAGGCGGCAATGCCGTAGATAGCGCCGTCGCTACCATCTTTGCGCTCAGCATCACCGACAACGAACGCTTCTGCTTCGGCGGCGAGGCGCCCATCATGATCTATGATGCCAAGCGCAACACGGTCGAGTTGATCTGCGGACTCGGTACAGCGCCCAAACTGGCAACGCAGGAGTACTTTGCCAAACGCAAAGACGGCATCCCTGCCAAGGGCATCGAATCCGCCGCCGTCCCCGGTATGGTCGATGGCTGCCTGACGGCCCTCGATCGCCACGGCACCATCACGTTTGCCGAGGCAGTGCAGCCGACGCTTGCAATTCTCGATCGTCACGAAAAGACCTGGCACGCCAATCTCGCCGTCACGATCCGCCGCATGATCGAGGCGGAAAAGCAATCGCCCACCGATCGCAAGCGCGGCCTCCGGCTCGTCGCCGACTACTTCTATCGCGGCCCGATTGCCAGGGAACTCAGCGCCTTCTGCGAAGCAAATGGCGGCCTGATTCGCTACACCGATCTCGCCACGCATGTTACACGCATCGAGGACCCACTCTCCGTCGATTATCGCGGCCACACCATTTACAAGTGCGGCATGTGGAATCAGGGGCCGTATCTCTTGCAGACGCTGCGCTTACTCGAAGGCTATGACCTCAAGGCGATGGGTCACAACCACGCGGACACCGTTCACGTGATGACCGAGGCGATGAAGCTCGCGCTCGCCGATCGCGATGCCTATTATGCCGACCCGTTGTTCGTCGATGTGCCTACGGAATTGCTGCTCTCGAAGAAATACGCCGATCTGCGCCGCCCGCTCATCGACATGAAGAAAGCCTCGCAAACGCGGCAGCCCGGCGATCCGGTGAGCGGAAAGGTGCTGCTCGAAAAGCCGCCGCTCGAAGTCGGTCCCGGCGGCCCGATGCAAGACACCACCACCTGCGTCGTCGCCGACAAATTCGGCAATGTTGTCGCCGCCACGCCGAGCGGATTCAACGGTGTCGTCGCGGGCAAGACAGGCATCTATCTTGGCACGCGTTTGCAGAGCTTCAATATCTGGAAAGGCCATCCGAACTGCATCGAGCCGGGCAAACGTCCACGCATCACGCTGACACCTGGCCTCGTGTTCAAGGGCGGCAAGCCAATCTTCGCAATCAGCGTTGCCGGCGGCGATCTGCAAGATCAAACCGCGTTGCAAGTGATCCTCAACCATCTGGAATTCGGTATGGCCCCCGCCGAAGCCGTCACGGCGCCTCGCTTCGCCACGCAGCACCACCTGGGTTCGTTCCGCCAGACGCCACCAGTGCTTGGGAGCCTGACGCTGTATCCCGAGTTCCCAAAATCGACGTTCGACGATCTCGCTGCCCGCGGCCACAAGATCAGCGTACCGGCGAAGAAGGGCCACCTGGCCGATCCGAGCGTGATCGCGATCGATCAGAAGACCGGCGAATTTCGAGCGGCCGGCGACCCTCGCTCGAAAAGGCACGCGGCGGCGTATTGATGATCCGATTCTTCGTTTAGCGCCCGCATAGCGCCATGCGGGCGCTAAACGTAAATAAGGAGTAATCCATGTATGACCCCCTCACACGCCGCCACTTCATCGCCGCCGGTACCGCCGGCCTCGCGCTAACCAACATGCCGACGACCACCGAAGCCGCCG
Source organism: Gemmataceae bacterium (assembly GCA_009692065.1). Classification (GTDB taxonomy): domain Bacteria; phylum Planctomycetota; class Planctomycetia; order Gemmatales; family Gemmataceae; genus SIAQ01. Next base: position 16,134 of record SHZY01000093.1, read on the forward strand.
CCGTGCAGCCCGCCCAGCCGCCGCGCAACACTCCGACTCGCTTCCAGATCGCGTGCATGACGCTCCCCTACTCGCAGCTCCCGCTTGCCCGCGCCTTGCAAGGCCTGCGCACGGCGGGTTATTCCCATGTCGCCTGGGGAACAACGCACCTGGAAGACGGCAAACGCATCCCGATCATCGCGCGTGACGCGCCGGTTGGCCGGGCGAAGGATTTAGCAAGCCGTTGTCGCGACATGGGCCTGGAGCCGGTAATGATGTTCTCCGACATCTATCCTGAAAACAGGGAAGGCTTCGAGGTGCTGCGCCACCGCATCCTGCAAGCGGCGGCGGGACGCGTACCGCAGGTGCTGACGTTCGGCCACACCAGGGGCGGCAATGAAAAGCTTTGGATCGAACGCTTCAAGCAACTCGCGCCCATTTGCCGCGATAACAACGTCGTCCTGGTCGTCAAGCAACACGGCGGCGAGACCGGCACCGGCGCCGCCTGCGCCCGCATCACGCGCGAAGTCAACCACACGCACATCAAAGTCAACTACGACGCCGGCAACGTGATGGATTATCTCAACGGCAAGGTCAATCCGCTCGAAGACCTGCGTGCCTGCGCCAGCGAAGTCCGCAGCTTCTGCATCAAGGACCACCGCTTCTTCCCGGAACCCCATCAAGACTGCGGCCCCGGCTTCGGCGAGGTCGATCACTATCGCATGCTCAACCTCGTCGCCTTCACCGGCTTGACGATGTCGCTCTCGTGCGAGAACATCTTCGCCCCCGCCGTGCCTCGCCCGCAGAAGCCCGAAGGCATCGACGCGCTGGCCCGGCGTGCGAAGGAATATCTGGAACTGGTGATCCAGGCAATCCAGCGGCCGGCGAAGGGGTAGAGCGTTTCTTCCTTGCGAGCGTGAAACTCCTTCTGATATGATCCAATGGAGTTATTTCTTGGAGGCTTCCCATGAAAACGTGCATCGCCAGATGGGGCATCTTGCTGTGTGTTGCGATTCTGATTGCGGGTGGAATAGCCGCGAATCAGGGACAAGTGCCGCAACAAATCGCACTACCGGAGCCTGAGAAAAAGCCCCTGCTAACCGTTGACGCGGCACGCCAAGCCCTGATTGAGTATTTTGCATCGGAAAACATTGACAATGCTGAAGTTGACAAGGGATTTGGCCTGACGAAAGCCACAAAAGCAAACTTGATAGACGTTCTGCGAAACGCCGAGGTGACCAAGGTTGGCGACGAATACGGGATGGGTGGGTTTCTGGTTTCCCTCGATCGTAAGTCATTCAGGGTTAACCCGGACGACACCAATACTCCATTTATGCTTGGCTGGTATTGTTTCGAAAACGACCGATGGAAATTGATAGGCCCCTTTCGTTCGCTAGTCTGTTAACGCAGGATCATGAAGAGTGTCCAACCCTACCTCTCCAACCGAAACAACTTCATCATCGCCGCGCGCAGCGTGTGCTTGCTTGGTTCCGGCACTTCCTCCGCGAGGGCCGAGATTGGGGGATGCAGGAAGCGCTCTTGCAAAAGTACAGAGGTGATTGGTTACCCGGCGAAAATTTCGTCCACAGAAATGCGCCATCCCGGGACCGCCGGCTCGGCGTCCGCAACCTCACCGGAATGATAGGTCGTCGGCTGTACCGGCGCATTCGCCGTGTACTTCGCGACGGTTTTCGCCTCTGGATCGACGTCCCATACCACTTCCGTTCCTGCCGCGAAGTAATCCACGCGTTTTGCGGCCATCTCGACTTCCGCCGCGGCGCCGTAATCGTTTTCGCTCCGCACTTCCGCAGCGAATTTCGGGGCGCCTTCGATAAAACGCATTGGATTCGGCGGTGGCGGCCCATCATAAAGCGACGCATCCGGCGAAAACGACTCGCGGCCTGACGGTAGCTCGGGGACCGCATAGCCGACGCCATCGGTGTAGGCCTTGCCGTGGTTGCTTGCCTTCGTGTGACTTCGCAGGGAAACGGCGATCTCAAAGGCCGCACTGCTCGGCAAATCTCCGGTGGGCATTTGATGCACGATCCTTCCCGCGATCAGTTCCGCTTTGCCCTCGTCACCGTAGAGGTCGTCAAGCGAATCTCGCGTGCTGGTGTCCGTTGCCATGAAATAATCCCCGTCTTGGTAGACCGAGCAAGTGAACTGCCTGTTGCTGTATTGTAACGCATCCTGTGAATCGGCAAAAGGACGAATCTGGGCTTCAAGCGAAAAAATCTCATCGCTCCAGCCGAAACAACTTCATCATCGCCTCCCGCAGCGTGTGCTTGCTGGGTTCCGGCACCTCCTCCGCGAGGGCTGAAATGGGGCCGTGCAGGATGCGGTTCAGGACCAGCTTGATCGCGCCTTCGAGGTACTTCTTGTCCTCCTCCGAGAGTTTGCCGTTGAATTTGGCGAGCACGTCTGCGGAAACGGCCATGCCATGTTTCTCGAATTCTTGCCTTAGCTGAGCGATGATCGGCCCGTTCTTCTTGCGGCGCCACTCGCTCAAGAAACGTGCCACGTCTTGCTCGACGATTGCCTCGGACGGCTTGACGTGTTCCTGGCGTTCCTTGAGCGTTTCCTCCTGGATGCGTTTGAGGTCGTCCACGTTGAAGAGACACGCCCGGTCGCCGTCGTGGATTCTTGGGTCGAAGTCGCGAGGCACCGCGATGTCGAGGATGACCATCGTGCCCCGGCTGCGGCGTGCCAGAATGCCGTCGAAGCGGCGGCGCGTCATGATCGGCTCCGGGGCACCGGTCGTCGAGAGAACGATGTCAGCTTCGACCAGTGCGTCGTCGAGTTGATCCCAGGGAATCGCCGAGCCACCACATTCCTTGGCGATATCCTGTGCTTTCTCCGGGCTGCGGTTCGTCACCAGGATACGCTCGGGCTTGAGCTCGCGCAAATGCTTGAGCGTGAGAGCACCCATCTTGCCGGCGCCGATGACGAGCACGGTCTTGTCGCCAAAGTGGTCGTGGACTTGACGCACGTAATCGACGGCCACACTGGAGACCGAGACATGCCCTTTGCTGATGCCGGTCTGTGTGCGCACACGCTTGGCGACGGCGAGCGCTTGTTGGAAGAGCGAATGCAGGACAATGCCGGCGGTGCCGCCGCCTTGCGCGGACTCGTAGGCCTGCTTGACCTGCCCCGCGATTTGACCTTCACCGACGATCAAGCTATCAAGGCTTGACGCCACGCGGAAGACATGCTTGACGGCATCCTCGTTGGTCAAGGCGTATAAGCTCGCGCGAATTTGGTCGTAAGGAAGCTGATGAAACTCGGCGATATACTCGGCAATCAAGTCCGCATCCAGAGCCGTCGCAGCGCCGGCGCGGGCCACATAGATCTCGACACGGTTGCACGTGCTCAGGATCGCCGCCTCGCAGCCGAAACGGGCCGATAGTTCGTTCAGCGCTGCGGGCAATTTCGGCCCGTCGAAGGCGAGCTTTTCGCGCATTTCAATCGGCATCGTCTTGAAGCTGCCGCCGACGAGGAGCAAGTTCATGGCCCGACTCCTTTGCTGAAGTCGTGCGACGAAACGAGCGCGAGGACGAGGATGGCGAACGCGAACATCGTCCACAGGGCCAACTGCCGGCCGCGCACGTGAACGCGATAGCGCAAGTAGAGCAAGATTGCAAAGACAAGCCAGAGGCCGAGTACGCTCACGATGCGCACACTGAACAAATCTTGTAACAACATGCCGTTGTAGAGTTGCAGAGCAAAGCCGGCGAGCAGCCCGGCGGTCAACAACGGGAACGACCAGAGGATCGCACGCCGGTTCATCAACTCAAGGCGTTCGAGATTGAGGAGCGGCAATCCTTGGTTGGGCGGCAGCTTGGCCTGCAAGCGGCGCAGTTGCACCAAGTACATGACGCTGGCAATAAAGCCGACGGACACGCCGACCGCCGCGAGCATGAGCAACGTTCCGTGCGCAATACCCCAGAACGATTGCCAGCCCTCGGTCGGAGGCGATTGGGTTTGCACGAGGACAGCGAGCCCGATCAGGCCGAGAACCAGAGGCAAGACAAAAAGCGCCCAGGCTACACGCTGGTGGTGAATCGCCTCGCCAACGTAGAAGACGGATAGAATCAACGCGAGCAACAGCATCGATCCCGTCGGCGAAACGAAGGGCACCGATTGTACGGTCATGTAAATCACATGCGCGAAGAGTCCGGCGCCGCCGAAGCCGAGCGCAACGAATCGCAGGATGGGCCGCGGCCGAAACAGGTGCCATAGTTCCAGCCCAAACGCGACGGCATAGCTGGCCGCGAAGCAGGTCACGGTTATTTTTTCGATCCAGGTAAGCATGGAGGGAATTATATCGCGTCGGAGCCTGAAGCGTAAGCGAAGGAACAGTGGCACTTCGCTTACGCTTCAGGCTCGGAAGCCACCAGCGGGCTCTTGAACTCAGACAGCTTCTTGTGCAGCGTGTTGCGGTTGATCCCCAAGCGTGCAGCGGCCTTGACCAGCACGTTGTCGCAGGATGGCAGGACTTGCTCAAGCAGCTCACGCTCGACGCCGCGGATCAGGCGGTTGTAGAGGTTGCCGTCCTCCGCCGGCAGCTTGTGCAACGCGGACCGGACAAGTTGCTGGATCATCGAATCCAGATCGGCGGGCTTGGCGTGCGCGACGCGCATCCGGCGTTCCTGACCCGGCAGCATCAGGTCAAACTGCAATGGCTGGCCATGCGACAGGACGACGGCGCGTTCGACGCAGTTCTCCAGTTCGCGGACGTTGCCCGGCCAATCGTGTTGCTTGAGCCGATCGAGAATCCCGATCGGCACCTCGGGCGGATCGCGGCGGTTCTCTTCGCAATAACGCTCCAGGAAAAAGCGGGCTAGTGCCGGGATGTCCTCGGTACGTTCACGCAGCGGCGGCAGGAAGATCGGCACGACGTTCAGGCGGTAGTACAGATCCTCGCGGAATCTCCCGGCCTCGATCTCTTCTTCCAGAAAGCGATTGGTCGCGCCTATGACACGGGTATCCACACGAATGGTTCGACTCTCGCCGACACGCTCAAATTCACGCTCCTGCAAAACACGCAAGGCCTTCACCTGGAGCTTGGCACTCATGCTATTGATTTCATCGAGGAAGATGGTGCCGCCGTGGGCTGCCTCGAATCGGCCCGTCTTGTTGTCCACGGCACCGGTGAAGGCCCCCTTGATGTGCCCGAAGAGCTCGCTTTCCAGCAAGCTTTCAGTGAGGGCGCCGCAGTTGACGCGAACGTAGGGCCCGTCCGCGCGCGGACTGAGACGGTGGATGTTACGGGCGATGACCTCCTTGCCGGTGCCGGTCTCACCCACGAGGAGCACGCTGGCGCGCGAGGTCGCGACGAGCCGCGTCAGGCGATAGACGGCACGCATCGCCGGGCTATCACCCACGACGCCTGGCAGAAGCGCATCGAGCGGTTCTTTGCCGGCATGAGAGGTTGCCATGCTGCGTTTGCCTTGGGGGGAAACTGCCCCGCCACCATCGCGCGAGCGATTTGGCTCGTCGCGCCGGGAGAGTGAAACCGCTGGGCCGATGTCAAGCAGATTATATCAAAACTCCACGAACGCGACAAATTCGACGCAAAATCGCCTCGCCACTTGTGGTAGCGCTGCCACTATAATGGGCAAATTTCGACTGATAACAGGGCGAAATCATCGCTTCGCCACAGCCATTTGCTGGACACGATCGATTTTGGGACGTGGCTCAGAACCAGGTAGCAATCAACTCGAAGACGTCAACTGCATCGTAACAGCACTTTTCTCCATAAGATCTTGGTGTACATGCCAGATACGGAATTCTAGACACCGAGGCGATGGCGCACCTACGTCCGTGCAAGTATTTCATTCCTCGTACCGATGGGCACGCAAGAAGCCTTGGTTTTTCTTGAGTAGCGATGAAAAATGCTGTCGCACCTACCCCAACGGCCCGGATACTACCTCGACATCCTCACGTGCGAACCATCTCGCCATGGGCCGTTTGCGGTCAGACACGAATTCATCGTGCGACAGGCCGTTGGTTGTAAAGTTCCCGAAATAAAGCGTAAACACTGGGCAACGCGGCGACCGATGAGAGTGCTCATTGCTATCCTGGACGGTATTGCGTATCCTATTTCACGGCAAACCATTACATCGAGTTTCTCCAAGATTGGTCGTACCGGCATGTTCCCTGCTTGGGTTCAAGCACGAACACGTTTTTGCGAAGGGTATACAGCTCATGGAATTCCGCTGGGTTGTTGTGCTCACGTTGTGGACGCTGCTGATCGGTCCGATTCTGGATTTCACCCATAGCACGCCGACGGCGCATGCGACGCGCGTCAAGGCATCGGTGCCCGCGAAGGCGACATCGGTTCGCTAGGGGTTTGATTAAAATTTCTTCGCTTACGCTTCAGGCTCTGACATTCATTGCCATTTCCATTTTGCCTCTTTCCGAAATAGGGCGCAAAGTCATAATCTCAACATCGACCGCTCGTTTCGACGCCTCCAAGAGAGGAGCCTTCCCCCGTGACTGCGCGACTCAGTTTGCCCGACTTGCAAGCCAAGGCCAAGGTGATCCGCCGGCACATCATCACGAGCACGACGGCAGCGGCGTCGGGGCATCCCACCAGTTCCCTGTCGGCAACTGACATTGCGACCGTGCTCTACTTCGGCGGCGTGATGCGGTACGACGCCAAGAACCCGACCTGGCCTTGGCGCGATAAATTTTTTCTCAGCAAGGGACACGCTGCCCCACTCTTGTATGCCGTGCTCGCCGAGGCGGGCTACTTCTCGACCGACATGCTGCCGACGTTGCGCAAGATCGGCAGCCCGCTGGAAGGCCACCCGAACATGCGCCGACTACCGGGCGTGGAAGCGTCCACCGGCTCGTTGGGCCAAGGGTTGTCGCTGGGCGTCGGTGCGGCGCTGGCCGCCCGGCTCGACAACACCGATGCCCGTATTTACGTAATCTCCGGCGACGGCGAACTCGCGGAGGGCCAGGTCTGGGAAGCCGCCATGACGGCCGCGAAGTACCGCCTCGACAACCTCGTGTTGATCATCGATCAGAACGGCTTTCAGCAAACCGGCGCGACCACCGACGTGCTCGACCTGCGTCCGCTGGCGCCTCGCTTCGAAGCGTTCGGCTGGTTCGCCCAGGAAATCAACGGGCACGATCTCAACGACATCCTGCTGGCGTTCGACAAGGCCAGGCACATCAAGGGCAAACCCAGCGCCATCATCGCCCGCACGATCAAGGGCTACCCGATCCATACGCTCCTCGCCAGCGACCCGAACCACCACGGCAAGCCGCTCACCCAGGACGAGGCGGAGAAGGCGCTGGCCATGATTGGGTGATCGGCATGATTCGTCTAGAGTGCCCAAAACAAAGAACCACGGATCACACTGATAACACGGATGGGAAAAGAAAGAATATCGGCTGTAGTGTTTCACCCCAAATGGCACACAGCCTAAAGTAGCCGACCGTCTCCTCCGGGTGTAGTGAAATCAAGAACCCCCTGGAGGAAAAGACATGAGCAAGCGACGAAAGTGGTCTGCCGAGGAAAAGCTGCGGATCGTGTTGGCGG
>SHZY01000094.1 GCA_009692065.1 Gemmataceae bacterium
GCCGTACGGATTCGGTCCGCCGCCGTACGGATTCGGTCCGCCGCCGTACGGATTCGGTCCGCCGCCGTACGGATTCGGTCCGCCGCCGTACGGATTCGGTCCGCCGCCGTACGGATTCGGTCCGCCGCCGTACGAATTCGGTCCGCCGCCGTACGGATTCGGTCCGCCGCCGCTGGGCGCTTGCTGCTTGCCCAGCACCGGCGCGTTGCCGATCGACATCCCATCCTTGGACATCAACACGTGGTGGGGCAACTGGCCCGACTGGATGCCTTTCCCGATCGGCCCAGGCAAGATGCCGTTGAAGGGACCCGTGGGCGGCACCAGATAATAGTGCGGCCCGGTCGGCCTACCCCACGCATCGAACAAGTAGAATCCGGAATTGTAACAATCCGGCGCCTGCCGATACGGCACCTTGAGGACCGGTGAGTAGCGGACCTGGCCGAACGAAACGGACGTCAACACAAGCAGGGCGACGAGAGCCGCGCCCCAGCGGAGGATCGCTTTCATAGCGGTGCTTTCCTGTGCAGGTGGGATCAATCCTTTGCGGAGGTTTCCATAGGCCTCCTTGCTCAAGTTTAACCCACGAATTTCGAGGTGGAGCCGGCGCCCCCCCGCGGATCGCCCGGAAAGCGTCCAGGAAAGGTACGACCAGAGGGAGCAAAACAGTCCTGGCGGAAACGCCGATTGGAGCGATAATAGCGAAAGGTACGCCCCAAACCTGCTCGCGTCAGGCGCGCGGCTAAGCAATGACCGAAGAATGACTTCCTGATCCTGTTTGCCGCTTGCGGCTTCGCGCTCGCGCGTAGTCCGGCGAGCGCGAAGCCGCAAGCGGCGAAATCGGGAGGTAATATTACACACGTTACAAACAATTGACGGTTTGGTCATGGAATCGCTATTTCGTTACACCGCGCCGGCCAGCACCTGCGGGTATCTGCCCGAGGAGCGCTGGAGCCTGGAATACGAGATGGTCGCCAACCTGACGCCGGCCGAGTATGAGGATCGGCTGGAGGCAGGTTGGCGCCGCTTCGGCGCGATGCTGTTTCAGCCACGCTGCCCGGCCTGTCAGGCGTGCCAATCGTTGCGGGTTCAGGTTGAGCAATTTGCGCCGGACCGCAGCCAGCGCCGCGCCTGGCAGGCCAATCACGCCGCGCTCGAGGTGCGCGTCGGCAAGCCGAGCGTGACGCGCGCCAAGCTCGATCTTTACGATCGCTTCCATGCTTTCCAGACCGACCTCAAGGGTTGGCCAGAGCATCCGCCCAAGGACGTCGCCAGCTATCGCGAGACCTACGTTCATAACCCACCGTTCACCGAGGAATGGTGTTACTTCGTGGCAGGCCGGCTCGTCGGCGTCGGCTATGCCGATCGGTTGCCGGGCAGCATGTCGGCGATCTATTGCTTCTACGATCCGGCCGAGCGCCGCCGCTCGCTCGGCACCTTCAACGTGCTGTGTCTCTTGGCGGAGTGCGCGCGGGCGAAGTTGCCGTTCTTGTATCTGGGCTACTTCGTCGCGGGCTGCAAATCACTGGAATACAAGGGCAGCTTCAAGCCGAACCAGGTGCGGCACGCGGATGGGAAGTGGCGCGATTTCTCGCATTGAGTGGGAATAAAGTAGCGGGGGCTAACATCTTAGGAATGACCCCCAGGAATCGTCCGCCTGCGGCGGTCTCATCCTGGGGCTTGTGGGAAAACTTGTCATGACCATCACCACGCTGCTGGCTGACTTTCTTGTCGTCATCCACCTGGTCTACATGGCCGTGGTCCTTTTTGGACAGCTTGGGATCATGGTCGGGCATCACCTCGGCTGGCGCTGGGTGCGCAATCCGTGGTTTCGGATCATTCACTTCACGATGATCATCGTGGTGGCGTACGAGGCGGTCGAGCGGATCGAATGTCCGCTCACGACCTGGGAACGGGACCTGCGTATCGAAGCGGGCCAAATACCTGCGAACTATCGCGACGATCCAAATTGGAGCGTTGACAACGCCAGCTTCGTGGCCAGGCTGGCGCGGGGGGTGCTGTTGTGCCCCGTGAGCTGGGAGCCGATCTTGTACGCGTCGTACTATTTCTTTGCGGGGCTGGTGGTGGCGACGCTGATCCTGGTGCCACCGCGATTTCGCCGGCTGGCCGTTACTACCGCACCGGCTGCCGGGGCGCGGGAGACGACAATCAAGGCAAAAAGTTCAAACTGAGCCCCTAGCGCATGTTCTAAAGTTCCGAGTTTTTAGCCCCGGAGGGGCGGTAGTCAATAGCCAGGGGCGCAAGCCCCTGGGGCAAGGTGCGAAATCTATTTCCAAGCCCCGCAGGGGCGAAAGTGACTTGAATTAGCGGCCACTCTTTCGCCCCTGCGGGGCTTGCTCGCTTGATTGCGTCCGTTCAGGGGCTAGCGCCCCTGGCTATTGACTGCCGCCCCTCCGGGGCTCAGAACCCCCAAAGTTTCCGCGTCAGCGGGCCCCGCCGACCTGCCCTTCCAGGGGAATGCGCAGGAAACGGTCCGGCGTGCCGGCGATGCGTAAGACGACGGCGTGCCGATCGTCGAAGGAATGCGCATCCAGCGTCCCTCCCTCTATCCGCACGGTCAAGAGCCACAGGTGTCGCCCGTCCAGCGGCTCCTTGGTTTCGCGTTTCAGATGGACGTCGATCCAGTCGGGCTTGTGTGTGTGTTTCTCCAGATGGATCTTGGAATCCACGGAGAGATAGACCGACTTGCTGGCGCCGATCTTGACATCCACCGGCTCGAAGCGAATCTTGCCCTCGTCCTTGGTGCCGCCGACATCGATTTCGCCTTTGACCCGGCCGATGATCTCCGGACCAAGCAGGTCCGGTTCGAGCTGGCCATCGAGCTTGACGTGAAGCTTCTGGTAAAACGAGCCTTGATCGAGCCTCTTGCCCTCCTTGTTGGATTCATGCACGATGATGGTGATCGCGCAGGCGGAAAGGACGCGCGTCTCGATCTTGAATTCGGTCAATTGCTTCTCCAGGGCGGCGCATTCTTCCTTGGAGAGTTTGCGAACCTGGACGGCAAACAGGGGGTCCGCCGGCAGCGTGACCAGATCGAGATCGAGGCTTTCTCGCGTGGACGACCAGGCCCGATACACCGCCTTGCCCGTCGTGCCCGGCGTCAACACGCCGACATGGACGCGGGGCGGCACGAACTCGAGGGGCGGCCGGACCTTGACCGGGACATACAGCGGCTTGCCCATTCGCCGCGTGATGTCGCCGATCGGTTGAAACCAGATCACCGGGCCCAGCTTCAAGTCCTGCCCCGGCGCCTTCTTGGCGACCCACGACACGCGCACCACCCCCGCTTCCTCCGCCTTGATGCGCAATGTCTTCTCCTTCGCGAACTTGGTCGGCGCCTGGGGCGCAATGCCCTGGAGAACTACCCAGGTCGGCTCTTGGGACGGCACCAGCGGCTCGCTCGGCTTTTCGCTTTGCAGCTCGTCGAGGCGCTTCCATTCTTCCATCGGCAGCACGCCTGCTTTCATGGTGGTGCAATCGCAATCGGTCCAGAAGAAGACGATCTCGAGATCCTCGCCCGAGACATTCTTGAACAGGAAATCATAGTGCCCCTTCGAATTGAATTCGCATTCCTGGTAGGTCAGCTGGGGAGCCTGGTCGGGCCCCTCGAGTTTGGTGGCTTTTCGCCAGGCGATATTGCGCGGAATGTCCAGAAGATTTTCGCCGGCGCCCTTGTTTTCAGGCACGTGCTTTTTCTTCTCCCAGTTGGGAAGGTATTGCACCAGCCAGGCGATGGCTCCAACGATCAGCACCAGCACAAGGAGCGACACCACGTAACGAGACGCGGAACTCCTGGTCGGCGGCTTGGGCTGCGTCGAGGGTCGGTCGTAGGGTTGCATGAAAGGCCATCCAGGTTTGTGGTATGCCGTTGTGGCACGGTCTCCTGACCGAGCCATGCTTCCGACCGAAGGTCTCCTGCGGTTCCTTGAGACCTGCGGTCAGGGTCGGTGGCACGGTCAGGAGGCCGTGCCACAGCGAAGCGCGTTTTACGATTGCTTTTTCAGGGCATCGCGCAAGTGGGCGGCGCGTTCATAATCTTCCTCGGCGATCGCCTGTTGCAGTTGCTCGTGCAGCGTCGTGTCGACGTGGTACTGCTGCCGCAGCGTCGCTTCGACATGGCGCAGGTGCCGAACCATGCCGTCTTCTTCCATCTCCTCTTCGCGCTCGTAGGCGGCGAAGAATTGCCGCAGGCGCTCGAGGCCTTTGTGGATTTCGTCGATGGCCGACTCCGGGGCGTTGTTCTCGACCTCCAGCGCCGCGGCTGCCTGGGTGCGCTGAAAAAGCACGAAGCCGCGGTATTGCTCATGGGCTTGCAGGTAATCGTCGTCCGGCGCATGGCCCTTGACGAAGTCCATGAACGCCAGGGTGTGGTCGGCGTCGCGCATCGCTCGCTTGTATTGCCGTAGGGCTAGCCAGCACATGCGCCGATGGTAGTATTGCAGGAACTCGCGGTCGGCGTCGTGGCATTGTTCGTCGGTGAGGACGAAGTGATGCTCTGTCTGGCGCGACAGGCGGGCTTGTTCTTGCAGATACGCGCAATAGGTTTCATGCCCCCCGTGCGGCCTGGCGCCATCAGGCCGGCCGATGGCCTCAAGCTGCAACACGCCGAGGTCAATGCGCATCTGGATCACCTGTCGGTCGTCGTGGGACCGGATCAGCCGCGCCTGGGCGACCCCCGGTTTGAACTCCCAGTCCCGCAGAATGAAGTCGATGTCCTGATTCACTACGTTGACCTCAGCGCCAAGGATCACGGTATCTCTGATTTCATCATACCTTTTCGAGCCGCGCCGGGACAAGCCTTTTGCGAGCAGTAGCCTGACAGAACCCACGAAAACGTCAGCCTGGAAAGTCTGACCTACGCGATTTGTAGCGCCATCAGTCGCCAGGCTGATTTTCTCAGAGATTCCCGATTTATTTTTGAACCGGAGACTGCAACCTGCTAGAACCCTACCACTCCCTAACGCTTCAGGCTCTGACCACGCTGTACGTCCAACCGATCGGCTTGCCATCCCGGTATGGCATCACGCCGTGAAACTGCTCGACCTTCCTATCGAACACCAACGGCACGAAGTAGCGGTCGCCTTCCCAAACCGGCAACTCCAGAATCCGGTCCACCTCCACCCACGTCAGCGTTCCCTCGGCGTTGTCCATTTTCGGCGTCCCGGTCCAGGCGTCGATCACGAAGATAAAGCCGAACCAGTCCTCGCCCTGCTTGCCGAACCCGGGCCAGCTGATGGTGCCTCGCAAGTGGAGCGACGTACATTCGATGCCGGCCTCCTCGCGGATCTCACGCCGCATGCCGGCGACGACATCCTCGCCAGCTACGAGCTTGCCGCCGAGCCCGTTGTATTTTCCGAAGTGAGCGTCATCCGCCCGCCGATTGCGATGGATGAGCAGTACCTGCTTGCCATCGGGCGAGAGCACATAGCCGAGAGTGGCGAGGATGGGGGTGAACATGGCCCATAGTCCGTAGTCCGTGGTCCGTAGCCTGATAGATCATTCTACACGCGAGCGCCGATTGCCAAGTGCTGCGGACTACGGACTACGGACTATGCTTTCCATCGTCATCCCGACCCACCAGCGGACCGATCTCTTGCAGGTGTGCTTGCAGGCGGTGATTCGACACGCGCCGGCGGGGACCGAGATCGTGGTCGTCGATGACGCGTCACCCGGTGCCGCCGCCAGCGCGATGGCGGCAAGCTTCGGTGTGCGCGTGGTTCGGCTCGATCGGCAGCGTGGGTTTGCAGCAGCGGCGAATGCCGGCATTCGGGCAAGTTCTGGGGACATCGTCGAGATGCTCAATGACGACACGGAAGTCCAGCCCGGCTGGGCCGACGCCGCCTTGCGCTGGTTCGATGACCCCAATATCGGCGTGGTTGCTCCACTGGTGCTGGCGTGGCCTGACGGACGTATCATCGACTCGGCCGGCGATCGCTATTATCTCGGCGGCATCGCTGGCAAGCGCGGTCATGGGCAGCCGCTGGCCGCCAGGTATCTTGAGCCGTGCCGAGTTTTCGGCGCTAGCGCTGCCGCCGGCTTTTATCGGCGTGCGGCGCTCGAACGCGTCGGGCTGTTCCCCGAATCGTTCGGCAGCTATTTCGAAGACGTCGATCTCGCGTTCCGCCTTAACCGCGCCGGCTACGCGGCGATGTATGAGCCAGGCGCGCGCGTCCTCCATCATGTTTCTGCGTCGTATGGGCGCGTCAGCAGACGATTGCTGCAACGGCAGTCGTGCAACGAGGAACTCGTTTTTTGGCGCAACCTCCCATCGTCCACCTTCCGAGAGGCGCTGCCAAAACATCTCGCGGTGCTGCTTGGAAAGGCGCTGCGCCGCTGGGACGAGGGCAACTTGACGCCGTGGCTGTTCGGCAAGGTGCAGGCTCTGTGCGATTTCCAGGCTGTCCTCCGCCAGCGCCGCGAACTAGGGACCGCCGACCATTTCAGCGATTGGGGTGTTGAGGCGACCTACTGGGGGTCGGAAGAGGCGGGCGGGATTTTACCCGCTTTATCGGCCGATCCTGGTTGAAAAGACCAGCAGGTATCGGCTACACTATTAGCTGGCCCGCCTTGCAGGGTCCGGCTCGGCTCACCGGACCTACTACCTACCAGCCCTTTTTCTGGAACCTCATGAAATCCATCGAAGCAACCAAGGCATCCCCGGAAATCGTGGCGCGCTTACGGGAACTTGTCGACGCGAACGGTCGGCGCTGGAAGATGGTGATCCTGCTTGAAGCGCTCGGCCTCGCCTTGATGCGGCCTTCTACAAGCAGAAACTCCATCGGCCCCAGCAGCCGAGCGAGAGTCTACTACCGGTGATCTGGGAGGGCGATGTGATCGAGGGCAGGCCCGGCACGTTAACCAACGTCCGCTGGGCGCATCCGATTCTGGCCCCGCTTCAGGATCCGATCCTCAGCGACATCACCCGGAGCCAGTTTCGCAAACACTATCCGCTTGTCGCCGGGCCAGCGAACAACGAAACGGTATTGGCGCGATTTGACGATGACGTGCCTGCACTTATCGAGCATCCGTTTGGGGCCGGCCGCGTGCTGACCTTCAACACCTCGGCCAACGACGAGTGGAGCGATTTGCCGCGCAGCAAGAGCTTTCTTCCGCTCGTCGATCGGACTCTCGCGCATCTGTCGGCAGGTGGGCGGCAACGCAGCTTCACCGTAGGGGAAGCGGTGACGTTGCCCTTGCCAAGCAGTCAAGGAAGCGCCGAGGTAACCGTGCTGACTCCGAGCGGGGCGAAGTTATCGCCTCGCCTTCTGACAGCGCGTGGACAAACGCTCCTGCATCTCGACGAGGTCGGCGAGGCGGGAGTGTATCGAGTCGAAGGCGCCGACAAGACGCCGTTGATCTTCACCGTCAACCGCGGGGCTCAAGCAGTACGAATTCCATCTTGTCGCCGGCGACACGGACGCCAAGCCCTATCCCCTCCCTGTGCAGATCCTGGACAGCAAGTACGAAGTGCTGATCCTGGAGGACCGCTGGCGCTGGGAGTACAAGTACCTGCATCGGCTGTTCGAGGACGATCCGAGCTTTCGTTTCTCCGCGCTGTTGAATCGGGGCGGCGGGGCGTTCGTGCAGTTCGGCTCACCGGACCGGCGCGTCAATCTCGTCGGCTTTCCGCAGAGCCGGGCCGATCTCGAAGGCTTCGACACGTTCGTCCTTGGCGACGTCAATCCCGCAAATTGGCCGCGCGGACTGGCGGCCGATCTGGCCCGTCAGGTGACTGAGGGGGGCCGATCATTGGTCGTGGTCGCCGGCCCGAATCTCGCGAAGTTATTGGAAATCCCCGAACTCCACGCCGTCTTGCCGGTGGAGCTGGCTAACGACTCGAGCAGGCCGATTGAAGGTCCGATCGAGGTGCGCGTGCGGGCCGACAGCGCGGCATCGCCGTTCTTCTTCCAGTTTCGCACGGGTGATGAGGAAAAGCTGCCGCCGCTCGATCAGATTTATCCAACCGTGCGCAAGCGCCCGGGCGCCACGGTATTGCTGGAGGCGACGCAGCATCGCAACAGCTACGGGCCGCAGATCGTCATCGCCGAACACACGGTCGGCCGTGGCCGCGTGTTATTTGTGGCGACCGACACGCTGTGGAAATGGCACACGCTGGCGGCGACGAAGGACGGGCCGACGCCGTACAGCATCTTTTGGCAGCAAGCATTCCGGGCGATGACGCCGGCGCGGTCGAGCGCGGAGGCGGTCCAGCTTTGGTTGACTCCCGGGCGCAGCCGAACCGAGGTTGGCCGGCCGGTCACCGTCCAGGTGGAAGCACAATCAACTCGAACGCTGCCGGCGACGAGCATTCAGGCGAGCGTGGCAACACCGGACGAAAAGCGCGTGCCACTGGTGTTTGCGGCGGACCCGGCCAACCCGCGCGTCTTTCGCACGGAGTTCGTCTGTACGCAACCCGGCTTGCACCGCATCGCGGCGACGCTTTTGGGCGAAGGCAAAGCCCTGGCCGACACCGCGACCGTGGTCCAGGCCGAGGAGCCGCGCAGCGAGGACGATGACCTCGGCGTCGATCTGACCAATCTTGCCCGCATCGCCCAGGACACCGGCGGCCGCGTGGTTGATCCCACACTGCCGGAGACGTGGCCGACACCCGGCGACGGGGCGTTACCACCGATTCTGCAAGCGCACACGATCGACCTGTGGAATAACTTCACGTTGCTACTGGTGCTGTGCGCTCTGCTCGGCACGGACTGGTTCTTGCGGCTCTTCAAGGGCCTTGTCAGCGGCTAGCCTATTGAACGCCCGACGCGATTTCGTAGCATGGGGTTGAACCAGACGCATTCCTTTACCCCTTCGGCCTCATGAATGAGCAGACGTTACGCGTTCAACTCCGCGAACGCAGCTACGATATTGTGGTGACGGCAAACGCGCTGCCTCAACTCGGCGCCTTCGCGTTGGCGCGAACCCAGGGCAACGCGGCCCTGATCGTCACGGATGAGAACGCCAAGGTCCACGCGGCATCCGTTCAAACGAGCCTCGAAGCGGCTGGCTTTCGTACCAGGCTGGCGGTGCGTCCCTCCGGCGAAGCGCAGAAATCACTCGAAAGCGCCTCTCAACTCTATGACTCGTTGATCGATTTGCCGGCCGACCGGCGCACGCTCGTGGTCGCAGTCGGCGGCGGCGTTATCGGCGATCTCGCGGGTTTCGTGGCCGCTACCTATGCGCGCGGCATACCATTGCTCATGGTGCCGACCACGCTCCTGGCGATGGTCGATAGCTCGGTCGGCGGCAAGGTGGGGCTCAACCACGCGCGTGCCAAGAACATGATCGGGGCGTTTCATCAACCGATTGGCGTGTTCATCGACTGCGCCACGCTCAACACCTTGCCGGCGCGCGAATTCAACAGCGGCCTGGCCGAGGTCGTCAAGTATGGCGTCATCCTCGACGCGCCGTTTTTTGAATATCTGGAACAATCCGCCGAAGCAATTCTCCGGCGCGAGCCCGCCGCGATTCAGCGGATTGTGGTGCGCTCCTGTGAATTGAAAGCACGCATCGTCGAGCAGGACGAGCGCGAGGAGACCGACATCCGCGCCAAGCTGAACTACGGGCATACATTCGCCCATGCGTTCGAGACGGCTGGCGGTTACTCGGCATGGCTGCACGGCGAAGCGGTCGCCGCCGGCATGATCTGCGCGAGCATGCTGGCGCAACGGCGCGGGTTGATTTCGGGCGAGATCACCGAGCGGCAACGGCGCTTGCTGCAAGCGTTCGCATTGCCGATCACGCCGCAGCAATGGCCGGTTGCGGATCTCCTGAACACGATGCGCAAGGACAAGAAAGCGGTCGCCGGCCGCATGCGTTTCATTTTGCCGACCCGTTTGGGCGAAGTGGCGCTTTTTGACGATGTACCGGAAAGCGATGTGCGGGCGGTGCTGGAGTTGTTTACCGTTTAGCGTCGCGCACAGCACCCTCACCCCCAGCCCCTCTCCCGAAGGGAGAGGGGAGGAAGGCCCTTGTGACTCTTTCCGACGATGAACGCGACCTGCTCGCCTTGCATCTGGTGACCGGTGTCGGCCCGCGACTGACGGCGGCGTTGCTCGAACACTTTGGGTCCGCATCCGCTGTCCTACATGTGTCGATCAGGGAGCTAACAGAGGTTCCGTATCTGGGTGCCAAAGTCGCCGAAGCGATGACCCGGGCTCTGGCTAATCCCGACGTTGCCCGCGAGGGCGAGGCGATCGTGCAGCACGGTGTTCACCTGCGCGTGCTGGGTCGGCCCGAATATCCCGCCAACCTTGCCACCATTGACGATCCGCCGCACCTGTTATTTGTCAAAGGAACGCTCGAAACTCGCGATGAGAAGGCCATTGGCATCGTCGGCTCGCGCGCCTGTACCTCCTACGGCACGCGCCTCGCCGAGCGCATCGGCCAGGATCTTGCCCGTGCCGGCTGGACGATTGTCAGCGGCCTGGCGCGAGGGATCGACGCCAGCGCCCATCGCGGCGCATTGCGGGCGAACGGTCGCACGCTGGCGGTACTGGCCGGCGGATTGTCCAAGATCTACCCGCCCGAACACAAGGACCTTGGAACCGAAGTGGCCGGCTCGGGCGCGCTCATTACCGAATCGTGTATGCACATGGAGCCAATGGCGACCCTCTTCCCCACGCGCAATCGCATCATCAGCGGCTTGAGCCGGGCGGTCGTCATTATCGAGGCGGCCAAAGAGGTCGGGCGCGCTCATCACGGCCCGCCTGGCGGCAGAGCAGGGGCGCGAAGTCTTTGTCGTTCCCGGCCCGGTCGATAGCCTTGCGAGCGCCGGCGCGCTGCAGCTACTTCGCAAAGGCGCCAAGCTTGTAGGGAACGCCGACGACATCCTGGAGGACATGCAGGAGTTGCCGAGCCTGGTCGAAGACAAATCGCCGGCGCCGTCCCCGGTACCGCTCGATCTCGACGAGACCCAGCGAAAAATCTGGGACGCCCTGGCGGAACGTCGCAACGTGGAGGAGTTGACGGAGCAACTCGCAGTGCCGATTACCGAGCTGGCACGGCAATTGATGACACTGGAATTGAAGAGAGTCGTGCGGCGGTTGCCGGGGAACTGTTACGAGCGATTCTGAAACGTGCTTGCATCTCGCTGCGCTGGCCCTACAATCGCGGGGTTGTCATTTTCCTTGTTTAGCGTTCGCGTGGTGTCAAGCGGGCGCTAAACGTGAACTGGGATGATCCCCTCTGATGGAAGTTTCCTATCTGCAATCGCTCGATCCGTTGGCCGGGATTGTCCCTGGCTCGGTCATCTGGTCCACGCTCCTTGCCGCGCTGCCGGTGGTGGTGCTGTTTTGGCTCTTGGTGCCGATGCGCTGGATGGCGTCCAAGGCTGGAGCGGCTGGAGCGTTGTCCGCCATCGTGGTGGCGATTGTCATCTTTCGCATGCCGTGGGACATGACGCTGTGGTCGTTCACGCATGGTGTCGGCTTCGGGCTTTTGCCGGTCGGCTGGACGATCTTCAACGCGATGCTGCTTTACAACATCACGGTGGAGACGGGGCAGTTCACGATCATCCGCCGCTCGGTCGCCAGTCTGTCGGGCGATGCGCGCATTCAATCGGTGCTGATCGGCTTCTCCTTCGGCGCGTTTCTGGAGGGGGCCGCGGGTGGGGGCACTCCGGTGGCGATCTGCGGCGCCATCATGGTGGGGCTGGGTTTCAATCCATTTCTGGCGGCCGTTCTGTGCCTCATCGCTAATACGTCGCCGGTGGCGTATGGCGGCCTGGGGACGCCGATCCTCGTTCTGATGGGCGTGACGGATTTGCCCGGCACGACGATCAGCACCATGGCCGGGCATCAGTTGCCGTTCCTATCGCTGCTGATTCCCGCCTACATGGTCAAGTGCATGTGCTCGTGGAAGCAGACCTTCGCCGTTTGGCCGGCGCTTCTAGTGTCCGGCGGCTCCTTTGCCGTCTTCCAGTATTTTTTCGCGACGATGCACGATTACTTCCCCGGCGTGGTGTTGTATCCGATGACCGATATCGGCGGCGGCATCTTCTCGCTCGTCGTGACGGCGATCTTCCTGAAGCTCTGGAAGCCGGCCAACGAATGGCATTTCGACACGCCGATGGCGGCGCCTCCAGGTGCCGCCGAGGCTGATTCGGCAAAGCTCGATTCCAACGATCCGCACGCGGCCGAGGCCATCGCGTTCATGGGCAGCGATTCCCAGCAGGGCGCGGCATACGAGAGTAAGCCACTCACCGCCGGCAATGTCACGCTGGCGTGGACGCCGTTCATCTTAATGTCCGTGGCGCTCATGCTTACCGGCATCGTGCGCGAAAAAGAGGGCAAGGGGCCCGTGCTTATTCCAGGGACCGACATTCAGACCAACTACATGATTCCGATCCCGACGCTGCACAACGAGGTGATGCGTGCCGAAGAACTGCGGCCAACCAAGAATCACAAGGAGAAGGCCGAGTTCAATTTCGCCTGGCTGACCGCTCCGGGCACTGCGGTTTTCTTTTCCGCAATCCTGTCGATGATCCTGCTGCGCATGTCGGGCGCTCAGATTGGCCGCGTCACGAAGCGGACGATCGTGCAGATGAAAATCCCAATCCCGACCATCGCGTTCATGCTTGGCCTGAGCTATGTGACGCGCTATGCGGGGATGGATGCGGTACTGGGCGTGGCGTTTGCCAACACCGGCGCGTTCTATCCGTTCTTCGCCGCCATCCTCGGCTGGCTCGGCGTATTCCTGACGGGGACCGATGCCGGCAGCAACGCGTTGTTTGGCAGCCTGCAAAAGATCACGGCCACCGCGATTCACACGCCGGGCAGTTTGCTGGCGGACAACCTCAGCCTCGGGCAAGCTCAGGTGCTTATCTGCACCGCGAACTCGACCGGCGGCGTCATGGGCAAGATGATCGACGCGCAGTCGATCTGCGTCGCCACAGCTGCCACGCATCAGCTTGGCAAGGAGGCCGACATCTTCAAGGCGGTCGTCTGGCACAGCATCCTGCTGGCGACGATCGTCGGCCTGATGACGCTGCTGCAAGCCTATGTGTATCCCTTCACGCTGATGGTGCCGACGCCGTGAGGTTTGCATTTATCGCCTGCCGTTTAGGCGAACGGCGGCAGGTGAAGTACCCGCTCTCTCATTCCTGAGTTGGCCCCGCTGAATGCCTGCAACGAATTATTGGCCAATAACTACTTGGTACGCAATACGTTACGCCAATTCGTTGCACACACAGACACACACCCCCTCCCTGCAACGAATGCGCCAGCGAGGCTAAGTTTTCATCTGCCGCTCGCCTTACGGCGGGTTTGCTACTCCGGACTTCAGCGGCTTCGTCACGTCCACCAGCAGCCAGGAAAGAGCGGCCAGGGCGTAGCTGCCTGCGAACAGGATGAAGAGCGTTTCTTCGTATTCTCTTTGCAGCAGGAAGCCGGCGAGCGTCATGCCGGCGGCGCCGCAGAGCGAGCCCATCATGTTCATGGCGCCGCTCAAGGTGCCGGCATAGCGTTCGCCGACATCTGCGCAGGAAGCCCACGCGGGTCCCATGCTAAGGTCGTTGAAGAAGAAGGAAGCACAGAATACCAAGCCCAGCAGCCAAACCTCGCCGACCCAGGGGACGACCAGCGACGCCAGGCCCGCGCAGCCAAACCCGACGACGCCGATGAGCCGCCGGCCCCACTTGCGGTCGCCGGTGCGGCGGATGATCCAGTCCGACAGGAGTCCGCCCAGTACGCACGATATTCCACCGGCGCCTATCGTCAGTCCGAAGATCAATGTGGCGTCTTCGCGTGACACGCTGCGGTGATCCCGCAGATACACCATCAGCCAACTGGTGACGAAATTGCCGGCAAATCCGCCAAAGCCGTACAGCACGCACAGCCCCCAGACGCTGGGCGAGGCGAGCATCTTGCTCCAGGGAACGGCGTGAAGCCCAGGGACGGCCGTCCCTGGGCTTTCCGCGCGCCCCGCAGCAATCAAGTCGCGCTCGGCGGTGTTGACCTGCGCCATCTCGTCGGGCCGGTTGCGGAACCAGGGCCAAAAGACGGCACACCACACGGCGCCCATGCCAGCCAACGCCAGGAACGGAGTCGTCCAGGTGCCGAAGAACAAGAACAGCCCTGTGAACAGGAACGGGCTGAGGGCGCCTCCGACGCGGCTGAACGTCCAGACAAGCCCTTGAGCAGAGCCGCGCTCCTGGGTGGGAATCCAGTCGGCCACGACGCGCGCCCAGACCGGAAAGCCTCCGGCCTGAAACATGCCGAAGAGAAAGCGCAAGACAAGAAGCACGGCGATCGGCCAGATGCTGCCGGTTGGCAGATACACGATCAGCGCCAGGGCCGCCGTGAGGCCCGACCAGCCCAGGACCAGAATCGTCAGGAGATGCCGGCCGCCGAGTCGATCGCCCAGGAGGCCGCCGGGCATCTGGAATAAGGCATAGGGGATCAGGAACGCGGCAGTCAGGTAGCCGACTTGCTCACTGTCAAGTTCAAGGGCGTTCTTGATGTCGGGCAAACCGGCCGTGAAGCCGAGGCGGAAGATGTAAGTGAGGACCGCAAGCGTGCAGCCGTGGGCAAGGACGACATAGCGAACCTTGGAAGGATGAAGGATGAAGGATGAAGGATGAGTCATGAATTGGATCCCTTTTTCTCATCCTTTGATCTTGGTCCTGGATTGCTTAGCTCGTTTGACGCAGGTCACGAAGATGGCGGTCAATTCGTTTGTTTCCTGCAAGAGGTTGGCGAGTTTATTTTCCGTGATCACGCCGCCTTCAAGAAGAAGTTCGAGCCAGTAGGAAGTCTCCTCCAACTCCTGAAGCCCCCCTTCGAGCCTACTGATGAACTCTGCCGTTGATCGTGCCCGGCATCCTTCGCGGTAATGCGCTCCGACCGAAGTGCCACTCCTGAGGATTTGTTTCCCCAGAACTTGAGCAATGGGAGTAGCAGGAATCGCTGAATAGAGACGGATAATTCGCAGAGCGAAGTTCTTGGTACGTACTTTCAGTTCCTCCATCGCGATACCTCTCCTGCTCATCCTTCATCCTTCATCCTTCATCCTTTTGTTAAGCGCCGGCATCAACTCGCGCGCAAACAGCTCCATGCTCCGCAGCCAGCTCTGCTTGTCGTCCCAGTCGTAGCCCATCAGGATCAGGGTGCCGAACGGGCCGATCTCCTCGATCAGGCCGAGCAGCCGGCGCAGCACCTCATCGGGGCTGCCGGCGATGATCTGCTCGCCCATCAGATAATCGAGGTTGCAGTCGGCGTCGCTCATGGCCGGGTCGCGCTTGTAGACACGACGGCCGCCCCCCTTGTCGAACAGTCGGCCAATGTACTCGAAGTTCTTGCCCAGCGAGTTGCTGCGAACTAGGCGATTGGCCTCCGCGGTAGTGTCCGCCAAAAAGATCGAGCGGGCCACCTTGAAGTCGGCGCGGTTCGGCTGCCGGCCCACCTCTCTGGCGCCGGCTTCGTAGGTCTGCCAAAGGTCGGCGAGAATGTTGCCTGCGATCAGGCAATGGCCAAACGGCTGAAAGCCGCGCCGCCCGGCGCTGCGCATCGTCGGCGAGTTGCGGCTCGTCCCCGGCATGGCGATCGGCGGGTGCGGCTGCTGCAGTGGCTTGTGGATGTAACCGACGCCGGTCTCCTCGTCCACCGTTTTCTTCAGGCGTATCGTCCAGAACTTTCCCTCGATCTCATACGGCGGCTCCGACGACCAGAGCTTCAGGATCATGTCGGTGGCTTCATCGACCATGGCCGCGGCATTCTTCGGCTCGGCCCCATACAACTCTTGGTCCGTGCCCACGCTGCCCGAGCCGAAGCAGAGGTTGAGCCGGCCCTTCGACAGATGATCGAGAAACGCCAGCCGACCGGCGACATGGGCGGGATGGTGCTGGTTGAGACATACCGGCGCCGGACCCATGCGGATGCGTTTGGTCTCGCCGAGGGCCCGCGCGATGAAGATCTCCGGCATCACGATGTTCTCGTATTTCATCGTGTGATGC
Organism: Gemmataceae bacterium; assembly: GCA_009692065.1. Classification (GTDB taxonomy): domain Bacteria; phylum Planctomycetota; class Planctomycetia; order Gemmatales; family Gemmataceae; genus SIAQ01. The sequence continues at coordinate 15,971 of SHZY01000094.1, forward strand.
TCGCCGATCCAGAATTCGCTGAAGCCCAGCTCCTCGGCGCGGACAATCAGCTCCAGGTCCTCGTCATAGCACTGCGCCAGCGGCTTCGCGGGCGGATGGAAGGGCATGATGAACATGCCGTATTGGATGGTCATGGGTTGCTTCCTTATTGCCGCTTGCGGCTTAGCAGCGACTGCTAAGCCGCAAGCGGCTGATCAATACAGCGCAATCGCCCGCCCCGGGCCGCCGTGGCAGTCGCGGATCTTGACGGCGGCGAACAGGAAGTACGCGTCGCGCGGCAACGCGCCGAGATTGGTGAGAAACTCGACGCCGACCATGCCCTTGCCGCCCATTGCCCAGTAGGTCATGAGGGCACGTTTGGGTTCGACGCCCCCAAGCGTCGGCGCGTCGGTGCCGACACACCGGATACCTTTGCTGGCGAGATACATGATCGCATCCGGACCAGGTGACGGCCACCCTTCACTCTCGCCGTTGAGCGGTTTTTCCATGCAAGCGCTCCCCTTCGGCAACGGCAGATAGTGCTGATCGCTCCAGCCGCTGTGGAAGATCACCACGTCGCCTGGCTTGAACGCGCCCGTTTCCTTCTCGTACTTTTGCAGGTCGGCCTTGGTGATTTCCGGCGATGCGGGCCATTGCTCCTTTCGCGTCTTTCCCATGAGGTGCTTCACATCGACCACTCGCGCCGGCCCGCAGGTCTGACCGATCGGGACTTTTTCGGTAGTGACCTCACTGGTGCCGCGCGGGCCGTATTTCTTTTCGTACTCGCGCAACCATCCTTGGACTTCCGGCGCGTAGGTGGCGTCGTCAAACCCTGGACGCGGCAAGCTGTAAGCGGGCGGCACGAGATGGGTGCCGGAGTGGCTGTCGGACATGTGCATGACGAACGCGGTCTTGGTGTTCGGGTTTCTGCCGAAGTAGGTGGTCATGTACTGCTGCCGATGGTTGCCGACACCCTGTCCCGGCCAGGTGGTGGGGAGATCATCGCCAAGCGCGACCGACAGATCGACGACGTTCTTCTTGCGTGCGGACGCAATCAAGCGCTTGGCCAGGGGGCCGCCGACGACCGCGAACGCCCGGCCCTCGCCATAGGGGTCGCCGACATGCTTCGGCCCCATCATGCAGTAGAACGCGCCGGTGGTCGACAACGCGCCGAGGTTCGTCGCTCCCTCGGTCCAGATCATGCCGTGCTTGAGGCCGGCGTAGTGCGTCGGCTCGGCCAGATCGGGCAGGGGGCCCATGCTGGTGCTGTCGATGCCAAGCGTCATCACCTTGCGGCTCGCCAGGTACTCCATGCAATCAGGGTCGGGGCCAGGCCACGCCGGGGCTTTGCCCGCCACGGGATCGGCGGCGAATCGGCGTCCCTCCGGCAGCGGCTTGTAATACTTGTCGGTGTAGCCGCTATGGAAAAGCACGACATCACCGAGGCCCAGTGGACGGTTTTTCTTCTCCCACACCTTGACAAGTTCTTTCTTGAGCAGGTCGCTACGGCCATTCGGCGTCGAATCAAGATAAGCCTTGCAGTCGATGACACAAGCCTCGCCGCAGAGTTGCCAGGCGGCGATCTTGTCGATATTGGCAAACCCAAACGGCCCGGCATTGGGCAGACCGGACTTGGGCGGCGTCACGCTATGGGTCGGCACATCCAGCTGCGTGCCGGTGTTGCCGTCCATGGTCAAGACGTCGCTGTTGTACGCGCTGAGCTTGCCGATCTTCCGGTAATGGTTGATCAGAAACGGCGGGAAGCTCGGCCAGGTGCAGGGATAATCGGGGGCCACCAGGAGTGACAGGTCAACGAAGCGCGCTGGATCCTCCGGCTCGCCTGCGCTGCCTGGCATCGGGGCCGTCGAGGTCGGCGCCATCACGACGATGAGCGCCAGCAGCGCTGTCAAGCCGGCGCGGCACGTAAGCGTGAATCCACAGGGAGTGCTTGGTGTCATGACTGAACCTCGCGCGCTTTAGGAATTGCAAGACGGCACGAACCAAGGCTCAGTTGTGGCACGGCGGCCAGGCACTTGCAAGGAAAAAAGCAAGAGTTAGCAACGCTTCGAAGAAGCGCAAGGCGGCCCACGCTTCTGCGTACCGTCGCTAACCGAGGAGCAATCCACCTTTTTCCAAGATTGCTAACGCGGTCGGTCGCGGATAAAACGGCCACGTCAATCGGACCATGTCAATCGCGGCAGATTCACTCCAGGAGGCACATCATTGGCAAGTTTCTCGCCATGATAACGACCCTCGGCCAGTTCGCGGCGGCGCCCTTTGACGGCTCAGTAGTTCGAAGTCAAGCCGGGGCCGGAGCCAGCGTTTCTCAAGGAGGGGGAAGGCATCTGGGACGCGACAGGTAAATCGATGGGCAAGGAATCCCTAGGGAAGCTCAGTTGCAAGAGTTCCCTGCTTGGCGTACGTGACGTGGAAGACGCTGGCGCAGTGGATGCGGCACTCGGGTTTGGGCGGCGCCACGCAGAGTCTGCTCGACGAGCTGGTGAAAATACGTAGTGGCAGCGTAGTGCTGCCGACGAAGATCCCCACAGGGATAACCAACAAGTCCAGGTCGCTGTCGGGTCCCATGGTGCCGCGAGCCGCGGAGCCGAACAGGACGATCTTCTCCGGGTCGGCAACATCCACGATCCGCTTGATGACGTCCGCGAGGATGGCCAGGTCGGGGTGGCCTTTTCGTTTTCTGGTTTTGGCCTTCATGGCAATGACCCGGCTGATTGTGAAGTGTGGGTACGTCGAGCGCTTGAGACCAGAAAAAGGGTCGGCAGTCGATAATACGAAATCAGAAAACGTAATATCAAATCCCGGCTCCATTTCTGGCCTGGATCATCAAATTGCTACCAGCTTGAGCCCGAGAACTTGTACCAGTCTCTCCGCAGTCGCAAGCCGAAGGTCGCGCTGGCCATCCAGGAACTGTTGCAGCACGATTTCGGAAACCTTTGCTTGCTTTGCCAACCGGTGGACCGATTTGCCGCTCTGGCCGATCGCTTCTCGCAACGGATCGCTCAAATTGGGCGAATCCGCTTCCACTTCCAGCGGCGGAAATTCTTCCATTACCTTACGTCGAATCTCGCGATCGCGTGCTGCTTCTTGCGGTGACAGCTTGCCGGCGCGGTGAATGCGCTTGAAGGTCTTCTTCGCCATGTCATTTCCTTTTCTTTTTCCTTGGCTTGGCCCTCGGTTCGGGCACTTCATAAGCCGTGATGACCCGGAGCGTATCGTCGTCAATTGCTTCGAAAACCACGATGATGAAACGGCCGCCCGGCACATAACCCCAGACGGCGGGGAAGGCACTCGAATTACTACGCCCTTCGCTTACGGGGGCAACCAACACCTCTTCAACGGCCTCAATTGTCAAATCATGTTCGGCAACATGTTGCACGTTGCCGTCTGGATCGTCATCCTCGTCCCAGAAGAAACTCGAATACTTCATATGCGACGCTCTTGGTCAGTCTACTGACACAGTTCGGCTGCTGGAAGTTCAATTCTGTGGCGACGTCAACCCTTCTCGAGCCGCCCGCCGATCTCGGCCAGCGAACGCACGACGTCCTCGACATCCGCGGCTGTCGTGCGCCAGTTGACGAAGCACAGACGCAATGTGCTCTGGCCATGCAGGCGCGTCGTCGAGAGAAACGCCTTGCCGGAGCGGAATAGCTCCTCGGCGATCGCTTGCTGGAGAGCGTCGAGTTCTTCATTGGCGAGTTGCCGGCGCGGCATAAAGCGGAAGCAGATGATGCCGAGGTTGCGGGGGCTGGTGATCTCGAAGCAGCCGGCCTGTTCGACGAGCGCTTGCGCGTATTCCGCGAGGGCGCAGCCATGTTCGATCAGCCGGCGGAACCAGCCTAGGCCGAGCAGCTTGATCGAGAACCAGATCTTCAGGGCGCGAAAGCGGCGAGTCAGGGCGATGCCGTGGTCGCAGAAGTTGATCTCGTCGGCGCGCGGCTCCACGTCCTGCATGTATTCGGGCCGGATCTTGAAAGTTTGCCCGAGGAGCTCGCCGTGCCGTACCAGCAAGCCGCCGGCTTCGAACGGCTGGGCGAACCACTTGTGTGGATCGAGCGTGATCGAATCGGCGCGGTCGATGCCGTCGAATAAGCGGCGCCCCTCATCGGTCAGCACCATCGGCCAGCCGTAGGCCGCGTCCACGTGCAGCCAGAGGCTTTGTTCGCTGGCGAAATCGGCCAGCTCGGCCAGCGGATCGACGCTGCCGGTGTTCGTCGTGCCGGCGCTGGCGACGACCAGCCACGGCAATCGGCCCGCGCGGCGATCGTCGGCGACGGCGTCGCGCAGAGCATCCATGCGCAGGCGAAAGTCCGCGTCGCATGCCAGTGGACGAATCTGCTCCGGCGCGAGGCCGATGATTTTTGCCGCCCGATCGATCGACCAGTGGCGCTGCTCGGAGGCATAAAGCACGAGCTTGCTGCGGTCCGCGTGGGGGATTGCTTCGCGCGCGACGACGAGGGCCGTCAGGCTTGCTTCCGATCCGCCGCTGGTAAGGATGCCGGCTGCTTCGGCCGGGTAGCCGAGCAACTGCTTGAACCAATCGAGCACGACGATCTCGACCTGGGTGGCGCCCGCGGCTTCCTTCCACACCCCGGCGAACAAGTTGGCTCCCGATGCCAGGCACTCGCCCAGAATCGACGCGAAGCTTGGCGCCGCGGGGATGAAGGCAAAGAAGCGTGGATGGTTCGTGCGATAGGCGTTGCCGAGGACCTTGGTGTGAAAGTCGGCCAGGAGTTGGTCGAGTTCGATGCCAACCTCGGGGGGCGGTTCGCGTAGCAGGCGTTCGAGCTCTGCGCGCGTGCCGGTTTGCCCGACGCGCGCTGTGGGCAGATGAAGGTGATCGTCGAGGATGAGGTCCATCACCTGCCGGCCCGTCGCACGCAACCACGCTTCGCCGGGCTGTTCCGGCGGCGCGAGACATGCCTGGCGTAGCGTTTCGATCGGGGAGGTGGACATGGAGAACCGTCAGTAGGATCAATCGTGCTTGTGATCGTGATGATGGGCCGCGTGCTGATGCTCCTCGGTTTTACCTTCGGTGATGTGCCAGCCGCAATCGTCGCAGGGGGGGGCTTTGTCGTAGCAGGGGTCGCACAGGAGTGGGCCCCCCTTGAAGTACTGTTCGAGCCGACTCTGATCGTCGGATGACAGATCGCCCGGGTTGCGCGGCAACGTCAGCTTATCGCCGCAGCCGTCGCATTGACGCAGGTTCCACTCGGCAAGGAGCGGCGCATAGTGATCGTGGGCCCCACGACTCACCTGGCCCGAACCGCTGCACAACGGACAGGCCGTGCTCATCTGGGCGGCAATCGCCTTGCGAATGAACGCGCTCTTGTTCGGCAGCTGGTTGAGAAACTCCGCCAGCTCGGCCTCGACCTTGAACGCCACCACGTCCGTCTTTGGGTTTTTCTGCGACATGATCGTTTTCACTCCTGTCGTTCAATGCTATAAGGAATGCTGCTAATAGTTTACCTGCCGGGGCGATTCATCGCAAGCAGGGTTTGGCGTCTTCCGGGAGTTGCGAGCGATCGGCAGCGGATATTTTCCTGGATGCACGCCGCGGAAACGGTTAAGACATAAGCAGACATCCTGCCCTCACGGATAGACTGGCCATGCGTCTTGCCCTGGTTTTGCTGTCGCTCGCGGTTTGCCTCGCTTCGCCGGCGCAGGCGCAAACCGGCGTGCCGCTTCGCTGGGCCGACTTGCCAAAGCAAGCCACGAGCTGACCGCCCGCGTGGGGCGCCTTGGCCCGCGACGTGGTGGCGGCGCCCGATTTCGAGAAACAAGTCCTCCAGCGCGTCGGCGACCTGTTGACGGGAGAGACCGTCACGCTCTCGTGGACGCTCAAGTATCCCGCCGGCAACCCGCGCGCGAAAGCGGCCTGCGACGACGTCGCCCACAGCATCGAAGCGATTTTTCAGGAAGCCAAGATCACGTGTGAAGTGCAAGCTGTCGCTCTCGCCCCGCACGCCTTGCGCAAGGCGATTCACGAGCGCGCGTACGATTTGCTCTACACCTCCGCGGAGAATCTGGATGACCCGATCGCGCTCGCCCTGTTTTTCGATCGTCAGGAAGAAGCGACCAGCGCCGGCGGCAGCAACTACCTCGGCCTCGACAACGACGTCAAGCTGCACGAATTGCTGCGCGGTGCGCTCCAGCATCGTCAGTTTGCGGTTCTGCAAGAGAACATGCAGGATACCCACGCGCATCTTTACGATACGATGCCGGCGATCCCGCTCTGGCAGCTTGAAGCGCATGTGATGGTTCATTCAACGTTGACGACGACGGGAATCGATCCGCGCGCGGTGTTTGCGAAGGTGCGCGAGTGGAAGGTAACGCCGTAATCGTAGGGTGCGTGAAACGCACCTTGGGTAATTTGGTCTTTCGAACGGTGCGTTTCACGCACCCTACTTTACAAGGGGGCAGTCATGCGGTTGGCAAAGACAGTCTTGTTCGGTCTAGCAATGTTTTTGATCTGCTTCGGCTTCAACGCCGTCGGCCAGGAAAAGGACAAAAAGAAAACGGAGCCGAAAAAACAGGCGAACGTCTGGACCGATCCCGCCGATGCGCCGATCGACTACCAGATCCAGGGCGAGTATGTCGCTGTTGAGGGAAAAGGCGCGGCCCAGGTCGTGGCGCGGGGCAACGGCAAGTTCGACGTCTATGTTCTCGAGGGCGGCTTGCCCGGCGCGGGCTGGGATCCGAAATCGAAGAAGGTGAAATATGAAGCTAAGCTCGATCCGGAAAAAGGCACCGCCGAATTCAAGGGAGTAAACGCGGAAGGCTTGATCGTCGCCAAATTAAAGCGGCTGCGCATGGGCCAGGACAGCAAATATGACCGCGTCGAACGCAAGAGCCCCACGCTCGGTGCCCAGCCTCCCGAAGGCGCCGTCATCCTCTTTGACGGCAAGAATGCCGACGAATGGAAACCGGGAAAGATGGTCGGCGATCTTCTCGGCGTCGAGAACACCACCAAGAAAAGCTTCAAAAACTTCACCCTCCACATCGAATTCCGCACGCCATTCCAGCCCACTGCCGGCGGCCAGGGGCGAGGCAACAGCGGCGTCTATGTGTGCGGTCGCGAGGTGCAGGTGCTCGACAGCTTCGGCCTGAAGGGCGAAAACAACGAGTGCGGCGGCATCTACAGCGAGCGCGCTCCCAACGTCAACATGTGCTACCCGCCGCTCGTGTGGCAGACTTTCGACATCGAGCACCGCGCCGGCAAGGTTGATCCCGAGACCAAGAAGCAAGGATCGCCGCGCATCACCGTCCGCCACAACGGCGTTCTCATTCACGAGAACGTCGAACTGAAGGGGGGCGGCAATCAGGGCAACCTCCATCTGCAAAACCATGGCAACCCCGTTGTTTATCGCAACGTCTGGCTCGTCGAAGTCAAATGAGCGGCAATCTTCGTTTAGCGTTCGCGCCGCGCCGTGCGAGCGCTAAACGAAGAGGGTATCGCCAAGCGTGCCTAGCCCGAAAAGCGCACCGTGAATTGCTAAAAGAGCCTTTGGTTGTAGACAAGTTGCAGCTGAATACGAACTTGCCACAACCAAAGGACTCAAGATCATGATGACAGGCTGTCTGGAACAACTTGCGCTTTGGGACCTCGGTCCGCAACAGGTCACCGTCACTTTCCAGGGCGGACGCTTGGTGTCCGATGCCGGCCTG
>SHZY01000095.1 GCA_009692065.1 Gemmataceae bacterium
GGGATTGATGATGCGAAAGTTGTTTGGAATTGGCACTGCCAAGAGCCTGCAAGGCCTCGCTGGCCTTTTTTGGTCTCTCTATTTTGCCGCCGAGATGCTTTGGAGTCGAACCTGCGGCCGTCGGTCGCACCGAAGTGAAAATGTTCCGACGACCGACCTTTGGACCGTCGCCGTCGCGCTCGACGTGATCGGTGCCGAAATATCGACTTAATCAACGGGCTGCTAGGCAAACTCACGGAACCACCGGCTGCGTCCAGGCCACCTCGACGTCCCCCTTCTGGAAGGGATTCGGGTGGGCCTTCGTCGAGGTCACCTTCGCGCGCACGTAGAGCTCCTTGCCGGTCAAGGCATAGCTTGGTGTGAGCGAATCGCTTTCGGCGACGATCTTGCCGACCTCGGCGTTGTAGTCACGCGTCACGTCCAGCTGCTTGCCTTCCTTGTCGAGACGAGGCTCCGAGGTCAACTTCGTGTCCTTAAGCGTCGCGATGAACTGCGTCGTGTAGGTCACGCCCGCCTCCGCCTGGATCGCCAACGACAGTGACTCGGCCTTGCGCGCGACGCTCTTCAAGACGACGCCAGTAGAGCAGTAGTAGTCGCCGGCCTCCATGGCACGGGTGATCGACTCGGCGGTCAAGAATGACGCCCGAACCATGATCCAGCCGCGGCCCGGGTTGGTCTTGCCGACGCCGTAGGAGTGGTAGCTGTGCGCGTCGTCCGTCGCCATGCCGTAGAGAATGGGCAGATTGTGCTTGCCCAGGCGAAGGGCGAGCGCGATGTCCCACATGTGTTCGCAACTGGCGTGGGTGGCATCGCCGTAATTCTTGACGCCGGGATGGCCGTTGAATATCTCGAAGAACTTGAGCTCCTCGGTCAGCATATCCTCGGCCTTGACCCCCCAGCCCCAGTTGGGGTGATTGAGGAACACGATGGTCCTCCAGCCCTTTTTCTTGCGCTGCTCCGCGACGGCGCGCAGGTTGACGACAATGGTCTCGGAGACCGAGGCCCCATCGCTGGGCGTGATCGCATCACGCAGGTTGATGGCGTTCATGTGGACGGGGTTCTTGGCGAAACTGTGCGTGATCTCCTCGCCGGGGATCAGCAGGTACTTGCCGGCTTCCTCCAGCACGCTGCGAAACTCCGCGAGCGGCTTGAGACGGACCTGGTCGATCTTGTCGTTCTTGGGCTTCTTTTGTCGCTCGACCCAGGCGGAACCGAATCGCTCGACGTATTTCTTGACGGCCAACTCGCGGGTGCCCTTGCCTTGGGGGATGTCGATCCAGCGTTCGCCGTCAGAGAGGACGTTGTGATCGGACAGCGTGAGGAAGTGATAGCCGTGGCGTTTGTACCAGTCGGCGATCATTTCGGGAAAGTCGTCGCCGTCGCTCCAAAGGGAGTGGGTGTGCAGGTTGCCCTTCCAGTAGGTTGGGCCGGCTTGCAGTGCCGCGACTTTTCCGTTTGGCGGTTCCACCTTGCTGCCGACGCTTTGCCAGGCGACGGCGGCGGAGAGGATGACGAAGCTCAAGGTGATGGTAGCAAGGGTGCGGAAGGAGCGTGGCATAAGATCTCCTCGATTGTGGGCAAAGCAGGGAGGGATTAGCTTACCATGGAAATCGTGCTGCCGCCAGATGGTATAATGTAGGAAATGGTCCCAAATTGATTGGAGATGGATCATGGCCGCCGAAAAGAAAACCATGAGTGCCGTCGAATTCGCGAGATTCCTATTCAGGGCACATTACGCGAATTGTTTTTGGCACCTGAAACCCGATCTGGCCGTGACTGAGGAGATGATTCCCCTGGTGATCAAAGGCCTGCGTACCCACGGCGGACGACGCGAATTTCAAGCCGCGGCCGAGTTAGCGGAAATGACCCGGAAGTAATCCATGCCGATAACAGCCTTTCAGAAGGACATGTTGCAACTCTTGGCGGCCAACCGCAAGCCGGAGAGCCATTTGGCCGGCGGAACTGCCATCAATCGCGCCGATTCCAGCCCACGCTATTCTGCGGACATTGATTTCTTCCAGGATCTTGCGGACGATGTTTTCGCGGCCGCCCAGGCCGATGCCGCCCTGCTTGCGAGTCAGGGCTACACGGTGACGTGGATGCTTCGGCAACCCTATCTGCAACGGGTGAGCGTTCGGCGCGGCGACGAGGCCCTGAAACTGGAGTGGTGCTATGATTCCTCGTTCCGATTCTTCCCAGTGCAACCCGATCCGGAGTTCGGCTATTGTCTGCATCCGGCCGATTTATCCACCAACAAAGTGCTTGCCATGGCGGGGCGCTCGGAGATAAGAGACTTTATCGACATTCTCTACTTGCACGAAACCTATTTGAGTCTTGGTGCGATCAGCTGGGCGGCGTGCGGCAAAGACCTGGGCTTCAATCCCTGTTCGCTGCTCGACTTCGCCAAGAGACACATGAAGTTTCGAGAGGACGATTTGGCGGGCGAGCATCTCGTGCGACCCGTCTGCTTGACGGATCTGAAGGAAGATTGGCACACTGCCGTTGCTCAAGCCGAGGGGCTCATTGCCGAGCTGCCTGCCGCCGAGGTTGGGTGCCTCTATTTGTCGCCGTCGTTTTCTCCGATCACCCCCGATCCTGCTGCGGCCGATTTCTCGGTGGCCATCCGCCATTTTTGCTCGATACGGGGCGCGTGGCCGACGGTGGCTCCGTAGGGATCAACAAGCAGCTCCGCTGCTACGATGTCTTCAACTTGCTCAAGAAAAGCTTGCGCAGCTTGGAAACCTTGGGGGCCACGACCGCCTGGCAATATCCCTGGCCTGGATTGGCGTGGAAGTAGCCCTGGTGATAATCTTCCGCCAGGTAGAACGTATCCAGCGCTGCCACCTCGGTGACGATGGGCGGATCCCAGGCCTTCTCGGCCTCCAGCTCGGCGATCAGGGTCTCGGCAATCTGTTTCTGCTCGGCGGAATGGTAGAAGATCGCCGAGCGGTACTGCGTGCCGACGTCGGCACCTTGCCGATTGAGCGTGGTGGGATCGTGCAGCACGAAGAAGATTTGCAAGAGTTCGCGGTAACTGATGACCTTCGGATCGAACGCAATCTGGACGACCTCGGCATGGCCGGTAGTTCCGGTGCAGATCTGGCGATAGGATGGGTTCTTCAGCGTTCCGCCCATGTAGCCGGACTCGACCCGTTCGACTCCCTGAAGCAGCTCGAAAGGGGCTTCGATGCACCAGAAGCAGCCGCCGGCCAGGGTCGCGAGTTCACAATTTGCGGGGATTTCCTTCTGTGGCACGGTCATGGCCCTGGTCTCCTCAGGTCGATAGGAAAGGAACAGCCCCACGCCGAGCGCGACGATCCCTGCGAGCACCAGGGCCGAGAATAGCTTCCAGCCGGTGAACATGCTTGATCCTCGAACAACGCTTGTGATCGTCGGTGTTCTTCTTTACAATACACCTCATTATATCCCGGCCTGCGTGAAGGATAGCCATGTTCCATGTTGAAACCGATGCCGCCCAGAACTTCGGACGCATGACGCGACGGGATTGGCTGCGCGTCGGCTTCCTCGGCCTCGGCGGTTTGACGCTTGGCGAAGTGGCTCGGCTGCAAGCCCAGGGCGTGGCGCAATCGCGTGACACCGCTGTCCTCTTGCTGTTTGCCCACGGTGGGCCGAGCCATCTCGAAACGTATGACATGAAGCCGGATGCGTCCGACGAAGTCCGCGGGCCCTATGTGCCGATCCAGACGAACGTGGCCGGCATCCAGGTGTGCGAACATTTGCCGAAGCATGCGCGGACCGCGCATCGTTATTCGTTGATCCGTTCGTGCAGCCATGACGAGGCGGACCATTTCGCCGGGCATCGCCGCTTCCTGAGCGGCTACGGCCGGCTGAAGCCAGGAACCGGCTACGAGTCGTACTACCCGCAAGTCGGCGCCGTCGCCAATCGATATCTGCGTGCGACTCAGCCCGGCTTGCCGTCGGCGCTAGCCGTGGGCGGCGTTGTTGTGAATGGCCCCGACTACTCGGCGGGTATTTCCGAGGGATTCTACAGCGGCATCTATCGGGTGCCGATCGTGCAGCGCAGTTTGCCGGATGCAAGTTTGCGGGTCGACCCCCAGCGATTCGACGATCGCCTGATCTTGCAGCGCCAACTCGACAGCATGCGCCGCAATCTCGATACCCGCGGCACCATGGACATGATGGACGCCTCGAATCGGCAAGCGGTCGAAGTCCTCACGAATGGTGCGACCAGGCGTGCTTTCGACCTCTCGCAAGAAGATCCCCGGGTTCGCGATCGCTATGGCCCCGGCTACGGGCAGGAAGTGCTGGTCGCGCGGCGCCTCGTCGAGGCCGGCGTGCGCTTCGTCACCGTCTGCGATCGTGGCGACGGCCCCGGCTCAGCGGCGCACAACTGGGACGATCACGCTGTCAACTGGGATCTGCTGACGGCCATGAACGCGAGGCTGCCGAGGTATGACCACATCGTCACCACCTTGATCGACGACCTCTTCGAACGCGGCTTGACCGAGAAAGTGCTCCTGATCGTCACCGGCGAATTTGGCCGCACGCCGCGGTTGGAGCGAATGGACGGCAAGATCGGCCGCGACCATTGGCCGAGCGCCATGTCGATCCTGGTCTCTGGCGGAGGCATGCGCATGGGGCAGGTCATCGGCGCGACGACACGCAACGGCGAAAGGCCGCGCGGCAACCCGCTCGATCCGCACGATGTGCTGGCGACGATCTATCACCACCTTGGCATCGACTTCAACCACCAGCATTTCGATCCGACCGGCCGGCCGCATCCACTGGCACGCGGCGAGGTGATTCGGGAGTTGTATTAGCCGAGACCAGGAAGACGAATCACGAAAACACGAAAGTACGAAATCACGAAAAAGAACCAACGAGTGGGTGTTTGAATTCTCAGCCGATCGTTCTTTGTTTCGTGGTTTCGTACTTTCGTGTTTTCGTGATTTGTCTTGTTCGGCCTACTTCACGCTCGATCGCGCACTCGACATCGGCGAAATGGTTTGTTGATATGCCTGCGCCCAGGTCGGCGAGCCGGTCGAGATCCAGGCCAGGTAGCCGAGGCCAGCCAGGATGCTGTAGGTAATGCCAGTCGCGATCCACGAATCGGACTTGAGCTTGACGGCGCTGCCGGCGAACTGGTTCAGCTTCGGCACGACGCCCATCAAATCGACGGCGTAGATCTCATCCAATACCAGATGCGACAAGAAGCCGATCATCACGCCGACCGCAAGGTAGAGACGCTTCTGCAACTCTTCGCCGACGATCGCTTGATCCGGACGATGCATCAGGAAGACCGCCAGCCCGGCAATGATCATCGCGGGAACGCTGTGGTACATGCCGCGATGCACCGTGATGCGTCTGAACATCTCGGAGACGCCATAGCGGACGAACAGATAGGCGCCGGCAAGGACCACGAGAAACTGCTCGGGCGTGAGGTTGAAGGCCCTGAGCCGTTCGAAGAGCAAGAGCGGGATGAGGAAGCCGGCGACGCCGAAGAGTTCGCGGACGGGGATGCCGCTGTCGGAGTCGAGATCGGGGAGCATACCTCCGAGCGCGGTCAGGCCGGCGGCAAGGCAGGCGATGCCCCAGTCGAATTGAAAGTGCCAGGCCCCGAAGGCGCCGACGGCGACGCCGAGAATACTGCTAGTGGTTATGTGCGTGTAGAATCCAGCCATGTGCATCCTCCTTGACGCAAGTAAACTGACCCCCAGGAATCGTCCGCCTGCGGCGGCCTCATCCTGGGGCTTGGTTGTCATCACTCAGTTCACGCAGCTTCTCTTCGGCTTCAGGATCGCCGAACTCAGCGGCCTTATTGTACCAGAACATCGCTCTTTTCATATCCGAACTGCCGCACAGGCCTTCCTCGTACAGGAGACCCAGGCTGAATTGGGCGGGGGGGTAATCCTGGTCGGCGGCCTTGCGAAACCAGCGCATCGCCTGCTCGGCGTCGGGTTCCTCGCATTCGAGAAACATCAAGCCGAGGTTGTGCTGAGCAACTGCGTCCCCTTGCTCGGCGGCCTTGGCGTACCAGCGGGCGGCCTCCTCTTCGTCGCGCTCGACGCCGCGGCCTTCCTGGTACATCCAGCCAAGGTTGTTCTGCGCTGCCGAGTTTTCGGTCTCGGCTGACAGGCGATACCATTTGAGCGCTTCCTCGTCGGACTGCTCGACGCCGCGGCCTTCCTGGTACATCCAGCCGAGGTTGTTCTGCCCGGCGACGTGCTCCTGCTCGGCAGCTTTGGCGTACCAGCGCACGGCTTCCGCGTCGTCCGGCTCGACGCCGCGACCTTCCTGGTACATCCAGCCGAGGCTGTTCTGGGCGGACGGGTCTCCCTGCTCGGCAGCCTTGCGGTACCAGTGGACGGCTTCGACGTCATCGCGATCGGTGCCGAGCCCCTCCTGATACATGTAGCCGAGGTTGTTCTGCGAGGTTCCATCGCCCTGTTCGGCCGCCTTGCGATACCAGCGCAGGGCTTCCTCGTCGTTTTGCTCGACGCCGCGGCCTTCCTGATACATCCAGCCGATATTGTTCTGGGCGGGCGGGTGAGCCTGCTCGGCCGAGAGCTGGTACCAGCGCATGGCTTCCAGATCGTCCTGATCGACGCCGCGCCCCTCTTGACAGAGCCAGCCGATATTGTTTTGTGCCGACGGATCGCCTTCGCGCGCCGCGCGGCGATACCAGCGGAAGGCGGTGCGCTCGTCGCGTTCGACGCCGCGGCCTTCTTGAAAGAGCCAGCCGAGGTTATTCATGGCAGCCGGGTCGCCTTGCCGGGCAGCGCGGCGATACCAGCCGAGCGCACGCAGGTCGTCCTGAGGAGTACCGAGCCCTTCCTGGTACATCCAGCCAAGGTTATTCATGGCTGCGGCGTGATCGCGCTTGGCGGCGTGCAGATACCAGACGAACGCCTTGCGATGGTCGCGGCGCACACCGCGCCCTTCCTGGTACATCCAGCCGAGATTGTTCATCGCGCCTGCATCGTCGAGCTGGGCCGCGCGGCGATACCAGTAGACAGCCTCCGCGTCATCCGCTGGGACGCCGCGGCCTTCTTGATACATCCAGCCAAGGTTATTCATGGCGCCGGCGTCGCCGCGTGCGGCGGCCTTGCGATACCATTGCACAGCGCGGCGATCGTCCTGCGGCACGCCGCGGCCGCGCTCGAACAGATGGCCAAGCCGGTCCATCGCCGGGGCGAACCCTTGCCGGGCGGCGCGGCGATACCAGGCGAGGGCCTTCCGATCGTTCTGTTCGACGCCGCGGCCGGCATGGTACATCTCGCCGAGATTCTTCTGCGCCGGCGCAAACCCGCTCTGCGCAGCCTGGCGATACCACTTGACGGCCTGACGATGATTGCGATTGACGCCACGGCCGATCTGATACATCCAGCCCAGGTTGTTCTGCGCGACCTCGTCGCCTTTGATGGCTGCCTGGCGATACCACTTGACCGCCTCGCGATCGTCCTGCTCGACGCCGCGCCCCTCCTGGTACATCCAGCCGAGATTGTTCAGCGCCGAGGGATAGCCCTGCTGGGCGGACTCGCGGTACCAGCGAACGGCGCGCGCGTCGTCCTGTTGGACTCCGCGCCCCTCCTGGAACATCCAGCCGAAGTTGTATTGAGCGGCCGCGTCGCCGCGCTCGGCCCCGCGCCGATAGTAGCGGATTGCGCGCAGCGGATCCTGCTTGACACCCAGGCCGTTCTGATACATCCAGCCGAGGTTATTGTCGGCGGCGGCATAACCTTGCTTGGCAGCCTTGCGATACCAGTGGATGGCCTCGATCTCGTCGCGGGCAACACCCCGACCCTGTTGATACATCCAGCCAAGGTTGTACTGCGCTGCCGAGTCCCCCTGCTCGGCGCCGCGCCGATACCAGAAGACGGCGCGGACATCGTCCTGCTCGACGCCGCGGCCTACCTGGAACATCCAGCCAAGACTATTCTGCGCTGCGGGGTGTCCCTGCCGTGCTGCCCGCAAATAACAGCGGACCGCCTTGACGTCATTCTCTTCGACGCCGTGGCCTTCCTGGTGCATGCCGCCAAGGTTGTTGAGCGCGTCGAGATTCCCCTGCCGACCGGCGCGGCGGTACCATGCCACGGCGCGCGCGTAGTTGACTTCGACCCCCCGGCCTTCCTGGAACATCCAGCCGAGGTTGTTTTGCGCGGTCGCATGGCCAAGCTTGGCGGCACGCAGGTACCACTTCACCGCGCGTCGGTCGTCCTGCGGTACGCCGCGGCCTTCCTGATGCATCCAGCCGAGATGGTTAAGGGCCGGCGCGTGCTGCTGTTTGACAGCCTTGCGATACCAGGCGATTGCGGCCTTGTCGTCGCGCGTCACGCCCTGGCCGCGCTGGTACATCCAGCCGAGGTTGTTCTGCGCCAGGGCGTTCCCCTCTACCGCGGCCTTGCGATACCAGCGGACGGCCTCGGCATCATCCTGCGAAACGCCGCGGCCTTCCTTGTACATCCAGCCGAGATTATTCTGGGCGGCGGCGTCCCCCTGCTCGGCAGCCGCACGATACCAGCGCACGGCCTCCAGGTCGTTTTGCTCAATACCGCGCCCATGCTCGTACATGCGGCCAAGATTGTACTGGGCCGTGCGATAGCCGCGCTCCGCGGCGGCGCGATACCAGCGAACCGCCTCGACGTCGTCGGGGGACAATCCCAAGCCTTCCTGATACATCCAGCCGAGGTTGTTCTGCGCCAGGGCGTAGCCGCGCTCGGCGGCTTGCAGATACCACCTGGCGGCAACGAGGTAATCACGCTCGACGCCGCGGCCCCGTTCGTACATCCATGCCAGACCGTGCATCGCCGCCTCATGATTTTGCGCGGCGGCCTTGGCGTACCACTTGACCGCCTCGGCATCGTTTTGCAAGGCGCCTCGGCCAACTTCGTGCAAGTGCCCCCAGGCAAACTGCGCCGGCGCGTAACCTCGTTCCGCTGCCTGTCGATACCAGTGGGCGGCCTCGACGATATCGATCGGCGTGCCGCGGCCCTCGTCGAACATGCGGGCCATGCTGAATTGGGCCGTGACAAAGCCCTGGTCCGCCGCGAGCCGATACCAGCGGACCGCCTGCTCATCGTCTTGCGAAACGCCGCGGCCTCCCTCATACATCCAACCGAGGCGATGCTGCGCGAGCACAAAGCCGGCCTCCGCAGAGCGTGTGTACCAGCGCAAGGCTTCCGCCATGTTCCGTTTGACTTCACGGCCTTCTTCGTAATGAAGCGCGACCTGCATTTGCGCCGGTGCAAACCCCTGTTCCGCGGCAAGTTGAAAGAGCCGCAACGCTTCGAGCGAATTCAACTGCAGCGCGATCTCATGAGCGTGGCAAAGGGCGACGAAGAACTGGGCCGCCGGATCTTTTTGGGCGACCCCCTGTTGCCAGGCGTCCAATCGACTCGCGGCGTACTGCTGAAGGAAGTGCGAATGTCCGGAGAGTCCCTTATCGAAGACGGTTCGCAGGTATTCCTGGATGTCCGATTCGAACATGTCTATCTCCGCGTTTCGCCGCTTGCGGCTCAGGATTTCGTGAACAACAACTTCCCGATTTGTCGGGTGTTTGTGGCAGCAACTCCGTGGTGCAGGCGGCTCGCCTGCACGGTCGTTACCGACCGGGCGCTGTGCAGGCGAACCGCCTGCACCACGGGGCCATTGCAACTACCGAGAAGTTTTTTCCGCGTGGCGTCTTGTGAGCGCTAAGCCGCAAGGGGCAAAACAAAACGATCTATGCTGGGAAGAAACCTTTGCTAGTGGCCGCAAGTTTGCGCATCTGCTCCGTCGGCTGAAACCGCTTGCCGAGCGATTCGTACTTCGCCAACCGCTCCAGGATCTTGCTCATCCCCTGGGTGTCGGCCCAGCGCAACAGTCCGCCGTGCTGCGGCGGAAAGCCAATGCCAAGGATCAGCCCCATGTCCACGTCGGCCGGATCGCGCACGATGCCTTCGCTCAACACCAGGCTCGCCTCGATCAGCATCGGCAGGAACAGCCGATCCCGTATCTCGTCGGCGGCAATCGAACGCTTGCCGGTCCGGCATGTATCCAGAATCGCCGCGAAGGCCGGGTCATCGGCCCCGCGCGAACCCCTGGCGTAGCTGTAGAACCCGGCGCCTGTCTTTTGGCCCAGCCGGCCCGCGGCTACCAGCGTTGCCAGGATCTTCGTGTCCTTGGCGCGATCGGCGAAAGCGCGGTTAACCACCATGCCGGCATAGAGCGCGGTGTCGAGACCGACCATGTCGCTCAACGTGATAGGACCCATCGGCATGCCGAAATCGCTGGCTGCCTTGTCGAGCAGTCGCGGATCAGCCCCTTCCTCCAGGAGGACCATTGCTTCATTGAGATACGGGAAGAGGATTCGGTTCACGAGAAATCCGGGACAATCTTTAACCACGATCGGCGTCTTGCCGACTTTCTTCGCCAGCGCGACTAGTGTGACCACCGTTTGATCGCTGGTTTTCTCCCCGCGAATCACCTCCACAAGCTGCATGCGATCGACCGGATTGAAGAAGTGCATGCCCGCAAAATTCTCCGGCTTCTTCACCGCGCTGGCCATGCGCGTGATCGAGATCGTCGACGTGTTCGACGCCAGGATCGCGTCGGCCGGCAGGATGTCCTGCAATTCGAGGTACAGCTTCGTCTTGACCTCCTCGTTCTCCACCACCGCTTCGATCACCACGTCGCGATCGCCGAGTTGGCTGTAGCGCTCGGTCGTATTCAGCAAACCGAGCACCGACACCAGATCGGCCGACGTCGCCCGGCCGATGTCGATGCGCGATTGCATGACTTTCGTGATGCTGCCGACGCCCTTCTGCAGCGCTTGCGGCGTCACGTCGATCATCGTGGTGGCGATACCCTTGCGAAGGTGCGCGCCGACGATGCCCGAGCCCATGATGCCGGCGCCGATGACGCCGACTCGCTCGACCGGCTTCGGCTGCACCGATGCATCGGTGACACCGGGATCCTTCGCGAGCCGCTGGTTCATGAAGAAGATCGCGATGAGATTGCGCGAGATCGTACTTCCGACCAACGGCAAGAAGCACGCCGTCTCAACCTTCAGTCCTTCTTCGAGCGCGAGATTGCACCCCTTGGCGATGGCATCGAGGGCGGCGAGCGGCGCAGGGAACTGCCCTTTCGTCTTGGCCAATACCTGGGCTCGCGCGACTCCGAAGGTGAATTGATGCTGGTCTTCGGAGAGGCCGACGGGTTGCTGTTTCTTGGTCCGAATCTTTTTCCAGTCGCCCGATTCACGCGACCACGCGAGCAGTCGCAACGCCTCGTCCAGCATTTTTTCGGAAGGCACCGCATCCCAGACGAGGCCGATCTCGCGGGCCCGTGCCGCCTTGACCGGTTCGCCGGAACAGATCATTTCGGCGGCGAGACTCGGACCGATGAGGCGAGGCATCCGCTGCGTGCCGCCCCAGCCGGGGATGATGCCGATCTTCGTTTCGGGCAGCCCGATCTCACACTTCGGATGCGAGCCCGCGAGCCGATAGTCCATCGCGAGCCCCAGTTCCGTGCCGCCGCCCATGCAGCCGCCGTCGATCAGCGCGACCGTGGGGCACGGCAACTTCTCGAATCGGCCGATGAACGCTAGTCCTCGCAGTGTCAGATCGCGAGCATCGCCCGCACTAGGCGTCAAGGCGGCGAGTTCCTTCAGGTCGGCGCCCGCTATGAACATGCCTGGCTTGCCGCTGCAGAAGATCAGCCCCTGCAGGTTGGGCGTCTTTTCCAGTTCGGTCAGGATGTTCTCGAATTCGGTCTGCACGCCTTGATTGAGCGTGTTCGCCCGGCTGCCCGGTTGATCGTAGGTGATGCGGGCGATGCCGGGTTGGACGAAGTCGAGTCGAAGGGCAGCGGCAGACATGGCGGTCTCCTCAAGGGATTGGGGCCACCACTATCATTATCGCGATCCGAGAGATTTTCCACTACGGGAATTTGGTTAGGAGCCCGAAGTGCAAGCAAGGTATTGTTCGTTCCCTTGCTTGCGCTTCGTGCTCCTATGCAAGAATCTCGTCTACGACGCGCCCCTCGACATCGGTCAACCGAAAGTTGCGGCCGTCATACCGATGCGTCAGCCGCAAATGATCGAGCCCGAGCAAATGCAAGATCGTCGCATGCATGTCGTGCATGTGGACCTTGCCGGTGACGGCGTGGAAGCCGTACTCATCGGTGGCGCCGTGGACGATGCCGGGCTTGACGCCGCCGCCGGCGAGGAATTGCGTGAAGCCGCCGGGGTTGTGATCGCGGCCGGTGCCGTTGCGCTCGGCGTATGGGGTGCGACCGAACTCGCCGCCCCACCAGACGAGTGTGTCTTCCAAAAGCCCGCGCCGCTTGAGGTCGGCGAGCAGGCCGGCGACCGGTTGATCGGTGTTGCGGGCGTGGGTGGCGTGCATCGGCAGGTTCGAGTGCTGGTCCCAGGCCGGGTTGTCGGTGTTGTCGCCATAATTGATCTGGATGTAGCGCACGCCGGCTTCCGCGAGACGGCGGGCCATCAGGCACTGTCGGCCAAAGTTGTCGGTCGGGCCGTTGCCGATGCCGTAGAGCCGCAGCGTTTCGGCGCTCTCACGCGACAGGTCAAGGATCTCCGGCGCGTTCATCTGCATGCGAAAAGCGAGATCGTAGGAGCTGATGACAGCGTCGAGTTCGGAATCCCCCGTACGGGACTGCTCCGCGTTTAGAGCCCGCAACAAATCCAGTTGGCTGCGTTGTTCATCCGACGTACGACGCGGATTCGTAATATTGCGGATGCGGGCTTCGCTTGATGGAATGCCCGCCCGGCCAATCGGCGTGCCTTGAAAGGTGCTTGGCAGAAACGCGTTCGACCAGTTGCGCGGGCCGCCGTTGCCCATCGATGGGCAGATGGTGATGAAGCCCGGCAGGTTGTTGTTCTCGGTGCCCAGGCCATAGAGCAGCCACGAGCCGACCGAGGGCCGCACGAGGTTGATCGAGCCGGTGTGCATGAACAGCGTCGCGGGGCCGTGGGCAATGCCTTCGGTGTGCATGCCTTGCAGGAAGCATATGTCGTCCACGTGCTCGGCGATGTGCGGGAACAGGTCCGACACCCACTTGCCCGATTGGCCATATTGCCGATAGCGCCACAGGTTCTTCATGACGCGATGCTCGACGATTGTGCGATCGCGCGCGAAGGTGCGGGCATCCTGAAACGACATCATCCGCCCGTCGTCGCGCGCGAGCCGGGGCTTGTGGTCGAATGTATCTACCTGGCTAGGGCCCCCTTGCATGAAGATGAAGATGACGCGTTTCGCCTTCGGCGCGTGATGAGGCGAGCCGAGCCCCGTAAGGGGCCGGTTGCCAGCGGAGAGCATGTCCGCGAGCGCGAGCGAGCCGAAGCCGCAGGCGAGGGATCCGAGGGCGGTACGACGAGTCATCATAGCACGTCCACTTCAAGCTCCACCATGAGCGCAGCGATTGGTGGTGGTAACCACAGGCTCGACCCCCACCAATCGCTGCGCTCATGGTGGGGCGTGGCACTCAATTCACATACCGAAAATCCACGCACGCAAACAGCGTCTGATAGAATCGCTCCCACGCCACCTCGCGCTGGCTCGCCGACACATACGCCAGTGCCAATTCGTGCTCGCGCGGCGTCGGCGGCCGTCCCAGAGTTTTGCGATACGCCAGGTCGATACGCTCGGCGTCCCTCAGGTTCGGCTCCTTCAGCGCCAGCGTCGCTGCCTGTTTCGCTTGTGCCATGATGAACGGGCTGTTCATCAGGTACAGCGCCTGCGTCGGCACCGTGCTGACGTTGCGCTTGCCCAGGACCATGTTCGGGTCGGGGAAGTCGAACACCTCGAACAGCTCGTGCAAGCGGTTGCGGAAGATCGGCGTGTAGACGCTGCGGCGAACATCGTCGAATACGTAATCGCGTTCGGCATTCGTTCCCTTCTTGATCGTGTTGCCCATTGTCGCACGATCGAGCTGGCCGCTGACGGCGAGGATCGTGTCGCGGATCGATTCGGCCTGGAACCGTTGGCGATTCATGCGCCAGAGCAGGCGATTCTCCGGGTCGGCTTTCAGGCCATCGGCGTTCGGCTCGCTCGCCATCTGGTAGGCGTGTGACAGGACGACTTCGCGGATCAGCGCCTTCGTGGACCAGCCGAAGCCGCCCCCCCTCAGCGCCGGCCCCTCTCCCCCGGTGAGCAGAGGGGAGGAAAAGCGGACCGCAAGATAATCGAGTAATTCCGGATGCGACGGCGTTTCACCCGTCGCGCCGAAGTTGTCGACGGTGCGAACGAGCCCTGAGCCGAAGAGATGATGCCAGACGCGATTGACGTAGACGCGCGCCGTCAGCGGATTGTCGGCACTCGCGATCCACTCGGCCAGTTCGCGGCGGCCGCTCTCCTTCGTGCCAATGGCGAGCCGAGCGGCGTAAGCCGCCGGTTTAGTCGCCACTTGCAAGAAGCCTCGGCTCACCGTCTCGCCCTTGTTGTGGACGATGCCGCGGATGCAGACGTGGAAGTCGCCGATCTTGTCGCCGTCGGCGACCGCCATCGCGATCGGCCTCTCCGGGGAACTCTTTCCGAGCTGCTTCAGGCGTGCTTCGAGGTCGGCCAGGTTGGATCCCAAGGGTTCGCGGGGCTCAACCTTGGGCTTCAGAGCTTCCTGTTTGTCCGCAATCGCCTCAGGCAGAAACTGCACCGCATCGGCGACGACGTGGCCGTTCGCGCCTTCGGTCGAGAGCATGACGAACCATTGGTTGCCCTTCGTGAAGCGATAACGCCCCAGCGAAATGAAGCGATTGTCGATCGGCGCCCGTTGCTTCTGGTTGACGAACACCGTGTCGTCGCCTTCACGATGGAAGATGCGGACCGGCACCTTGTCGGCTCGATTCGACGACGGCAGATACGCCAGACGCACCTCGTAGATGCCGCTCTCGGTGAACTCGGGCTGGAAGGTCAGCGTCTTCTCGCCTTTCATGGCGCGGTCGTCGTAGAGATAGCCGTCGCCGATAAAGTGGCCGGAAAAGACCGAGTGTTTCCAGGCCCCGACCTTGCGTGCTTGCGTGTCGTCGAGCACGATGCCGGGCACCGTCTTCGGATCGAGCGGCGTGCCCTTGATCATCTCGATGACGACTCCCGCGTTCGGGTTCTTTGCCTTGATCGCCTTGATCTGCGACTTGAGCGATGCGACCGCGGCATCGTGCTTCTTGAGTGCGATTTCGAGGTCGGCACTCTGCGCCGGCAGCGGGCGTTCCATCCAGCGCGACACGTTGGAGTGAACGATGAACTTGGTGCTCTTGAAGATTCCGGCCAGGGCGTAGTAATCGCGCGTAGGGATCGGATCGAATTTGTGATCGTGGCAGCGGGCACAGCCGATCGTCATGCCGAGGAACCCTTTGCCGATGGTGTCGATCTGCTCGTCGATCACGTCCATCTCGAGGAGCGGCTTGTCCTGGCGTTCGAAGTTGGTGGGGCCGAGCAAGAGAAACGCGGTCGCCACCAGTTGCCAGTAGCGTTCCTCTGGCGTTCGCGCGTTTTGCAAATCGCCCGCAAGCTGCTCGATGATGAACTGCGTGAAGGGCTTGTCGCTGTTGAACGATTGGATGACGTAATCGCGATAGCGCCAGGCTTCCTTGAAGATCGCCGTGCGGCCGCCACCCGATGACTCGGCAAAGCGCGCCACGTCGAGCCAGTGCCGGCCCCAGCGTTCGCCAAAGTGCGGCGACGCCAGCAAACGATCGACAACATCAGCAATCACCGCTTGCCGTTTAGCGCCCGCCGCGTCCCACGCCTTCGTAAACGATTCCAGTTCCGCAACCGTCGGCGGCAACCCGATCAGCGCGTAATGCAACCGGCGCAGCAACACACCCGGATCGGCGTCCCGGCTCGGCTTCAGATCATTCGCTTCGAGCTTCG
Source organism: Gemmataceae bacterium (assembly GCA_009692065.1). Lineage (GTDB taxonomy): Bacteria > Planctomycetota > Planctomycetia > Gemmatales > Gemmataceae > SIAQ01. The sequence continues at coordinate 15,852 of SHZY01000095.1, forward strand.
CCAGCACGAGGCGATCGATATCGCCCTGCGGCCATCTGGAATCGTTGACCTTGGGAATCGCCGGCAGCTTCGGCGGCTGAAAGGCCCAGGACTTACGCCCCTCTTCGACGCTCGGATATTTGTGGGCGATCTTGGCGCCCGCAGTGCGCGGGTCGGGCGCTCCCATCTTGACCCACTTCTCGAAGTCGGCGATCACCTCGGGCGGTAGCTTCTCCTTCTTGGGCATCTTCAATTCGGGGTCGGTGTACCGGATCGCCTTGATGAGCAGGCTCTTGGCGGGATGGCCCGGCACAATCGCCGGCCCCTTGTCGCCGCCTTCGAGCAGGCCTTGCTTCGAGTCCAGCAGCAGGCCGCCTTTTTGTTTCTTGGCTTCATTCGAATGGCACGAATAGCAATGCTGCACGAGTACCGGCCGGATCTTGCGCTCAAAGAAATCGTTTCCCTCCTGACTGGCGGCCGACGGCACGAGATACAAGAGGTAGAGCAACAGGACAATGACAGCACGAGCCGCGAGGTTGCATAACCGGCGTGTAGAGGTGGTGTTTTTCATGGGTTGTGCCGATTCCGTATAGCCGACGAGCTTACTCGCGGTGGGCCGACGCTGGTCGCGGCGAGCAAGATCGCCGGCTAAACTTCTCTAATAGTTATAGCCGCTGGGAAAAATGCCGATAGCTGCAAAATCAAAAATCTGCCCGACAACCTTCGCCCGCCCCACGGCCAGGAGACCCGCTTCCGCCGCACCAAAGTTCATACAATCTCTGTATCGTTGATTCACCTAAAGATTCGTTCCACGCCGGCGAATAACCCTACGGCAACCTTCCTTGCTGGGAGACCGCGTCCATGTCGTCCGCACCGGTTCCGCCAGAATCCGCCCCTTCCCCGGCTCCTCCGGGCGACACCGGCACCCGAGCATCGGACCGGATCATCGTCTATCGTCACTCCCATCTCTTCTACTGGTGGCCCGTCTGGGGGCTCGGTTTCATTTTCGCCCTGATCACGCTGATCGACAATCAGCATCTTGCGATTGTCCCTGCCAACACGGTCGCCGTCGAGGATCAAGAGCTCGAGTTCGACGGCAAGAAGCAGACTCGCCATGTGCTCGTTCTCGATGAAGGGAAGAAACATCGCACCCACAAGGCCGCCGACGATAAGGACGAAATCACCCAGCCGACCATCTTCATCACGCACTATCGCTCGCTCGGCAGTGTCTACGTCATCGTGCTCTTGATCGTCATTGTCATCACCAACGTCAGCATTCGCGGCCTCTGGTCGGTGTTCTTCATCGTGACGATCCTGATGCTCACGTTGATCTTCTGGGCCGCCGGCTGGTGGGACAACATCTTTATCAAGCTCACCCAACTATCGATCTTCATCAACATGGGCGGCTACCTGCTGATCTCGACGGTGCTCTTCGTTCTGTGGCTCATCAACTTTCTCTTGTTCGATCGGCAAACCTACATGATCTTCGCGCCGGGCCAGGTGCGGGTGCGTACCGAGATCGGCGGCGAAGAAACTGTCTACGATACGACCGGCATGGTTGTGCAAAAGGCGCGCAACGACCTGTTCCGTCACTGGATTCTCGGCTTCGGCTCGGGCGACCTGGTCATCAAGCCGGTCGGCCTCGCCCATCCGATCGAGTTTCACAATGTCCTCTTGATTACGGCGAAGGTCATAAAGATTGAAACGATGGTGAAGGAAAAGGTGATTATCAGGTCGCCCGAGTCGAGGGCAGCGAACGCTTGACCGTTTTCGTTGTGGCACGGTCAGGAGACCGTGCCACAACTGAACATCCTATCGAGAGGATTACCGCATCATGTCCACTGCCAATCCGCAACCAGGCAACCATCCCGCGACGCCGCCGGCGGCGCACGTACAGCCTACCGCGCCCAAGCCGCCGCCGGACCCGATGAAGCGGGAAATCCGCGTCGTCAGCCACTGTACCTTGTTCTACTGGTGGCCGGTCTGGGGGATCGGGTTCGTCATGTGGCTAATCACGATGTTCAGTGGGCACTACATGGCCACAGTGCCCACGGGGACCACCGCGATCCACAACGCCATTGCTAAAGATGATACGCCTCGCGACGCTCTGGTGGTGCCGGCGAAATCGCACCTGCCGGCCGAGTTCGGCAACAAGGATCGATTGGAGAATCCCCACTTGCACATGAGCAACAACAAGAACCTTGGCGTTCTCTTTGTTGCCGTGCTGCTCCTGGTTATCGTCATCACCAACATCCCGTTGCGAGGCCTGTGGTCAGTCATCGTGATCGTGCTCATCGTCTCGTTGTCGATCATCTTCGCGTTGCTCGAAGTGTGGGATACGATTTTCATCTGGCTCAGCTTCCTCGACATCCGCATCAATGCGGCCGGTTACTTCGTCATCTCGGCGGTGCTGTTTGCGTTGTGGCTGATCGTGATGCTGCTGTTCGATCGGCAAATCTACATGGTGTTCACGCCAGGCCAACTGCGCGTGCGGCAGGAGATCGGCGACGCCGAGACCGCGTACGACACCACCGGCATGACCATCCAGAAACAGCGCAGCGACCTATTTCGGCACTGGATCCTCGGCATCGGCTCCGGCGACTTGATCGTAAGAACGGCGGGCGCAAACACCCATGAATTCCACATGCCGAACGTCCTTTTCATTGGCCGCAAGGTTTCCGAGATCGAAGAAATGTTGCGTTTGCGCCAGGTCGTCTCAGGCGGCACGAAATAGTGATGAACCATTCCTCCCCTCTCCCCTCCGGGGGAGAGGGGCCGGGGGTGAGGGGGCCGTCCCACAGTCAGCATGAGCATCCCTCGGATTCTCCGAAGCAACCTGCGCCAACCCGGCAGGCCGCCCCCTCACCCCCAACCCCTCTCCCCCGAAGGGGAGAGGGGAGATTTTTTCCTGCCGCTCGCCTAAAATGATCGCATGCACCGCTTCATCCTGATTTCGCTGGGCGTCTTGTCTTTCATCTCATCTTCGGCGTCGGCCCAACCCGACCGCGCCAAGCTGCTCGAATTCTTCGAGAAAAAGGTCCGCCCCGTGCTGGCGGACAACTGCTTCTCGTGCCACGGCGGCGCCAAGGTCAAAGGCGGCGTCCGGCTCGATCGCAAGGAAACCGTCTTCAAGATGACCGACGAGCCGTTGGTGGTGCCTGGCCATCCGGAGAAGAGCCTCGTCATCAAGGCGATCCGGCACGAGATCGAGCACAAGATGCCGCCGCCGCCCAAGGCGAAACTCAGCGCTCAGGCGATCGACGACATCACGCTCTGGATCAAGCTCGGCGCCGCCTGGCCCGACGAAAAGAACGTCGCAGGCCCCGACCCGCGCATGCATTGGGCGTTCCAGCCAGTGCGCAAGCCCGACCTGCCGGCGGTGAAGGCGAAAGACTGGTCGGCGAACCCGATTGACGCGTTCATCCTTGCGAAGCTGGAGGCCAAGGGACTCACGCCCAATCCACAGGCCGATCCGCGCACGCTGATTCGGCGATTGTACTTCGATTTGATCGGTTTGCCGCCGACATATGAACAGGTGGAGGATTTTGCGAAGGCGTGGGATGCGGCGGGCGCTAAACAAGGACCGGTCCTGGAACAAGCCGTCGATCGGCTGTTGGCCAGCCCGCAGTACGGCGAGCGCTGGGCGCGGCACTGGCTCGACGTCGCCCGCTATTCGGACACCAAGGGTTATGTCTTCATCGAAGAACGCCGCTATGCGTATGCGTACGCCTATCGCGATTACGTGGTGAAGGCGTTCAACGACGATTTGCCTTACGATCAATTCCTGCTGCATCAACTCGCCGCCGATCGGCTGGTCGCCAAGGGGCAGGCGCCGGCAAGCACCCAGGCGGCGATGGGCTACCTCACGCTGGGCCGGCGCTTCCTCAATGACATCCACGACATTACCGACGACCGCATCGACACCGTGACTCGCGGCATGATGGGCCTGACCGTCGCCTGTGCCCGCTGCCACGATCACAAGTACGATCCGATCGCGACCAAGGATTACTACGCTCTCTACGGCGTCTTTATCAGCTCGACGGAGCCGAAGGATCTGCCGCTCCTCGGCGAGCCGGCGCAGACGCCGGAGTATCTCGCCTTCCAGAAGAAACTGCAAGAAATGGAAAAGGAGGTCGCCGACTACAAATCGAAAAACAAGAAGGAACTCGACGCCAAGAACCGGAAGTACCGCGAGGAGTTGATGGCGCTCGAAAAGAAGATCGCTGCCCACCAGGCGTCGCATCCCGGCGCTCCGCCGCGCGGCATGGTAATGGTGGACAGCCCCAACCCGCACGACGTCCACGTTTTCCTGCGTGGCAAGCCGGGCAATAATGGGCCGATCGCGCCGCGACAATTCCTGCCAATCCTTTCGAGCGATACGCCGAAGCCCTTCAAGGACGGCAGCGGCCGGCTCGAACTGGCGCAGGCGATTGCCGACAGGAACAACCCGCTCACCGCCCGCGTCTTCGTCAATCGCGTCTGGCTCCACTACTTCGGCGCCGGCCTCGTGACCACACCCAGCGACTTCGGCCTCCGCAGCGACCCGCCGAGCCACCCCGAGCTGCTCGACTACCTGGCCGCAACCTTTTCCTCCCCTCTCCCCTCCGGGGGAGAGGGGCCGGGGGTGAGGGGGGGCTTCGGCTGGTCCATCAAAAAACTCCACAAGCTGATCGTCACCTCGAAAACCTATCGGCTCTCGAGTGCCGAACATGCGAAGGCTCGCGAAATCGATGCCGACAATCGCCTCCTCGCCCACGCCAATCGCCGCCGGCTCGATTTCGAAGCGATGCGTGATTCGCTGCTTGCCGTCTCCGGCCAGCTTGACCTCAAGATGGGCGGACCGGCCGTCGACATCACGACCACGCCCTTCAGCAAACGCCGCACGCTCTACGGCACCATCGATCGCCAGAACTTGCCGGGCGTCTTCCGCACCTTCGATTTCGCCAGCCCGGACGCGACTTCGCCGCAGCGTTTTCAGACAACGGTCCCGCAGCAGGCGCTGTTCATGCTAAACCATCCCTTGGTACACCAACAAGTGCGCGCCCTCTTGAAACGGCCCGAGTTGGCGGAAGTGAAAGACAACGCCGAGAAGATCCAGGGGCTGCACCGGATCGCCTACGCCCGGTCCGCCGACGCCGACGAACTGCGCATCGGCCTGCAATTCATGGAAGCCGCCGCCCAGTTGCCCGGCCCCGCGAGCTTCAAGGCCCTGTCGCCGTGGGAACGCTATGCCCAAGCCCTGTTGCTGGCGAACGAGTTTGTTTTCGTGGATTAGGCGGTAACATGTAGGGTGGGTCGAACGAAGTGAGACCCACCAACTCTTTGCAACACCCGGTGGGCCTCGCTGCGCTCGACCCACCCTACGATCCGGGAACTTCATCCATGAACTTGAATCTCAATCATCTGATGACCCGCCGCGACATGCTCACACGCTCCGGCATGGGGTTCGCCTCGCTGGGCCTGATGAACTTGCTGGCCGCGCAAGGCGAACTCACACCGGTCGCTAACGCTCGCGGCTCGGTCAATCTGTCGCCGCTCGCGCCGCGGCAGCCGCACTTTGCGGGGAAAGCGAAGCGGGTGATCCACCTGTTCATGAACGGCGGGCCGTCGCATGTCGATACGTTTGATCCCAAGCCGATGCTGGCGCGCTATGCCGGGCAGCCGTTGCCGCGGCCCAATCTGCGCACCGAGCGGCCGACCGGGGCGGCGTTTCCGTCGCCGTTTCGCTTCCATCGCCATGGCAAGAGCGGCATCGAGGTCAGCGAGCTATTTCCGCACGTGGCCGAGTTGATCGACGACATCTGCGTCATCCGCTCGATGTACGCCGACGTGCCGAACCATGAGCCTTCACTCTTGCTGCTCAACTGCGGCGACGCCCGGCAGATTCGCCCCAGCCTTGGCTCCTGGGTCACCTATGGCCTCGGTAGCGAGAACCAGAACCTGCCCGGCTTCATCGCCATGTGCCCCGGCGGCTATCCGATCCAGGAATCGCAGAACTGGCAATCCGCGTTCCTGCCGGGCGCTTATCAAGGCACCTACATCAACACGCAGCATCAGGCGCTCGACCGGCTCATCGAGAACATCCGCAACTCGACGGTCACGAGCCAGCAGCAGCGCCAGCAGCTCGACCTCTTGCAGCAGCTCAACCAGCGCCACCTCGAACGCCGCGGCTCGGATGCCCAGCTCGAAGCCCGCATCCAGTCGTTCGAGCTGGCCTACGGCATGCAGCGCGACGCCGAGGACGCCTTCGATGTGAGCCGCGAGCCGCAGTATATCCGCGACATGTACGGCCCCGGCGTGCAGGCCCGGCAAATCCTGATCGCCCGGCGATTGCTCGAAAAGGGGGTCCGCTTCATCCAGATCTGGCACGGCGAAGGCCAACCGTGGGACAACCACGACGACCTCGAAGTCAACCACCGCCGGCTCGCCCGCCAGTGCGATCAACCGATCGGCGCCTTGCTCAAGGACCTGAAGCAGCGCGGCATGCTCGACGACACGCTGGTCATCTGGGGCGGCGAGTTTGGCCGCACGCCGACCGTGGAGCTGCCGACCCCCGGCGCCAACGCAGGCCGCATCAATGGCCGCGACCACAACCACTGGGGCTTCACAACGTGGCTCGCCGGCGGCGGCGTCAAGGGCGGCCACGTTCACGGCGCCACCGACCCCTTCGGCTTCCGCGCCGAACAAGGCCGCATGCACGTGCACGATCTGCAAGCGACGATTTTGTGGCTGCTAGGATTCGACCACGAGCGTTTCACGTATCGGTACGCCGGCCGCGATTTTCGGTTGACGGATGTGAGCGGGCGGGTGGTAAGGGAGGTGATGGGGTGAGCGCTCACGGTGCGTGGCCCGTAACCACGGTGGCCGATTGCGGCCGCACGTTCATTTGAAAGATGCTAAAGATGGCGCATACTCATCGTGATTATTTTCGGCAATACAAGCTCAACGTTGAGCAATACGGTGAAATCTTGGTGGCCCAAGCATTCGGAGGCGAAAAGATGGGGGATGAGCAATCTGGTTATGATGTTCTGATTCGCAAGGGCGACTTCATTGACCGACTGAAGGCGATCGGTACGAACGAAAGACTTGCGGAAATTTTTGGTCAGGGCGAGGGGGGGAGTTGTTTGCCGGAAATTCGCATTGAGGTCAAATCCAAACTCAGCAGAACCCAAGGCGGGAAAGCAACGGTCGTCCACTGCAACGAGGTCAAGGTCACTGGGAAGAAAACGGCCAACGGGACGGTGAGAGCAGGAATGACACACCTCGTCATAATTCTCGTGAACCCGGGCGGACGCTGGAAAGACAATCCGGCGCAAGAAGGAGAAATCGAATCTGCATGGCTGATGACGTGCGGTACGGCTGCTGGCCTTAGGGGCCGTCCGTTAATTAGTGTTACAACTTCGCAGATGTTTCATACACCTGCTCCATGCGACGCGCAAGCATGGAGGCTGCGATACGCCAACGGTCCGAAGGTCTGGCTTCGTCGTTGGATGAACGCCAAAGACGATTGTGGGCGGCGGCGGAAGCCAAAACCTGGGGCTACGGGGGCGTCTCGCTCGTGTCCAGAAGCACGGGCATTTCGCGGAGGGCAATTCATGTCGGTTTGCACGAGTTGCAAGCCGACCCGAGTGCGGTCTCGGTTGT
>SHZY01000096.1 GCA_009692065.1 Gemmataceae bacterium
GGAAATCGGCATTTTCCCTGTGTTTCCGAGGGGTGTTCCTAGCCCCCCTGGGACTTGCACGCTTCCGGATGTTTTTTTGCGCCAACCGCTTGACCTTGCCCGCCAGTCTGCGACAATTTCACCATAGCGATTGAGTCCCACCCCCCAGGAGCATGTTATGTCTGGCATTTCCCGAAGCGTGTTCGCCTTTCTCGCCTCCCTCGCAATCGCCGGCTTGATCTCGTCGAGCTTCGATGTGCTCGCTCAAGATAAAGACAAGAAGAAGGTAGTGACGAAGGACAAGAAGGAAGCGTCGAAGGATAAGAAAGAGGACAAGGACAAAAAGGAAGACAAGAAAGAAGAAAAGAAGGAGCCCCCCTTCAAGCCCGATCCAGCGCATCTGGAGTTCAAGCATGTCGAAAAGGAGAAAACCTTCTGGGTTTTCGCGGTGGCGTTCGGCGCCGACGGCAAGACCGTGGCGGCCAGCTATCGCGATCACTCCGTGAAAATCTGGGACATCAACGCCAAAAAAGACGTGCAGACCATCAAGGGCAAGGCCTCTGCCGACACCCGCGGCCTCGCGGATTTCAAGGGCCTCCTCTACATCAAGAATCAACTCGCCGTCGGCACCGGACACTGGGACATCAAGAAAAAGGAACGCAAGGGCGAAATCCAGCTCTTTGACGCCATGGCCGCCAAGCCGGGCAAGCCGCTCCAAGGGCATTCGCAGGATGTCGTCGAATTGGCCGTCTCCAAGGACGGGAAGTTCGTCGCCTCCGCCAGCGAAGACAAGACGGTCATTATCTGGGATTTTGCGGAAGGCAAGGCCGTTCAGACGATCAAGGGGCACACCGATACGGTCACAAGCGTTGCCTTCAGCCCCGATGGCAAGCAAGTCGTCACCAGCAGCCTCGACAAGACCTTGCGCGTCTGGGACATCGCCGCCGCCAAGGAAATCGCCAGTTTCAAGGTCGAACGCGAGGTCGAGGTCAAGGATCCCAAGAGCAAGGACCCCAAGAAGCCCGCGATGATCAAGACGAAGGAATCGGGCCGCGAGTTTACCCATGCTGTCTTCACCAGCGACGGCAAGAAAATCGTCGCCGGCAATCTCGACGGCATTGTCAAGATCTACGACGTGGACGGCAAAAAAGAACTTAAGGAAGTGAAAGCCCATGACGGCGTGCTGGCGCTGGCGATCAGTCCAGACGGTACGAACTTCGCGACCGGCGGCTGGGACAAGATCATCAAGGTCTGGAACACCGCCGATGGCAAGGAGCTACGCTCCATCAAGGCTCACATGGATACCGTTTCGACGCTTAGCTTTAGCCCGGACGGCCAGTGGCTCGCCTCCGGCAGCAACGACGGCACCGTGAAAATCTGGAGCGTGAAGTAATCCCTCCCCGTTTAGCGCCCGCCCGATGCCATGCGGGCGCTAAACGCAAGCCGGCCTCGTCGCCACCGCCTTGCGAATAATCGCCAGCACCTCCTCGCGTTCCCTCCCGACCAACGCCAATCGCGGCGCCCGCGTCACTTCGGAGCCGTAGCCGCACTCCGCCGCCGCCAGCTTGATGTATTGCACCAGCTTGACGTGCGTGTCGAGATGCAGAAGCGGCGTGTACCAGCGATAGATCTTCAGCGCTTCGGCATAGTTGCCTGCCGTCGCCAGATCCCAGAGCCGTTTCGTTTCATGCGGGAAGGCGTTCACGAGCCCTGACACCCAGCCGACGCTGCCGAGCATCACGCTTTCCAGCACCAGGTCATCGACGCCGCTGAAAAGGATGTAGCGATCGCCGCAAAGGTTCTTGATGTCGGTGATGCGGCGCACATTGTCGGACGATTCCTTGATGGCGACCAGCGTTTTCTCGTCCGCCAGGTCCGCGAACATCGCCGGCGTGATATCGACGCCGTAGGCCGGCGGATTGTTGTACACAAGGATCGGCAAATCGGTCGCCCGCGCCACGGCGCGAAAATACGTCATCGTCTCGCGTGGGTCCGACTTATAAATCATCGCGGGCAGGACCATCAAACCATCGACTCCGGCCTTCTTGGCGTCTTGCGCGAATCGGCACGCCAGCTTGGTGGTGGTCTCGGCGACGCCGGTCAACACGGGGATGCGCCGGCGCACCTGCTCAACAGTGGCTTTGAGCACGTCGAGTTTCTCGCTATACTCGAGCGTCGTGTTTTCGCCGACGGAGCCGAGCATGATGATGCCGTGCATGCCGGCGGCAATCATCTTCTCGACATGGGCGAGCGTTGCCGGCAGGTCGAGCGACTGATCCGCGTGAAACTGCGTCGTCGCCGCGGGGTAGATGCCGTGCCAGGTTGCGTTCATGAGTGGATTCCTTCGTGCGATTCGGGTAACATTGTGGCTTCCGGTTAGCGACGCTTCGAAGAAGTGTTGCCCGTAGGAAGCTTCTTCGAAGCGTCGCTAACCAACCGAGAACCATGATGCGGCAATCCACTAATTTATGATTTCGCGCCTGCGCGACAAACCAATGACCATGGCAAGCACCGCGTCCCGAGTCCTCACGGCACTGCAATCCTGGCGGTACATCCTGCGCGAGAGATACTTGCAGATGTTTCGCGAGCCCGCCGCGCCCATGCCGCTGTCCTGGAAACTGGATCCGGCTGAACTCAAGGAGTGCGTCGTTCATTGGCCCGCGGCGCGAGTGGGGGGGCGATCTGGAGCAATGGCTCGGTCCCATCAGGAACGGATTGCGCCGGCACGTTGCCGTTGAAGTGATGCCAATGGACCAGCCGGAGATGTTGATCACGAAGTTTCATCTCGTCCGCGCCGGCAAGGCCTATCCATTCTGCATCGACACCTGGGACTTCATGGACAAGCTCAATCCGGCCGCAGTCGATCAGTCGCTCGCCTACTTCAAGATGCAGTACCGCCAGCAAGGCTACGACTCCGACCGCATCGTCCCGGGCGGCTACGTCAATTTGTCGGAGCACTATTGCCGATACCTGCCTTGGCTGCGCTCGATCCAGATGCGCCAACCGCCTCAGTATGATGTGTATGGCCGATTCATCCTGGCGTTCGCGCGCGAGACCCGCGAGCGCGTCCTCGGCATGCTCAACGCACAGCAACAATTCCGCTTTGAAGGCAGCTTGCAAACCGTGCGCTACACGCGCTCGCTGGAGGAAGCCGCCCAGTCGAAAGTCTGCATCGACCTGCCGGGCAACGGTGATTTTTGCTTTCGGCTGATCGACTACCTCGGCATCGGCGCCTGCGTGGTCGCCGCCCGGCACCGCACGATTTTGCATGTGCCGCTGGAGGATCGCAAGCACCTCGTTTACGCGAAGGAGGACCTGTCCGACTTCGTCGAGTTGTGCCAGTATTATTTGCAGCACGACGACGAGCGCAACCAGATCGTGCAGAATAGCCGCGAGTTTTTTGATCGGTATCTGCATCCGGACCAGCTGGGGGCGTATTATCTGTTCACGGCGCTGAAGGAAATTCGGAAGAATTCGCGGCTCGACGCGTAGCATGACCTTGCGCCTTGCAAGTGCCAAGCCGCAAGCGGCAATCACCTCGTCTCCACCGTCACCGCCAGCACGATCGGCGCCGACGGGTCCGGCCCCTTGATGAACTCGATCGCTGTCAAAGCGGCATCGCGGCTCGGCGTCACGCTCAGGTAGCGTATCTGCTGGGTGCGCATCAGAAACGCGAACTCCGACTTCGGCACCTCGACCTTGCGAATGTAATCCGCGAAGTGCTCGCCGTCCTTGAGGGCGTGGTCCTCCGTTTTGCCGTCAGCGTAGTGGAGCCGCACGATCATCGCCGTGCCGCCTGATTTGCCGTACGGATAGCCCCAACCGCTGACGCCCGAGAGCATGTGGATCGTCCGCGCGGGCAGATTGCAATCCATCCTCACGGCCTTCGGCATTCCTCGCGAAACCTCGCCGTGGGGGCTGTAGAGCATGATCACGTTCGGCTTCTTGTCATTCAGCGGCTCGACGAACTGGAACGGTACCCCCTTCACGACGCGCGGCGACCAGTCGGGCAGGATCAGCCGTTCGACGGTCGCGTCCTTCGAGTAGAACATGCCGCGCGTGCTGACGATGGTGGCGGCCTTGTCGAGGGAGAGCGGCACGAATTTGCCGCGCGCGGTGAGGAATTCCAGGAGATCGATCAGTTCCTGCTGGTTGACCGTCTTCTCGAAGCCGTCGGGCATCAGCGATTTGGTTGAGGCGATGAGTTGCTCAATATCGTCGCGTTCGACGACAAGCTTCTTGCCTTCGGCGTTGAACAGTTCGATCGTCGTCTTGGTCTCGGATGCCAGGAGACCAGCGAACGTGAGCCCTTTTTTCGTCTCGACGGTGTAGACGCGAAAATTCCCCTCGACCGCCCGGCTCGGATCGAGAATGTCGATGAGCAGGTGTTCCTTCGTATGAGCCGCGACGCCGCTGAGGTCCGGCCCGATCTTGGCGCCGTCGCCGGAATGCGTATGGCAAATGGCGCAATGCTTCTTGAAGATCGCCTTGCCGGACGCGACCTCGCCGGTTTTCTTGAGGAGCGGCAAGAATTCCTCGACCACCTTCTGCCGATCGGCATTCGGCAACCCGCCCCCTTTGGCAAGCAGCGCCTTGGCGCGGGACGCAATCGCCTTGTCCGGGTGGCCTGCGAGCGCCTGCTTCTGATCGAGCGGCAACTCACTGAACGTCATCGTGCCCTTTTCGACGGCGTCGAGAAATTGCCGCGTCGATTCCGCCCGGCTCAGCAGGATACGCAACGCCGTGGTGCGTGCTTGCGGCGTAAAGGTCGGCATGAGCTTGAGCAAGTGCGGTCCGGCTCCGCCGCTGTTGCCAACCGCCTCGATAATGCCGTTGCTGAACTGCGGCGACGAGCGCGGCGTGATCAGCGCGAGCAGCTTTTCCGCCAGCTTGGCGTCATTCGGCTGTAGATCGAGCACCTGTTGAGCGGCGGCGAGGCGTGCGTCGTCGCTTTGCTTCTCGTCAGCCAGCGTCTTGGTCAGGTTTGCGGTGATTTCGCCAAGTTGTTTGTCGAAACCGGCCACATTCATGAGCTTGGCGAGGCGAATCACCTTGCCTTTGCCGGCCGCGGGAACCTTGAGGAAAATTTCCTTCATGTGGCGCGCGGCGGCGTCGCTTTCCTTGAACTCGCGATACTTGGACAGGCCCTTCAGCGTGCCGTCCAGCACCGCATCAATGTAATCCGGATGTGCTTTCGATAGGGATGCAAGCAATTCCTCGATCCGGCTGTCCTTGCTGGCGGCGTAATGAGCGGCGACGGTGCGGACGATATCGAGATAGGCGGGATCCGGCGATTTCTCCTCGGCTTTGCTTTGCAAAAACGATTGCGGGTCGGCTGCGGCGGCCATGATCAAGCCGTCGCGAAGGGCGCGATCGGCGAGATTACGCTTGTCCTGGGCGGCTTCGCGCAGCTTGGCCGCGGTTTCGGCGTTGCGTTTCGGGATGTCCGCGAGGGTCAACAACGTGGCGAGGCGAACATGCGGATCATCGTCGGCAAGCAGCTCGGTGAAGCCGATGAATTCTGCCCCAACCTCGGAGCGTGGCAGAGCCAGGACCGTGTTGCGGCGCACCCCCGCCGAACGGTGGATGACCCCTTTTGCCAATGCCCGTATTTCCGCGGCGTTTTCCTCTCGGAAGTCCAGCGCCTTTTCAAAAGCGCCAAGCGCGTGCAACGTGCATACCGCGTGGATAACGCCGCCGTTCAAGCCGATTTCATCGACCGACGTGAAAATCGACAGGTATTTGAGCAGCGCCGGAACGACATCCTTTTTGCCACGCTCGACCAGGAGCCGTTGCGCGTGCTTGCGCCAGAACAGGTTGTCGCTCTTGAGGGCAGCGACCATTTGCTCGGGTGTTTTCAGTGGCGCGTATCCCAGGGCCTGTCGGCCCTGGGCGTCTTGGTTCTTCATTACGAGCCGATAGATGCGGCCGTGGGTCTTGTCGCGCAGCGGGGTTTCGTAAGCATTACCCTTGCCGTTCTTGAAGCCGGGCGGCGTCGGGTTGTGCTGGACGATGTAGTTGTACCAGTCGATGATCCAGACATTACCGTCCGGCCCGACCTCGGCCATGATCGGAGACGACCATTCGTCGTCGCTCGCCAGCAGGTTCCAAGAGTTCTTGGAGCTGAAGTTGGTCCCCTGCTTGTCGAGGACGAAGCTGGCGACCAGATGTCCGGTCGGCTCCGTCACAAACGCGACGCGGTTCCAGTATTCCTTCGGATAAGTGCGCGCCGTGTAGAGCGCATGCCCCGCGGCCGCAGTGAAGCCGCCGTGCCAATCGACCTGACGGACCTTGTCCGTGATCGGATAGAATCTGTTGCTTTCGGCAATAGTCGGCAGCACCGAAGCCGACATGCCGCGGACTTTCTCGTAGTAGCGATTTGGGATCGGCATGAAGACGCTGGGGTTGCCGTTCGCGGTGGAGCCGAAGAGGAGGCCTTCTTCGCTGAAGCCGACGCCCCAGCTGTTGTTGCTGGTGGAGCGGAGGAATTCGAGTTTGGAGACGGAAATCTTCGCTAACGCTTCAGGCTCGGACGTTAATTTGAAGCGGAAGAAGCCCTGGCCGAATTTGTGGTGTTCGCCGGCGACGGCGCCGTTGAAGCCGGAGTAGCCGACGATGCCGTAGATCCAGTTGTCGAAGCCGTAGTGCAGGTTGCTGGGGCCCGCGTGCGTGTCGCCGGCGCCCCAGCCGCTGAAGAGGATCTTGCGTTCGTCGCATTTATCATCCCCTTTGGTGGAGCGCAGGAACAGCGTGTGCGGAGCTTGCATGACCACGATGCCGCCGTGCGCGAAGGTGAAGCTCGTCGGGATCGACAGCTTGTCGGCGAACACCGTGAACTTGTCGGCGACGCCATCGCCGTCGGTGTCCTCGCAGATGACGATGCGGTCGTTGCCTTCTCCTTGAGGTTGGCGGTTGTTCGGGTAATCGACCGACTCTGCGATCCACAGCCGGCCGCGCTCGTCCCAGTTCATGCAGATGGGCCGCTTGATCTGTGGTTCCGAGACGAACAGCTTCAGCTCGAAATCGGTCGGGTGGACGAAGTGCTTCATCGACTCGGCGGGGTCGAGCGGCAGTTGCATCCTGGTGAGCGGGCCCTTGCCGCCGAACTTCGGCACGTAGAAGGGGATCTTCGCATCCTTGTAATCGAACGGCTTGACGTTTTTGGCGAGCTTCGTCATCTCAGGAAAGCCCAGGGACGGCTGTCCCTGGGCTTTGCCGCCGACCGCCCACCGAATCCCACGCTCGACCAGATCGTGAAACCCCGCGTTGCCCCAGGTGCGCTCGTCGTGTCCCCAGGCGGTGTAGAAGGCGCGCCCTCTTCCTTGCGTGCGTACCCAGGTCCACGGCTCCTTGCCCTTCTTGTCGACGCGATATTCGAGGACGGTGCGATCCTTCTCGTTGTGCTTGGTGTGGACGTACGTTTCATCGAAGCTCTCGAAGCCAGCAAAGCCCTTCATGATCGGATGGTTCAGCTCCGCGATCGTGGTACGAACGATGCCGGCGCCGTGCGACTTGAACTGGGCGCCGACGAGCTCGATGTACTTGGGCGAATTGAGGAAGCAGTACGACGCGCAATGCAACGGGATGAACCCCTTGCCCGACTCGACGTAATCGAGCAGGGCTTTCTCTTGCTCGGGCGTGATCTTGGTGAGATTCGAGTAGATCAACAGGCCGTCATAGCGTGCCAGCGTCTTGGCGTTGAGCGCGTCGGCCGTATCCGTGTAGCTCAATTCGATGCCGCGATTTTCCAGCACGGGCTGCAACTGGCGAAAGCGTTCATTGGGGCGATGGCCGCCGTTGTCGCCGAGAAACAGGATGCGGATCGCCGGCGTCTGGGCCGACAGCAAGGATGGGAACACAACCACTGAGATTAGCGTCAACGCGGTGACGACGGCACGCATGAGCATCTCCTCAAACGAAGAACGGAGGTGTTCGATATTGTAAGGATTGCCCGCGCGACTGGACGCCGGTTGTGCTATCATCAAGGCCATGCCGATCGCCTTGACTTGCGCCTGTGGCCAGCAGCAAACCGTCGCAAATACGGCGGCGGGGCAGACGCTGGCCTGCGTTGGCTGCGGCAAGGCGCTGACGGTGCCGGCGATGGGGGTGCTGGCGTCAACGCGAACGAAAAGCAAGCCGGCCGTGCCACGCTCGTTCCGCCGGTCTGCCGCCGTCCTGACGGCGCTCTGCGCGCTGGTATTGTTGCCGACGGGCGCCGCGCTCGTATGGTGGTTGACACGCGAACAGTCGATTGAGCCGACGCCGATCGCACAGATCGACGACACCCCGCCAGTCAGGCAACGCCCGATCGACGCTGCACCGCCCCCCGAAAAAAAGAGCCAGGCGGCCCCGATCGAGCCCGACCCGCCTGAGACACAACCGCGGGAAAAGCCCGTGCTCGAACCGATCAAGGCGAAGGACCCGGTGGTCGAGCCGGTCAAGCCGAAGGAAAAAGAGCCGCCGCTCATCGAGCCGGTCAAGCCCAAGGAAAAGGATCCGGTCAAGCCGAAGGAGAAGGATCCGCCGAAGCCGAAGGAAAAAGAAAAGGATCCGCCGCTCGTCGTGAAGAAGCCGAACGTGATGGAGCCGCTCAAGCTGGTGTGGAAGCTCAAGGCCGGCGATACGTTTCTGCAAGAACTCGTGGTCACGCAGAAGCCGACGTTCAAGGTGCAAGGGATCGCGGTGGCGTCGCTCTTGCAGTATCAGATCGTATCGCGTTTCACGGTGCAAAAGGTGAACGACGACGGCTCCCTGGTCGTCGTGCAAAAGGTCGAAGGTGCGCGTCTACTCCAGGCCGATGACCTGACGCGATCGACGATCGGCGGCGCCGTCGGCCAATTGCCGGGCACCACGCACACCTTGCACCTGAGTCCGCAGATGGACGTCACCAAATTGGAAGGCGGCGCGGGAGGTGCGAAGGTCGGCAACTTCAAGGTCAACGGCGGCGCCGGCATGCAGATGGCCTCGCTTTTAGATCGCGACGGCTGGAAGGAACTCGCCCAGGTCACCTTCTTTCAGATGGATCAACCCCTCAAGGTCAACGACCGCTGGTCGAAGCCGATGACGCACAACTGGGGCGGCCTCGGCTCGTGGCACGGCAAGATCAACTACGCCTACGTCGGCCAGCAGCAGAACCTGCACAAGGTCGCCTACGGTTTGCAGCTCGCCTACCGCGCTCCCAACGCCGGCATGATTGCGGGCATGAAGATCAACGGCGCTCAATTCCAGCCGCAGCAAGCCGAGGGCACGATCCTGTTCGACGCCGCGAAGGGCAGAGTGGTCGCCGCCGAGGAGCGCTTCCGGGTGCGCGGGGTCATCAACACCAATCTGCTTGGGCAGAATACGCTTCTTGAGATCGATGAAGACCAGCACTTTTTGATTCGCATTCACGAGAAGATGATGCCGTGAAATGTCCGAGCCCGAGCGCCAGCGAGGTGGCAGACGCGGACCCTCGCTGGCGCTCGGGCTCGGATTAGACGTTGGTTCAAATCCACCCACCGCTGCAATTCGTTCAAATGGCGAGGGGGTGATGCCGAACTACAGGTAGAAACCCTGGCCGTCCGCACGACCGGCAAAATCGGCACAAAATGCCTGGATTTCGCAGGCGTAACACACAGGGGTTCTTGCGGGCGGCATTTCATCCACAGATAATGGATGGCCAACGTGTCATCGGATTCCCGGCCAAGGCGAGGAGTAACACATGGAGACGACCTACATCATCTGTGCGTTGATCGGCGGCACGCTCATCACTTGCCAGTTCCTCATGACGCTCTTCGGGCTTGGCGGGCATCATGACATGGCCGGCGGCGACCACGTTGACGTCGCGGGGCACGGCGGCGGCGCGGACCACCACGGCGGGCATGGCGATAATTCCACCTGGTTCCTCGGCATGTTGACGTTCCGCACGGTCTCCGCGGGCCTGGCGTTCTTCGGACTGGTCGGGCTGATCGGCATTCGCGGCCAGTGGGATGGCGACGGGGATAAGCCCGTCACCATTCTCGCCGCCATCGCCGCGGGGGTCGGAGCATTGTTCTTTGTCGGCTGGATCATGAAACTCCTGGCCCGGCTCAACATGGACGGCACAGTGCGCATCGGCAGGGCCGTCGGCTGCATCGGCACGGTTTACTTGCCGATTCCCGGCGCCAATGCCGGCGCGGGCAAGGTCCACCTCAGCCTCATGGGCCGAACGATGGAGTACCAGGCCGTCACCGCCAGGGACGCGCTCGCCGTCGGCGCCAAAGTCGTCGTCGTCGCCGTGATCGGGTCGGATGCAGTTGAGGTCGCACCGGCGCAGGAATGATTTTGTCCAATACACGCAAAGGGAACCACCATGTCCAACATTCTGTTCGCTCAGCTCGGCAAAGGTGACTTGAACCTGCCGCTCGATTGGCCTTACCTGGTCCTGATCGCGCTGGTGGGGATGGTGTTCTTCATCATTGCCATCATGTTCCTGACGCGTTACCGGCGCTGTCCCAGCAACCAGGTGCTGGTGATCTTTGGCAAGTTCACCGGCAGCGCGACGGGGACACGCTGTCTGCACGGCGGCGCTCGCCTGGTTCTGCCGCTCGTGCAGGATCATGCCTACATGAGCCTCGAACCGATTCAGATCGAGGTGCCGCTCAAGGGCGCCCTGTCGATGGAGAACATCCGCATCAACGTGCCGAGCGTCTTCACCGTCGCCATCGGCACCGATCCGGAGGTGATGCAGAACGCGGCCATTCGCCTCCTGGGCCTCAACACTGAAGAAATCAAGCAGCAAGCGGGCGACATGATCGTCGGTCAGCTCCGCCAGGTCATCGCGTCAATGAAGATCGACGAGATCAACCGCGATCGCGACAAGTTCTTGCAGAGCATCCAGTCGTCGCTCGAACCCGAGCTGAAGAAGATCGGCCTGGTGCTGATCAACGTCAACATCACCGACATCACCGACGAGTCCGGCTACATCGAGGCCATTGGCCGCAAGGCCGCGTCGCAGGCGGTGCAACAGGCTTTGATTGACGTCGCCGAGCAGGTAAAGCACGGGCAGATCGGCGTCGCGGAGGCGGAACGCGTCAAGTCGATCCAGGTGGCCAATGCGACCAAGCTGCGCGAGATCGGCACCCGCGAGGCCTTGCGCGAGCAGGCCGTCCGTGTCGCCCAGCTCGAAAAGGAAACGAAGGTCGGCGAAGAGACCGCTGCCTTCGAAAAAGAAGCCCAGGTCAAGGACGCCGAGCGGACGATGCGTATCGCCATTGCCGACGCCAATGCCAAGGCGATCACCGGCGAGGCGCACGCCCAGGCCGAGGTTGCTCTGGCGCAGGCGAACTTGCAGGTCAAGCAAGCCGAGGCGTTCCAGCTCGGCGAAACCCGCAAGCGTGAAGCCGAGGCGGCCGTTCAGGAAGCCCAGCACCGCGCCCAGGCCAAGGCGGCTCTTGCCCAGGCCGCACGCATCGAGGCCGAGCGCCGGGCCGAGGTCGAAGCTCCCGCCAAGGCCTTGAAGGCCAAAATTATCGTCGATGCCGAGGCCGAGGCTGAGAAGCGCCGTATCGAAGCCGAGGGCCAGGCGTCTGCGACCTTCGCCAAGCTCGACGCCGAGGCTCGCGGCCAGTTTGAAATTCTCGCCAAGAAGGGTGAAGGCCTGAAGCGCATCATCGACGCCTGCGGCGGCTCTCAGCAGGCGTTTCAGATTCTGATGCTGGAGCACCTCGACCATCTCGCGCAAGCGTCGGCCCTGGCAATCTCCAATATCAAGTTCGACAAAGTGGTTGTGTGGGAGAACGGCGGCAACGGCGACGGCTCCAGCAACACCTCAAAGTTCCTGCAAGGCATGGCCCACACCATGCCGCCCATGATGCAAGTGATGAAGGATATCGGAGGCGTCGAGCTGCCCGAGTTCATCGCCCGCTTCGCGCAGGACGCAAAGCCCGCGGACAAACCCGCCCCAGCCACGCCGGCCAAATAAATGAACCACGGGGGGGAACGGGGAACACGGGGGAAGGCCTGAGAAATCCAACTCAGTCTTCTCCCCGTGTTCCCAGTTCCCCCCCGTGGTTCTATCTTCTTTGCTTACGGAAATGCCAATTCGCGAATCAATTCTAGATCGCGCGCACCGAGGCGCTGCACGTGCTGCGGCACCACGGAGAACGTGACGATGCGCTGCTCCCCTTGCGGGCTGACGATTAGGTAGAAATGCTGCACCGTGGCAACGCCATCGAGCGTGCCGGAGGCGACCACGCGATAGACGGCATGATGTCCCTTCGCCCGCTCCTCGGCCTTGAATTCCTTGCGCTCGATCTCCTTGTCCTCGGCCCAGCCAAGCGTCTTGGCCATCAGGTCCGCAAAGTCGCCGATCGCCATGACATTCTTCGGGTCGGCCTTCTTCCAGGACGTGATCGTCGCCTGCGCGATGAAATCGCCGCGCTCGAGATGCCGCAGGACGAGCTGCGGGCCATCTTCGGGGCTGACGACGTGCCAGCTGCGGGCATGGTGGAGCGTATAGCCGTTCTTGGGGTCGTCGTGGCGGATGTTTGTCAGCTCGGCCGGCGGCGCCTTGGTCGTCGGCACCTTGACGAGGGCAATCTTATTCAATTCCTCCGGCTCCTCGATCGGCGTGCGCGTCAGCTTGATGGTCACCTCGGCGCTGAGGGAGGGGGTGACAGGGCCTTGATGGCGGGCGTCCGTCTCGTTCCATTCGAGGGCGACGATGCGCTGGGCCTTGATGTCGAAGTCGGCCTTGGCGTTGATGATCATGGCGACCTGGGCGCCGAGGTTGATGCCCTGCACGTTGCCGACGATCTTGATCTGGGCCAGGTTGCCTTTCACCGCTTCGAGCTTGCCTTCGAGATTGTGCATCGTCAACCCGTCGAGCTCGCACAGTGCGGCGACGGCGCGATCGGCGATCTTCCAGCTCTTGCCGACGTCGATGGTCTTGCCCGGCACGAGTCCACTGACGGCCATCGTGTCAAAGTGTTCGGTGAGTTCCATTTCCTCTCGCGTCATGACGCCGTTCGGGCTGAAGGTGACCGCGTGACTGCTGATGCGCTGCGTGACCAGAAAGCGGCGCTCGGCGCGCAGCGAGCGTTTGGTGGAATCGTTGTTATTGAAGGTGATCGTGCTTTCCGCGCTCGTGTATTGCCGGGCGGCCTTGTCGCCGACGCCGTCACTGGCTTCAAGGAATCGCTCCATGAAAACGTGCCTGGCCTGGGCCTTGTGCGGATAGGCGACATCCTTGCCGTCCTGCTTGACCGTGATCTTGCCTTCGAGCTGCATCGACAGCTCGTTGCGAAAGCAACGGTCCGGCAGCGGCGCCTCGGTCAGGTTGACCGCCTGGGCGTGCAGGATACTCGTCACGAGAAGGCCGGTGAGCACGGACATCCAGATTCGGCGCATGAGCATCGGTTTCTCTTCCTTGGTTAGCCGCGATCCGAAGGGGAGCGCGGGCAGTACGGTTGTGGCACGGTCAGGAGACCGTGCCACAACAGAGTTTGTCTATTTTTTCTCCGGCGTCTTCGGCGGATCCTTGACTTCCGGCGGCTTCGGCAGACCCTTGACCACCGGCGGCATGTCGGGCGGCGCTTGGCCTTTCTCAATGCCCGGGCCCACCTTCACCTCTCCCTGCACCGGCGCCGGGGGCACCTCCACCTTGCTGACCGACTCGCGCGTGAACGACGTGGTTTGAATGTTCGACGACAGCGGCGACAGCGGGAACAGCTCCGGCCGGGCGGCTTCGCGCATCTTCGCAAACACTTCCGGCACCTTCTGCTGAACGCGCATTTCCAAGAGCTCCCGTGACAGCTGGGCACGCACATCCTGGTATTTCGCCAGAAAGTCCGCGGGCAGGTGTTTTTCACACAACAAAATAACGCACGTGCCGTCATTCATCGGTAATAGCGCGCTGATGTCGCCTTCCTTCATGCGGAACGCGGTCTCCTCAAGCGTGGGTTCGCCGAGGTGCTTGTGGAACGGCGGCACTTTTCCAGCCGCGTCAGCCAGTTGCTTGATGGGCTGTTTGCTGGCCTGGTCCAGGTATTCCGCGCGGCCCTTCTTGGCGTACTCCCACACCTTCTGGTTGATGCTCATGGTCTTGCCATCGAGCACGATCATGCGGCACTCGACCTTCGGGCCATATTTCGCTTCGAAGCCTTTTTTCACATCCTCTTCGGTGACCTTGAGGGTCTGGCGAACCAGTTTCTCGATCATGATCTTGGGCCGTAGCACGTCTTCGCGGTGTTCGTAAAGGGTTTGTCCCCATTGCCGCAAGACGGTCTTTTCGAATTGTTCCAGCGGCATCTTCGTGGCGCCGCCGATGGCGCGGAGTTCCATGTCCAGGCGCTGGTTGATTTCCCCTTCGGTGACGTAGATGTCGTGCTTTTTGCATTCGATGTCAACGATCTTGCGCATGACCATGGGCGCCAACCGTTCCTGGCCGAAGCGTGCGATGAGGTATTCGGCGAGTTCCTCGCGCGGGACCGGCTGGTCGCCGTAGATGTAGGCGACCACGCGGCCATTGTTTGACCGGGGATCGTCGTTCGGGCCGTCCTTTGTCGCCGAGCCGCCGGCGGTTTGCTTGCGGCCCCACCAGAAGCCCCCCGCGCCGACGGCGACGAGGAGCGCAAGGACGACCAAACGCTTGACCAGCCAGGGGTTGGCTTGCAATTTCGCTATCCAGTTCCGCATAACCTCTCTCCTCCCGGTTTGACCCGGAAACGGTTCCTGATCTGCAAAGAGGGCTACGCTATATCGAAACGATTTGCTGCAAACAAGGCGAGTTGAGCGAGAGTATCGGAGGGACTAACCACAGAGACACAGTGACACAGAGAAATGGCATACAAGGAGATAGGTGGAATACAATGAGGTCGATTTAGGAGCGTGGGTAAGCCACCCTCCATCTTTGTTTTCTCTGTGTCACTGTGTCTCTGTGGTTAATCTTTGCGAACAGCCATATCTAGCGAGGCTGCGATTCTTGCTTTTCTTTGCCAGCGACGGGCTTAGCATCCCAGATTGCCTGGAACGGGCCTCTTAGCCAGGGTGGAATCGCCTTCTCGATCTGGGCCTTGCGGGTTTCGCCGACATAGACTTGATCGTAAGGCTGAAGCCGGATATTTGTCTTGTGGTCATGCTTCAAGACGATGGCGTGCAGATCGACATGAAACGCCTCGGGCCGCTGGTTGTCGCCCAGGTGCGGCCGAACGACATAGACATCGCGCGGCGCCGCGCCCGGCGTGATACCGCCGACGCGCTGGAGGAGGTCGAGCACCGTCTCCGGTCCGCGATAGGGAACGCTGCGCTGCAAGCCGATCACCTCGCCGAAGAGGAGTACATGCTGGCTGCGGTACTCGGCGACGCGCACGGAGATGTCGGCCTGATTGATGCCGATTTCCTCGGCCATCATGGTGGCGATCGCGCTGGGCGTTTGGCCTTCGATGCGCAGCTTGCCGTAATCGCCCAGGTCAATGCGGCCATCGGGATGAATCGAATAGCGCCCGTTGAACTCGGTGCGCGATGGGATAGTCAGCTCGATGACGTCGGGACAGCCGACGCGATAGTGCGGCGCCGCCTCATTGGGATGCTGGGCGTTCTGCGGTGTCATCAGGTTCTTGCCCACCGCGGCGCGATCCTTGGCGCAGCCCGGCGCTGAGAGAAGCAGCGGCAGCAGCAGTAAGGCCGCCGACCATGATTGCCAGGATGACCAGCGTTCACCAGTCTTCATAGATTTTCTACACCTGACATGAGGCGAGCAGCCCGTTCATTCTTCATCGGCCTCCGCCTTGATCGACCTTGAACATTAACCCTGGCGAACCGGAAGCGTAAACGACCGGAGAATTCATGCCCACCCCAACCAACGACCTGATCGTCAGCGTCTCCGGCATCCGCGGCATCATCGGCGCCGGCCTCTCGCCCGCAATCGCGCTGGCGTTTGCACAGGCGCTCGGAACTTACTTAAAGGGCGGCCGCGTCGTCTTGTCGCGTGACTCGCGCCCCTCCGGTACGATGATGCGCCATGCCGTCATCGCGGGGTTGGCATCGTGCGGCTGCGAGATCCTCGACTTCGGCATCATGCCGACGCCCACCGTCGGCCTCGCCGTGCGCAAACTCGACGCTGCCGGCGGCGTACAAATAACCGCGAGCCATAATCCCGCGCCGTGGAATGGTTTGAAGCTCTTCGGCTCGGACGGCGCCGTCTTGTCCTTGGCCAAGGGAAAAGACGTCAAGGAATTGTTCGACACGAGCACGTTCGCGTTGGTCTCGCACGACAAGCTCGGCAAAGCCTTTGACGCTGGCCGTGCAACGGATTGGCATCGCGAGCGCGTGCTGGAACTCGTCGATGCCGCACGCATCCGCACCGGTAAGTTTTGCGTGCTGCTCGACGCTAACTGCGGCGCCGGCGGTCCGCTCGGGACAGCGCTGCTCGAATCGCTGCATGTGCGGCCCGTCTTGCAAGGTGGAGACACCGACGGCAACTTCGTGCATCCACCGGAGCCGCTTGCCGAGAATCTCACGACGATCCTGCCCCTCGTGCCGCAGAACCAGGCTAACGTCGGCTTCGTTCTTGATCCCGATGCCGATCGGCTCGCCATCATCGACGAACAGGGCCATTACATCGGCGAGGAGTTGACGCTGGCTCTCGCAGTGATGTGTCGGCTCAAGCAGCAGCGCGGGCCGGTGGTCATCAACATGTCGAGCTCGCGCGTCACCGAAGACATCGCCCAGCAGTTCGGCGTGCCGTGCCATCGCGCTGCGGTTGGCGAGGCGAACGTCGTCGAAAAGATGCGCGAAGTCGATGCGGTCCTCGGCGGCGAAGGCAACGGCGGCGTCATCGACCCACGCGTCGGCTGGGTCCGCGATCCCTTCATCGGCATGGGACTCGTGTTGCAACTGCTTGCCGAGTCGGGCAAGTCGCTCAGCCAGATCGTCGCCGACCTGCCAAGCTACGCCATCGTCAAGGACAAGTACACCGTGCCACGCGAACGGCTGCCGCAGCTGAACGCCGCCCTGGAATCGCGCTGGCCCGAGGCCAAGGCCAACCGGCTCGACGGCCTGCGGCTCGATTGGCCCGATCGCTGGGTCCACGTCCGGCCCAGCAACACCGAACCGATCGTCCGCGTCATCGCCGAGGCGCCGCAGCCAGTCGACGCCGAGAAACTGTGCAAGGAAGTCGGGGCGCTATTGAATTAGAAGCTGTTTCAAATTCACTTGTGGTTGGGAGGGCGAGGCTCCTGCCGAGCCGGCGTCTGCAATGATCACTTGCCGTCCACGGCTCGGCGGGAGCCTCGCCCTCCCAGCCCAGGCGGCTACCCCTATCGACGACCGCGTATTGAGGCCTCGATCGGCCCGCACGAGAAATATTCTCGTGCGGGCCGTTTTTTTTTGCTAACCTTTTGAGGCAAGTCACCCCTTGTATCTAGGAGACTGATCATGGCTCAGGGTCAATTAATCAAGCAGTTCCTCGACAACCGCGATGCCATCCTTGGTTTCGCGGTCGCCTTGACCCGAAATTACGATGTCGCCGAGGAGATCTTCCAGGAAGTCGCCATGGTGGTCATGGAAGAGGATCGCAAAGAGGCCGCCGTCAACAACTTCCTGGCCTGGACTCGCGAAATCGTCAGCCGCCGCGTCGCCGAATACTACCGCAAGCAGACCAAGCGCGAGGCGGTTGAGCAACCCACCGAGGCGATGATGGAAGTCGTCACGCTCGCCTTCGCCGAGAATGAGCCGGCTCTGGAGCAACATCGCCTGCGGATGCAATTCCTTCTGGAATGCATCGACCGGCTCACGGGCAGAAGCCGCGAGGCGATCAACGGCTTCTACGGCCAGCGGAAATCGCTACGGGAGATCGCCACCGGGATGAACTGGGAAGAAAACTCGGTCAAGGTGGCCCTGTCGCGGGCGCGCAAGGTCTTGGCCGACTGCATCAACAGCCGACTGCGCATGCGAGAGGCAACGTGATCATGGACGCCGACCGATTCGAAATGCTGCTGGATCGCTATCAAGGCGGCGAAGCCACTGCGGAGGAGACTGCGGAGCTTGAAAAACTGCTGCGGGATGAGCCAACCAAACGCCGGCGGTTCGTCGAGCGCGTTCTCCTGGAAGTGCAACTCCGCAAGGCGTTTGGCAGCAATCTCCCGATGACTCGGCCCGTACAGACGCCGGCCCGATCGCTTCGCCGCTGGTTTGTCCCATTCGCGGCAATGGCGGCAACGTTACTCCTGACCGTGAGCGCATTTCTCGCCTATCAATGGAGCCGACCAGAGACTTTGGCCCTGGAACTGCTTGCCGGCAACGTCACGACGGGCGGCCAGGAGGCCCAACGCATTGCGGCCGGCGAGTGGTTCGAGGTCGTCGGCGCTTCGCCTGCGGTGCTACGCCTGACCGATGGCTCTCGCGCCGAGTTTGAGCCGACGAGCAAGGCCTTGATTCAGCGTGATCCTGGCGACGCTCGGCAAGCCATCGAACTGACTCAGGGAGGCGGAAAATTTCAGGTCGTCCACGGCGGCGGCGTCTTCCAGGTCAAGACGCCGGTGGGCAACGTAACGGCGCTGGGAACGGCGTTCTCGGTCAAACTGCAACCGCAGCGCAAGGGCAAGGCCGACGCCAAGGGGAAACTCGCGATGAACGTCTTGGTCACCGAGGGCTCGGTGCGGGTGGATGCGGGCGGCAAGAGCCAGATTCTCGGCGCCGGCAAGAACCGCGTCTTCGGCGACGACGGCCAGCAGAACAATCGCGACGACGGCGAACAGAACAACCAGAACAACGGTAAGAACGAGCAGGGCAACAAGAACAACCAGAACAACGACGGCAAGAACGAGCAAGGCAACCAGAATAACCGTTAATCCATCTACCAAAGGAGATCGATCATGTCAGCCGCAACCGGACGATGGGGTATCATCACTTTGTTCACGGCCTGCCTGGCGATTTTTCTTGGCGCCACCGAAGTCGCCGGCCAACCAGGCAAGAACAGACCGCTGCCCAAAGCCGCCCAGAAGCAGCCGATGGGCAACTTTCGCGTCGTGCCCAAGGCCGCCCAGCCGTTCCAGAAGAAGAACCTGTCGAACGTCGCGCAGGTCAATCAGCAAAAGAAACAGGCGAATGCCGGCCAATTCAACCAGCAGAAGAAACAGCTGAACGCGGTTCAGCAGAACCAGCAGAAGAAGCTGCCAAACGGCATGCAGAGGAATCTGCAGAACAATCCGCAAATCATCGTCCAAGCCAATCAGCAAAACCCGCAAAACGGCGGTCAAGGGGACCAGCAAAACGGCCAAAACGGCCAACAGGGTGAACAACAGAACGGCCAAAACGGGCAACAGGGCGAACAACAGAACGGACAGAACGGCCAGGGTGACCAATAAGCTTCGGCGTCGTTGAACCACGGTAACAATCTTCTTTACACACAGGAGACTTTTCATGTTGTCCAGCACACGTGGATTCGGCGTTGCAATCCTGATCGCCGCGGGTTTGATTGGGTCCGCAGTACTGCTTGATGTCCAGGCTCAAGGTACTCAGCCCACGCAAAAGAAGAGCCAGCCGGCGAACGGCAAATCCGACGAACAAAAAGGCCAGACCGGCGAGCAGGGCGAAAAGCAGAATGGCCAGGCCGGCGAGCAAGGCGAAAAACAGAATGGCCAATCAGGCGATCAGGGCGAAAAGCAAAATGGCCAATCAGGCGATCAAGGTGAAAAACAGAATGGCCAATCAGGCGACCAGGGCGAGAAGCAGAACGACAGCAAGGATAAGGAAAAAAAACAGGAAAGCGGAAATCCCTCAGCGAGCCTTGACAACGCTGCGAAACCCCTCGCCCTCGCGGCTAGGCCGTCGTTCTTGGGCAATCGCTTCGGTCGCCCCTGATTTCCTCGGTCACGGCAAGAACAGCCGCTTGGAAAGTCCCAGGTCCGCAAGCACCGCCGCAACGTCTCCATCGGCGAGCGATTGATACCCGCCTTGCTCGTGCTTCCTCGCCACCACGCATGCCTCGGCGCTTGCCCAAACGCCGAGGTGTGGCCGATTCAAGGTCGTCGGATAGTCCTGCATGCGGAAGTCGGTTCCCAGCATCTCACGCAACGCCTCGATCTGAATGCGGACGCGTTCGGTCTTGTCGAGGTACTCCAGCGTCAGCACCTCGATCGTTGGCTCAGCATTTCTCCTTGCCAAGACTACTTTGAGAATATCACGCGTCATGTAGGCGCTCAGATCTTTTCCAGGCCGCGCGGGGGCTGGTTCGACTGGCAGTGCTGCAGCTGCCGCCGCCTTGCCGCTGCCCAGGCAGATCTTGCCCTTATCGGTCGCGCTATAGTGCGGCACCAGCGTTCTTCGATCGCCTTCCGCCTTCACTTCGACCGCCTGCCGGCAGACCGGGCAGCGCGCAACCGTCCGGTCGCGGATCAGTTCCTCGGTTTCGTCCACGTCGGCGTACTTGGCTGCGCCGACGAAGCCGATGACCTTGCCGCAATGGGCGCAGACCAGCATACGCCCCACGACTTGTTCGTGTTCGAGAGTTTGTCCACAGTGCGGGCAAAAATCGAACATGGCGCAGCTCCTTGATCTTGTCCCACACAGGATTTGACTTCCGTGCTACAATAACGCCAGACCGATCCATAGGAAAGGGGCACGCCGATGCAACTCACTCAAGCCGACCGACAACTCCACGACCGCTTCTTGAGCGCGATGCTCGAAGCGACGTTTCCCCTGCAAGTCGGTCTCGACCAGGAAATGACGTTGCAAGCTCTGATCCGTGCCGCGGAGATGCTCAAGGAGCGTTTCGAACAGGAACTCGATGAACTGCGGCAAGAATCGGATTGAGCGGTTAGCCGCGACGCGCAGCGGAGCGCGGCCGGGCTGACCTCGCTCCGCTGCGCGTCGCGGCTAACCGGGAAGTCGAAAACTCAACAAACCGTACTGGGGAACCAGGACGGCTTGTTGAGTTTACGAGATTGCCAGAGTGGAGGGAAAACCCTTAGTAGCGCCTGCCGCCGCCACCACCACCGTAGCCGCCGCGGCCACCACCACCACCGCCGCCACGCGGACGCTCTTCACGTGGCCGAGCTTCGTTGACGACGAGCTTGCGGCCACCGAGGTCCTTGTCATGCAAGGCCTCAATGGCGGCCTGTCCTTCTTGGGGGCTGGCCATCTCGACAAAGCCAAACCCTTTGGATCGCCCGGTGTCGCGATCCACGATGACCTGGGCCGATTCGACCGCGCCAAACGGTTCGAACATCGCCTGGAGATCGGAATCGGAAACCGAATACGGCAGGTTTCCGACATACAACTTCTTCGCCACGGAGGGACTCCTTCAAAGAAAATCACGCAATCGAGCTAGGTCCACAGCGGCCTGACGCCGTCGCATGAAGAATCCGCATGGTTGACCTGGGACAAGAGAAAGGCAAAGGGGGTGACAACGGGAAGCTGTCATCGCGGCACCGGCAAGGGTGTGCTCTAATAGACCCAAGCATGCTCGGCGTTATAGACACGGATTCCCCCCCGTACAAGCAATTCTTCAGTAAAACCACTGAAACGCACGCCTCGGGCGTAAAGCTGTGCCGGCCCTTGAGTGTAACGGAGCGCCAAGGAACGTGTCCAGCAAAAAACACCCGGAAAATACTCGGTTCGCTTGCTGCGAGCCAGGGAATAGCTATGATAAATTGCTGCCCAAAAAAAAGGGGGCGTAGCTCAATTGGTTAGAGCGCCGGCTTGTCACGCCGGAGGTTGCGGGTTCGAGTCCCGTCGTCCTCGCTGATGCCTGGTGATGCTGGGCGATATCCGAAGAGACTTCACCCCTTGGCAACAAGGGGTTTTTTCTTAAGTGCCTCATGTTGCGGTCGTGTTGCATCGTGTGGCGAACCTGAGTTTTTGCAACCCGGGCTCTGGATACCTCATGTGGTCACCCACATGGAGCAACGACATCATGGCATATCTCAGCCGATAAGCGGAGTTGCGTTGCTTGACAGTGAACGGGCCTTCTCACTTCTTGCCGATGCACCACAGATACGACCGGCCCTTGACATAAATGCGGCCATTGGAGATCGCGGCGGTGGTGAAGTCGTAGTCGTCGTCGAGGTCGTTGGTCGCCAGGACTTCGAGCTTGGGGTTCGCCTTGATGACGTAGCTCTTGCCGGGGTTGGCCCAGTAGATCCGGCCATCCGGTGTGGCAATCGGGCTGGCGCTCGGCGTGATCCTCGGGGCGTTGATTTCTCTTGCCAGCTCACCGTCCTTGATCGACCAGCAGCGAATGAAGGAATTGCCGCTCGAGCGATAGATGTAGCCATCCACGAAGATGGCGGAACTGCCGGCGACGCCCTCAACGCGGGATTCCCATTTGACGTTGGTCTTTGACAGGTCGCCATTGCCAATTGGATCGATGGCGGCGCCCTTGTTGCCCCCTCGACAGGCGTCGGCGTAGAGTAGGCCGGCGCCGAAGACGGGTGATGACTGCGACGACGGGGCCTTGCACGTCCAGAGCAGATCGCCGGTCGTCGGATCGAGGCCCTGAATGCCGCCGGGGTAGTGGATGAGCTGCAGCTTGTCCTGGATGCGAATCAGCGCGGGCGTCGACATCGTGTTGCGGAATTTGGTCTTCTGCTCCCACTTCACCTTGCCGTCTTTCTTGTAAAGGGCGCGCAGCCCCATGTCTTGCAAACCGGGCACGATCACGCTGTCGTCGAAGAGGATCGGGCTACTGCAGATGCCAGGTTCAGAGTCCTTGAGCCGCGGCAGCTCTTCACGCCAGAGGATCTTGCCGTCGAAATCAAGGGAGACGAGGACACCGGAGCTGAAGAGGGCGAAGACGCTCTTCCCGTCGGTGACCGGAGTTGACACCGCGTAGCCGTGATAAATGTTGGCGACCAGGGTAACGATCTTGCCCGCCGGAATGACGGTATTCCAGAGTTGCTTGCCGTCCTTGACGTCGAAGCAAAGGACATGATGCTCGGCAATGATGGGGAGTCGTTCCTTGTGCGAAAACCCTTCCGGGAAGATCGCGGTGGTGATGAAGACGCGGTCCTTCCAGACGATGGGGCACGACCAGCCGGGGCTGGTCATGTCCTGATCCCGCTTCGCACCCCCGTGCAGGAGGGTCTTCCAGACGATGTTCTCACCGGTCTTGCCGTTCCAGGTAAGCGGCAGGTCTTTTTCGTCGCAGTAGCCCAGGCCGGTCGGTCCGCGCCAGCCGGGCCAATCGGAAGCGTGCACCGACTGGACGCACAGAAGTGTCAACGTGATCAGCGCAGGCAGCCAAGAACGCCGTGGTTCGTTCATCGATAATCCCCCCTTAGCCCGAAAAGCGCACCGTGAATTGCCAAAAGAGCCTTTGGTTGTAGACAAGTTGCAGCTGAATACGAACTTGCCACAACCAAAGGACTCAAGATCATGATGACAGGCTGTCTGGAACAACTTACGCTTTGGGACCTCGGTCCGCAACAGGTCACCGTCA
>SHZY01000097.1 GCA_009692065.1 Gemmataceae bacterium
TCGACCGACCAACAGGTCGGCGTAAGCAAGGCCCAACGGGTCGGTCGCAACCATGGTAAGCCTCCGAAAAGATTCGGAGACAGTTTATCAACTGCCCCGCAGGGGCCACTTTTTCCGGGCGCAGTCCCGGAAAAAGCGTAGCTTCTTAGCCGCTCGCCGCCAAAAGAGCGAGGCCGCCGATGTAAACATCGGCGGCCTTGTCATTTTAGTGCAGATTCGTCGTTTACTTCTTGGCGAGCCGAGTGTGTTCGGGTTCCTCTGCGGTCACCGTGCGTTGGGCCTTGTCGAAGAACGCACCCTAGGCGAAAATCGCCAATGAAAGCACGAGTCCGAGGATCTTGCTCAGGGTCGCGGTGATCGATCCGGCGGCAAGGGCCTGCGTTACCGGTTGCACGCGCGTCTGTGAGGCCGCGGTTGCCTCTTGTGAGAAAACTCGGTCGCGAAGGCGATCATGCTTCGCTTGATGTCCGCCGCGAATGGGAAATGGGTGCGTGGCCGGACCGAGCCGAGGTCCGCCGGATCCTCGTTCAACGGGAGCGCCGGCGCGGCATCGTACGTGAATACACTAGCGGTCCCGCCCTATGTCCTCCAAACGGGGTAGCTGCGTGTGTGCTTGTTCGACGCCAGCGACGTTGCAGGTGGGCACAGTTACCAAGGCAGTGCCCTGATCCACAGCCAGGAACGAAAGTCTAACAGAAAGAACGCCCAACGCCCGTGACCATTCTGAGCGCCGCCGACCCGTGTTTGCTTGAAGGCGGAGTGGTCGGCGTTCCGTCCGGATTGGTGAAAGAGGCGCTGCCCGTAGCGGCGGCCGAGCCGGCGGCGACTCGGCGTGGATTTCTCCCTGCTTGATCCAAACGTTCTTGTCGAGGTCGTGGTGGTGTAATCGATGCCGGTATCGATGTGGGCCACCGAATCCTTGGGGCATCACTTGGTGGTGTCCCAGGCTTGCGAAACCTGAATCTTGGGCATGTCCCATTGCGAGGCAAAGCCTGGGGCATTCGGCGTGGACAGCAAGTGAATCTCGGCAGCGGCCGAGAGCAAGCAGCGGTCTTCCAGCAACTCGACCAGCCGGCCCCGGCGCGACCGCGAATGAACCCAGCGTGAACGGCTAACGCCATGGCCAAACGATTTGGTGAATGTCATGAGCCGGCTCTAACTCGAGGTAGACACGCGATGTCCATTCGGCGCTCTTGCAATGGATCCGCGATCACCCGGACGACGGTTGAGTGGCTTGGAACGTGATGAATGTGCCCTATCAAAGTGCTCACCCCCCAGCGTGTTGTCAAGCTATTTAATGGACGGCCCACAGAGTATCGAATCGGCTGGGTCACTCCGCTTCCACGACACAAACGCCGTAGACCAGGAACGCCGGCGTCGTGAAGTGCAGGATTCCGGCTTTATGCTGGAAGGGGAGAATTCGCGAGCCCTCCACATCAGGAGAGAGAAAGCGGATCTGTCGGATCTGCCGAGCGGCCGGCCACGCCAGTTGCACCTGCGTCGGCTTCGCGGCGAGCGGGGCCTCGCGCTCGGAGACCGATTTCCCCTTGGCGTTTTCGGTGTGGTTGTAGTTGACCAGGTGAACGATCGAGCGTTTTTTGGCCGGCTGTCGATACGAGTGCACCTCGACGGTCCAGGGGGCTTTCACGGTGCTCCACGGTTCCCGATCGTTGCCGACGGCTTTCAATGCCGTGAAAATCGCCTTCCCGTTGGTGCGAACGTCGGCGGCGCGAAGGGTTGATTTTGGCAGCGGGGCCGGGTCAACAAGAAAGCGTTTGGCAGCGACGCTCATGGCGCCGGCTCGCTGCCGGTCTTCAAGGCTGACCGGCGTCCATAGCAGTTTACCGCCGCGTTCCGTGTACTTTTGCAGCGCCGCACGCTCGTCCTTGTGCAGAAATTCCGGAGCGGCGACGATCAATGCGCGATAACTCTCGAGCGGCGTTTGCGCCAGGAGATCGTCCGGGATCATGTCGAACAGCCGATGGGCGCGGATCAAGGCGCGACCGCAAGCCTCGGTGTATTCCAGCGGAGACGCATCGCCGGCATGGATCGCTCGTCGCGGGAAGATCAACCCGATCTCCGCATGGGGCGTCGTGCCAAGATACAGATCTTCGTGCTGGCGCAGAAAGCGAAAATAGCGCAACACGACCGCGCGGTCCTCCTCATGCTGCCACGGCGTGGCGATCGCGTTGGTGGCGTAACCCAGAGCGGCGGCCTCGGCCATCATCACACGCGGACGATAAAAATCATACTTGTTGATCACATACGGCTTGCCGCGCGCCATCGCGCGTAGATAGAGTCCGTACAAGACTGTATCACCGGCGTATTCCTTGGCGAGAATCGTGTTCTGGGTCGTGCCCCAGTTGCAGTACCAGAACAAGTCTTCACCGCGGCCCCACAGGTTCGCGGGCACGCCCCAGCGTTCATCGGCGAGTGCGTGCGCCAGGTTGGTGCGCGTCGATGGCGGCAGATGCCCCTTGTCGAGATGTAACTCGTCGAAGTACGCCATGTGATTCCACTGCGAGACGAACAAATCCTTCTTCAAGCCGCGGCCATGCTTGATGTAGACGTCCTCGAAGAATTCACGCACGCGATTCTTGACGAAGCGCAGCTTCTCCAGATGCAGCGCGTCCGGCATCGTTTCGTGCGTGCGATGGTTGCCGCTGACACAAGTAAGGCGCTGCGTGGCGAGGTTGCCAATGCCGAAGCGATTCTTCAATTCCTCCGCGGAATTGCGATCCCCGAGCCACCGGCGGAAGTGCTCCTGGCAGTGGGCGCACTCGCAGTGTTCAAAGAAATTGCGGTTGGTCATGAAGCCATCGACGCCGTGATCGATGGCTGCTTTGACCATGCGCTTTTGCACTTCGGCCCAGTGGGGGCCATTGACGCAGCCGAGGATCGCCTTGGCGTTGATGCGACAGCCGCACAGACCGGTCTTGTCGTCCTTCAGATGCTCGGCGATATCGGAATGGGCGAGCAGCTCGCGCACGGTCTTCGTCGGCCGTATGCCGAGCAGTTTCTCGTTCCAGTGTTTCTCATAGAAACCGAACCAGCCCGTGCCGTCGACGAGTTCCTTGGGTTGATCGCTGACGACGAACAACTCCATCTGCCCGATGAGGCGGATGCCCTTGCGATGCAATCGCTCGGCGACGGTTTTCCATTTAGCAAGATGCTCGGCCGCATCGAGCGGCGGCTTCTTGGAGTTCGGCGCGGGGGCGGCGAGCGCGTAGAGGCGTTGGTCGAAGACGCCCATGATGAGGATGTCGGGTCGCGCCTCCTCGACGAAGCGCAGATACTCCTCGGTCGGCAACTCATGGCTCATGTTGCCGTGCAGCATGAAACGCACGGGTTTGGTCGATTCCTGAGCGCTGACGAACCCGCTGAGAATGAATGCAACGCAAACCACAAAGTGGATTTTCATGGCGCTCCTGACCTGAGTTTAGCCACAACGCCGCCTGGCGTGCGCGGGCGGATTGCCATGCATATACTATCGATAATTGCATTCACGAGGCTCGGGCACGTTTCCCGGTCGCGGTTAACGAGAAATAGGCATGGTTCAAAACCAGGAAACATCGTTGCGCGGACATGGATTCCATGCGCAACGGATTTTTTCTCCGTAACCAATTGGCATGCCATGCGTAACGGCAATTCGTTGCGTGGCATCCATTGAGCTACGAGGGTATTGTTGCACCGACCGGCAGGCTGCAATCCTGCCGGTCGCTTCGTTGCTGCTCGCTATCTTACCGCTTGAAAAATGCCACGTTGCGAAGTGACGAGAATGCAATTGCGATAGACTTACGCTTTGAACAAGAGCGTAAGTCTCATGAAATCTGGGCGTTTTCTCAACATCATGTCTGAATGAAAGTTACGTTCATTACTCAGATTTCATCCTAAGTAATCCGCAGAAAAAAGTCGGCTCGATGCGAGCCGGTCAGCTGGGCCTTTTCTCTTGCCTATTCGTAAATTCTTGCATATACTGATTTCGTGATTGATTCTATCGAAGTGATGAAACGGGCGAATGCCGCCTTCGAGAAATCAGGACTGACCCTCGAAGAAGTAGGGCAGAAGATGGGCGCTGATCCGAAGACGGCCCGTATGACCGTGTGGCAGTTCTTACGCAGGAGCACCGATCCCCGCCTATCAATGCTGCTCCGCTTTTGTGAATCTCTGGAATTGCCTATTGAAGACTTGCTCTCGGAAAAGAAAAAGAGCCGGGCGAAGTGAATTGTTCGAGTGCGTTGCGGCTAGTCCGAATTTGTTGCAAGTCGCGAATGCGTTGCAAAGCCCTGCAACACACACCCGGCGCAACGCATTTTGCCGTCGGCGTCCTAGCGGCCTGCAAAAACGCTGATTTTTTGCAAGTCAGGCGGACAATTCGTTGCGCGATTGCGTACGCCGAGCAGTTGTTACCTTGCCTCCATCGCTTTTGAACCATGCCGAGAAATCTACATGAATCTCTATCGCATTGTGGGCGCTTTGGTTTTCTTGACATGCCTTCATCCGGCGCCGGCGCAACCGCCGACGCCGCGCAACTATCCCTATGCCGAGCTGGAAGGCAAGGTCGAGGAGTTTCACTTCACGCGCAACTGGCGCGCCTACTACTGGCGGCAAGACTTCACGCTGGTGGTGCGCGACGACGCCGGAAAAACGCATCGCATCATCAGCCGCGAGCCGACGCCGTGGTCAGGCCGTCGACTGGGCACCACCTACACCGGGCTGGCCGTCGATTGGGCGCGCCAGCCGCGCGTGCAGATCATCGGCGTGCGCGCCATCGATCGCCAGCCGGCCGAGTTTTACGATTTGAAACTCGATCCGGACAAGACGATCACCGCGTTTATCCTGCGCGTGCAAGACCCGAAGGATAAGCGCTGGCAGGGTTACTACGTCAACAACTGGTTTCACAAGTGGAGCGACGAGACCGACAAGAAGATGCTCAAGCACTACGCCAACGATTCGCCGCACTACACCGTCTATGGCTACCTCGGCGGCATCGCGGCTCCGTTCGACGAGGCGGGCAAAGCGCTGCTAAGAAAATACCCCGATACGAGCATTTACCATGGCCGGATCGTCCAGGCGAAAAACGAGATCGGCTTCGAGCTGAGCGTCTTGCATTTGCTGGGCCGCGACAAGAAGACAGCGAGGTACGAGATTTTCCACGGCAACCCGCAGGAAATCGAGAAACTGGACGGGATGCCGCCGGGTGAAGTGAAAAAGAAATGAGAACGATGAAAACCCACGAAAGACCGTCCCTGGGCTTTGCTGACTTACCCGCCAGGTTTACTGACGTCGATTTCCAGGACGCCGTCGTCGGGCACTTTTCTGTAGATGGTTGAGTTCTTCTCGTTGACCTTTCCTTCCAGCTTGTCGGGCGTGTTGCCGAACTCGTCGTACCATTCGACGCAAATCTTGTATTTGCCGGCGACGATGCCGTTGCCGTCGGCGCGGACCTCGAAGTTGCCGTCGTCGTCGACCTTTGCGAACTTGGGATCGACCGGCGGCGGCACATCTTGTTCGATAAACTTGACGAGGACCTTGCCGACCATCGCTTTGACGGTCATCGGCTTCCCCTCGTAGGTGATCCGTCCCTTGACAATATGCTTGGGTGGCCCGGACATGCACCCAGTTGCAATCAAAATGGCGTAGAGGAACGCCGCGCCGATCGGATAGACCAGTCGTCCCATGGTCATAGTGCTGCTTTCTGCGTTGGTTTTACTTCGCGCTCGCTGCGCTCTCCTGGCGAGCACGAAGCCGCAAGCGACGAAATCGGGAAGTTATTTATTACACGTTGCTTTGGCCGATCAATTGATCACGTAGGTCGGCACGTCGTTGTAGCTGATCGTACCCAGGGCTCGGAAACTGTTGAGATCGATGGAGTAAGTAATGAGCCGAATCCCGCCGTCGCAGAAGAGCATATTGAACCCGCCCATATGCGAGGAGCCGAAGCGATATTCGCCCCAGCCGCTGCCGAGGCGCATGTCGGGCATCGGCGCGATAGACGTATGGCGAAGGGTGTCGTGGTCCCACCCGGAGGTATAGCCCTCATTGTCGTCGTTCTGCATTTGGCCCAAGTAAGACATGTCCTTGCGGGCGTCGCCGGCCAGGAAGGTGGTGGAGGTGCCATCGGTGATCTCGGCGATGCGGCGGCCGATATAGCCGTAGGCGATCGCGCCGGTGTTGTCGAGATTGGCGCCGCCATAATCCCACATGCCGTGAGCATAGGTGCCGCCGGGGCCGTACCAGGCGCCGGCATTGATGGCCTGTGGTTCGCGCCGCGAGGGGCAGAAGTAGGTCGGGATCGTTGCGCCGATGGCGTTGATTTGGCACTGGGCGATCGAACCGCCTTTGCTGCCTTTCCAAACCGCCGTCTGTTCGATGAACGGGAGGATTTGAAACGCCCAACCGCCCTGCTGCTGGCTCCCGGTCGCCGGCAGGCCCGGCGCCAGGTAGGTCGGCGGAATCCACCAGCCGGTGCCGCCGCTGGGAAACGTCATGAAATTATCATGATGCATGTGACAGGCAATACCGATTTGCTTCAGGTTGTTCGTGCATTGCGTGCGGTTGGCCGCCTCACGCACTTTTTGCACGGCCGGAACCAAGAGGGCAATCAGGATCGCAATGATCGCGATGACCACCAGTAGTTCAATCAGCGTGAACGCCGATCGGCTACGAGAACGGATTTGCATAAAGGACTCCTTGGAAGAACGAAACGAAAAAGAAACCATTTTCTTAGCATAGTTTAACCTAATCGGCCAGCTAATTCAATCGATTCACACGAAGTATCGTCCGAAGACCCCGCGATCATGTTTGCCGCTTGCGGCGTAGCATTCGCGTGTCAATTTGCGAATGCTACGCCGCAAGCGGCAAATTCGGTCCCGCGTCCTCACGCCAGAATTTCGTGGATCACGTCGCCGTGGACGTCGGTCAGGCGCATGTCGCGGCCGCCGAACCGGAAGGTTTGCCGGGTATGATCGACGCCGAGAATGTGCAGCATGGTCGCATGCAGATCATGGATCTCGCGAACATCAGCGACGGCCTTGTAGCCGAACTCGTCGGTGGCGCCATAGGAAACACCGCCCCGGACGCCGCCGCCTGCCATCCACATCGTGAAGCCGAACGGGTTGTGATCGCGGCCATCGTTTCCTTGTGCGAACGGGGTGCGGCCGAACTCGCCGGTCCAGACGACCAGCGTCTGTTCCCAGAGGCCGCGCGTCTTGAGATCGCGCAGGAGGCCGGCAATCGGCTGATCGACGGCGCGGGCATTGTCTTCATGTCCGCGTTTGAGGTTGCCGTGCTGGTCCCAGCGATCATGCCCGAGGTTGGGGCACGTGAGCTCAATGAAGCGGACGCCGCGTTCGACCAGGCGGCGCGCGACCAGGCATTGCGTGCCAAAGATACGCGTGCCGTTGAAAGTCGAATCGACGCCGTAGAGGTCCTTGGTCGCCCGCGATTCGCCGGTCAAGTCCATCAGCTCCGGCACGGCAGCCTGCATGCGGAACGCAGTTTCAGCATTAGCGATGGCCGACTCGATCTCATCGACCCGGCCGATGCGGTCTTGCCCCGCGCGATCGAGCTGTCGCAAAAGATCAAGCTTCTGCCGCTGATGATCCGGATTCGTTTCGATGGGACGAATGTTGGCCACTGCGGGATCGCCGGGCCGAAAGACCGAGCCCTGGTACGCCGCCGGCAGAAAGCCGCTGTTGAAGTTATCGAGCCCACCTGGCGGAACGAGGCCGCCGTTGAGAATGACGAAACCGGGCAGGTTGCGATTCTCACTGCCGAGCCCGTAGCTGAGCCAGGCGCCCATGCTGGGCCGGCCTTGCAATCCGGAGCCGGTGTGCAGGAAGTAGTTGGCACTCGTGTGCTCGGGGAAACGCGACGTCATGGAGTGGATGACTGCGAGATCATCGACGTGGCGGGCGATGTTCGGGAATAACTCGCTCACCCAGCGCCCGCTCTGCCCATGCCGGCGAAACCGCCAGGGGGACATCATAACCCGGCCA
This sequence comes from Gemmataceae bacterium, assembly GCA_009692065.1. Taxonomy (GTDB): domain Bacteria; phylum Planctomycetota; class Planctomycetia; order Gemmatales; family Gemmataceae; genus SIAQ01. The sequence goes on from SHZY01000097.1 coordinate 8,001, forward strand.
ACGTTGTTGAACTGCGTCGGCTCGACGGTAAAAATCGAGTGTGGATCGCGCCCGTGATAGCGCTGCAGCATGGGCTTGTAATCGAACGTATCGACCTGGCTTACGCCGCCGTCCATGTAGAGGAAAATGACATTTCGCACACGCGTTGGATGATGCGTACCCGGCGTTGCCGCTTGCGGCGTAGCTGCCTCCGCGCCCAAGGCGGCTGCCGCTACAGCGACGAATCCACCGGCGCAGGTGCGCAACATCTCGCGGCGAGTCAGGGGAGCAGGACGGAAGCGGTGGCAGTGATGCATTTTTGGTGGTGCCTCGTCAATTCGCGAAATAGAACTCTTTGGTATTGATCAACACATGCCCCAGATCGGCCCAGCGCCGCAAATCCGGCGTCGCCCCGAGGTAACCGATGCAAGCCTTTAACTCCGTCTCGCTCGGCGGCCGCGCGAAGGCATCGAGGTACATGCCGCGCACACGCTCTTCGACGGTTCCCTTCTCGGCCGTCACGCGTTTCGCCCACACGTTGGCCTGGCTATGAACGAAGGGGTCATTCATGAGGATCAGCGCCTGAGCCGGCACATTGGAGTTGGTGCGTCGGCCCACCGTCGAGAACGGCGACGGCGTGTCGAACGCCAGCAAGAACGACGACAGGAAGTTGCGCCGCACCGACATATAAACACTGCGTCGGCCGTCGCCATCGAGTAGGCCGCTGCCGGGCCGGCCACGACCGTCCTGGAATGGTGTCAGGTAGACCGGCACCGATGGGCCGTACATCGTGTTGTTGAGCCGACCCGAGACCTTCAAGATCGAATCGCGGATCGCTTCGCCTTCAAGGCGACGCAGCCTCATGCGGTGCAGCAGCAGGTTGCCCGGATCGGCCTCGTCCGCTTTCGCGTCAGGTGTCGAGGCCATCTGGTAGGCGTTCGTCAGCACCAGCGCGCGGATCAGCTTTTTCGTGGACCAGCCGTCGCGCGCAAACTTGTCTGCGACATGATCGAGCAACTCTGGATGCGTCGGCGCTTCGCCGAGCACGCCGAAGTTATCGACCGTGCCGACGATGCCGCGGCCGAACAAGTGATGCCAAACGCGATTGACATAGACACGCGTGATGAACGGCGTGACGGCCGGATCGGTCATCTGCTGCGCGAGTTCGAGCCGGCCGCTGCCCGACTTGATCGGCATCGCTTTCGCGCCGGCCAGCGCTTCAAGAAAGCGACGCGGTACTTGCGGGCCGAGCGTCTTGGGATTGCCTCTTGTGAAGACGAACTCGTCGGTGCCGCTGCCGTCCTGCATGGCGGGCGTGAGGCGGGAGTCGAGCTTGAGTTGGGCGAGGAGCTTTTTCTGCTGTGCAAGGATGGGGGCAGCCACTTTGGCGATGGCTTGCTCTGCTTCGCTCCCTGGAACGATGAACAGGTCCGCGTTTTGCACAGCCCAGTTGGTCAGGGAAGAGAAGCTGGCCGCTGGATCGTCGCCATGCTTGATATTCACTTTTTCCAGCGAAAGCACCAAGGGAACTTGCTGCACCACACCTTGGTAGAGTCTCGCCAACTCCACGATCGACTGGGCCCCCATGGTGCAATCCGCCAAAATCGCTACCGCAGAGAGCCCTGTTGGCGGCGCCGGCATGCTCTCGGCCTGCACCACGATAGCAAGTGCGAAGTTCGCGCCTTCATTCGGCGTAAATTCGAGGTGGGCCCGTTGTCCCTTGTACGGCAGAAGGTCGATTGCAACCCACTGAAACTTGTCACCCGTGTTGAATTTCTGCACCAGTCGCCCGTGAAGCGGCCCGGCCAACATGATATGCTGCCCGACGCCGGCATAGATCATGCCATTCCCTTTGACGTAGGCAAAAGCCTTTCCGTGTTTCAGCGTGAACTCCGGAGTGCGCAAGGTGCGCCCGGAACGTTGGGCTCCGCCGAGGGAGCCCGATTCGTTCTGCGAACCAGCGGCCAGGCGCAAGCCGTCCATTGCCCGATCCCGCTCGGCGGCGCCCAGTTCGACGATGCGGGCAATGGGCCGAGAGGGGTTCAGGCCAAGGATCATCTCGCCGGCTCGCACGGGACGAAGGCCAAACGCCACGTCATCCGCCAGCAGATCCGTTGCATGCAGAGAGACGTGATCGACGACAATGTCTGCGTTCGCGAAAGCAGGAGATTGCGGGATCAGCCAGCGCTTGCGAATCGGCGCCAACACCTCCTGCACGGGCCGATTCTTCTCGGCCGCAACTTTCGCAAACGGATGTAGCGGCGACATTTCGTTTTTCAACGCCTGCCCCAGCGCGACTTTCCAGCGCTGGAGGAGTTGAGCATCCAGTCCCTTGGCACGATCCTCAATGCCCCCCGCCGTAACAAGGTACGCGTCCAGCTTGGCCATCGTCGGCGCCATGGCTTTGGCAAGTGCGTCCTGGATCGGCTTGCGGCTCTCTTCACGAAACTTGGCAAGCTCCTCCGCAACCTTGCGATTGTGCGTGATCGTGTCAAATCGCGCGAGCCGATAGTTACTGCTCTCCAGAACGCCGAACAGGGCGTAGTAGTCCTTCGTCGAGATCGCATCGAACTTGTGGTCGTGGCAACGGGCACAGGCCACCGTCAGGCCGAGGAACGTCTTCGTCATTACGTCGATGCGGTTGTCGAAGCGGTCGGCCTGGTCTTGCCGGATATCGACCGGGGAGTGGACTTCCTCGCCGAGGAACCAGAACGCGGTGCCGAGGATCGACTCGTTGAAGCCGTCCTTCGGATGCAAACGCGGGTTCTTGAGCAAATCGCCGGCGAGGTGCTCGTGTACGAACTGGTTGTAAGGCACATCGCTGTTCAACGCGCGGATCACGTAATCGCGATAGTGATGCGCGTTCGGGATCGTGTAATCAAACTCATGCCCGCGGCTCTCGGCATAGCGCACCAGGTCGAGCCAGTGACGGGCCCATCGTTCGCCGAACTGCGGTGAATCCAAAAGGCGATCGACGACCTGTCCCAGCACCTCTCCCCGTTTAGTGCCCGCCCCATCCCACGCTTTTACAAAACTCTCTACTTCCTCCCGTGCAGGCGGCAACCCAACGATATCGAAGTAAAGGCGCCGAATCAGCGTGCGTGGATCGGCCGCCGGCGCCGGTTTGAGCCCTTTCGCTTCCAGCTTCGCCAGCAGAAAGCGATCGGCATCGGTGCGTGCCCAGTCCTTATCCTTGACCTCCGGAGCCGCATCCGCGCAAATCGGCCGCCAACACCAGTGCTCTGCCTTGCGCTTCGCCAGGTTGAAGTCGTTGTAGGTGGATTTCTTCGCCTGCTTCTCATCCGGCCAGGCGGCTCCCATCTTGACCCATGCGGCGAAGTCGGCGATGACTGCATCGGGCAGCTTGCTCTTCTTCGGCATCTTCAGATCGACATTCGTGTAGCGGATCGCCTCGATCAGGCGACTCTTATCCGGGTTGCCGGGCACGATCGCCGGCCCGTTGTCGCCGCCTTCGAGTACCCCGGCCCGGCTATCAAGCAGTAGGCCGCCCTTTATCTTCTTCGCTTTGGCCGAATGGCACTCGTAGCAATGCTCGACCAGCGCCGGACGAATCTTCTTCTCGAAGAATTCGATTGCCTCGGGGGCGACCGCTTTCTCCTGAGCGATGGCCGGCATGGCGCTTGCGAGCAAAAAACTGACGGACAGGATTCGTTGGATCATGATCGAAGCCGCTAGAGGCGAGGTTCCAGGGTGGGTGCATGGACATTGCCGACCCTGTTTTTATCGCAGATATGGTTGGGCGCGACAAGCGGAAACGTCAATCGTTCAGATTGCTGGACGTGCCTTGCTTCTGCTCGGGCAGGTTGGTTTTCTTTTCGAGGCGGTCCGGCGACGGACGGGGCGGCCTCGGCGGACGAGGCAGGTAGTCTTCGACGAAATAGATGACCACGCCCAGTGTGAGAAGAACCGGAACGCAAACAACCGCGGCCCAGATCTTTCGGCCTGTCAGCCGTACTACGATCAGAAAGAGCGAGACCAAGATAGCGATGACGCTGGCAGCCGCTGCCACTGCAAAGGTGACGAAAACGGACGACTCCGGCGGCCCAGGCATGTCGGCAAACATTAGAGAATCTCCGAGCGATTGGGAGGTTAACTTCTTCTACGTCGGCTCCTGGGGCCCACGTTCACGGTACGGCTGAACTTTCTCGTACAAAACTGCGACGAATTGCTCCAACAATTCGACGTACTCGGTGCCCGAAACGATGGCGGCCTGCTCCAGAATTTTGCGCCGTCGTTCGATTTGCTCGACGTGGTAGGCGACGCCGAACGCTGTCAACGGGCCGCCGGTGCCTTGCAGTGAGAGCAACTCGTCGATCTCTGTTGGCGTCAGCTGGGCAGCCCGATCCGGATTCGCTTCCAGCCACGCCAATAGTTCCGGCTGCGTCGCCTGCTCGTAAAGGACGCGCCGGCTTTCCTGGGTCGGCAACGGAACGCGCATCCGTGGCAACAGCTTCTCGAGCGGCTGCGTCAGGAGATTATGCACACTTACGCCGAGTGCCCTCGCGCAAGAGCGGACCGTGGCATTGTGCAACTTCCGCGCTGGCCCCATGAAGATGCTGCGCACCGTGAGCCGATTGAGATCTGCGATGCGGGCAAATTCTTCCTGATGCCAACCTCGTTCCTTGACGAGAGCGACGATCTTGGCGCAGAGCGGCAAATCAGAATTGGTCGCGACATCGTCCATGGCCAACGATTGTAATCGACGGCGTGAGCGTCGTACAGGTCCGTTGTCAATCGTAGCCGCTTGCGGCGTAGCACTCGCGACTGCTACGCCGCAAGCGGCTGAATCATTCCTCACCAAACAACAGCATCGGCGTCTCGTTGGGTCGCCGAAACGCCGCGGTAGAAAGCGTCGTTTTTCCAGGAAACGCGAGTTTCTTGTAGGTCACCTGGAACATCTGTTTGATCGCCTCCGCGATCGCGCCTTCGCCCTTCATGCGCGTGCCGAAACGCGGATCGTTGATCTTGCCGCCGCGCAGATCGCGCAATCGGCTCAGCACTTTGTCCTTCTTCTCGGGGAAATGCTGGTCGAGCCAGTTTTCAAACAGCTCCGGCAACCCGTGCGGCAGCCGCAGCATCGTGTAGTTGGCATGGATGGCGCCAGCCTCCCGCGCCGCGGCCATGATCGCCGGCATTTCGTGGTCGGTCAGTCCGGGAATCGTCGGCGCTACCAGCACCGTCGTCGGGATGCCCACCTCGGTCAATTCACGGATCGTTTGCAGTCGCCCCGCCGGCGCCGTCGCGCGAGGCTCCATCACCCGCGCCAGTTCCGCGTCGAGTGTCGTCACTGCGATGACGACCGACGCCGCGTCGAGAGCCGTCAGCTTTTGCAAGAGGTCGATATCGCGCGTCACGAGCCGATTTTTCGTGACGATCCAGACCGGATTGCGAAACTCCGCCAGCACCTCCAGGCATCGCCGTGTCAGCTGCAATCGGCGTTCGATCGGCTGATAGCAATCGGTGACGCCACTCATACCGAGGATCTGCGGCGTCCACTTCTTCGAACTCAACTCCTTGCGCAGCAGCGCCGGCGCATCTTCCTTGACCATGATCTTGGTCTCGAAGTCGAGGCCGATCGAGAAGCCGAGATATTCATGGTAAGGCCGCGCGTAGCAATACACGCAGCCATGCTCGCAGCCGCGATAGGGATTGATGCTGGCGGCGAACGGCACATCGGGGCTGTCGTTGGTGGCGATGATGGAAGCGGTGCTATCGCGAAAGAACTGCGTCGCCGGCGCGGGCCGTTCATCGCGCTCGCCGTCGTCGAGCGGCTCGTAGCGTATCAGCTCGAAGCGATTGGGCGGATTGTCCGCGGCGCCGCGGCCTTTGATGAGGTTGGTGCCCATGTGGCTGATTATGTACATTTGAACATGCAATATCAATCCCACGTTTAGTAGAATTGATGGATATATAGCCCGCCATTCATGGCGGGTTTGCTGCTCACCCGCCATGAATGGTGGGCTATATGGGACCACACGATGCGCACCACCGTCTCCACCCTCAAAGGCAAAACCATCGCCTTCGCCGCGTCCGGCGGGCTTGATAGCTGCACCATCACGCGCTGGCTGACCGAGGCCGGCGTCAACGTCGTCTGCGTCACCGCTGACATGGCCCAGCCCGACGAGGCGGATTTCGAAGCCGTCCGCCAGCGCATGCTCGCCTGCGGGGCCAAGGAACTTGTCGTCGTCCCGCTGCACGACGCCATTGCCGAGGCCGGTCTCGACATCATCCAGGCCCAGGCGTATTACGAGGGCCGTTACTGGAACACCACCGGCATCGCACGTCACGTCATCGTTGCCGGCATGCTCCCCGAGATGCGCAAGCGCGGCATCAGCGTCCTCAGCCACGGCTCAACGGGGCGGGGCAACGACCAAGTGCGTTTCCAGCTCGTTACCAACATGCTCGAACCGACGTTCGAGGTCTACGCGCCGTGGCGCGACGAAGCCTTTCTCGCCAAGTTCCGGGGCCGCAGTGAGATGATCGACTACTGCACCGAGCGCAAGCTGCCGATCAAGGTGACGAAGGACGCACCGTACTCGACCGACGCGAACCTCCTCGGCTTGACGCACGAAGCCGGCAAGCTCGAATCGCTGGAAACGCCGCCGAGCTTCGTCACGCCAGGCATGGGCGTCTTCGCCACGAACGCGCCGGACAAGCCCGAAACGGTGACAATCCGCATCGAGAAGGGTCGGCCGGTCGCGATCAACGGCGCGAAGGTAAGCGCCTATCAGGCAATCACGCTTGCCAACCAACTCGGCGGTAAGCACGGCGTCGGCATCTGCTACCACCTCGTCGAGAACCGCTTCGTCGGCATCAAGAGCCGCGGCGTCTACGAAGCCCCCGGCATGGAACTTCTTGGGACCGTGTATTCCTATCTCTTGCAACTGGTGCTCGACCGCCGTTCGCGCGAGCTGTTCGACCAACTGTCTCTGATGCTCGCCAAGCAAGTTTATCAGGGCTACGGCTACGACCTAGCCTCGCGCATCGCCACCGACGCCGTGCGCAGCTTCGCCGGGCTCATGACGGGCACGATCAGCGTTTCCTTGTACAAAGGCAACACCTACTTCGCCTCGGCGACCGAGGTGCCGCACTCGCTCTACTCGGAGGCGAACGCATCGATGGAAGCGATCGGCGAATTCGACCACGCGGACTCGGAAGGGTTCTTACGCGTGCTGTCGGTGAGCGCGCGGGCGCTGGCGGCGATGAAGCAGGTGACACGATAGGTATTGCGGCGAACCGGAAAGGATCACGACATGGCCGAGCTGAAAACCAAAAAGACCACCGCCAGCGTCGAGGCGTTCCTGAACGGCCTCGCCGACGAGCAGCAGCGCGAGGACTCCTTTCGCGTCCTGAAGCTGATGAAGGAGATCACCGGCCATCAGCCCAAGATGTGGGGCCCCAGCATTATCGGCTTCGGTGATTACCATTATAAATACGCCAGCGGCCATGAGGGAGACTGCTGCCTCACCGGCTTCTCGCCGCGCAAGGGCAACCTCAGCCTCTACATCATGCCCGGCTTCGAGCGCTACACTCATTTGCTGAAAAAGCTCGGCAAGCACAAGACAGGCAAGAGCTGCCTCTGCGTCAAGAGGCTCGCGGACATTGATCTCGCGGTGCTGCGCGAGATGATCGAAACTGGTTTTCGCGACATGGGACCAGAAGGACCATGTGCACATGTGCAGACGACCAAGAAACCGGCCGCGAAATCGAAGAAGTCAAAGGACTCTTCGCGATCATCCCGCTGAAAAAGAGAACCACGGTGGAAAACGGGGAGCACGGGGAAATGCCAGAGTAAATGCCGGAAAAATTGTGGAGCAGCCCGTCCGTCACGAGCCTCTGGATCCGCCGCATCATCTCCCATCCTATTCTGGCCTTCCCCGTGCTCCCCGTTTTCCCCCGTGGTTTTTTCTCTCGTTGGGATCAGCGAGTAGTGTGCGAAAAAAGGCCTGACCGGTCGAGGGAGAATTGTCATGCATCGACGAATGGGTTGTTTGCTCGCACTGGCCGTGAGCCTCATCAGCGGCACCACAACTACGGGCCAGGAGAAAGCACGCTACGACCAGCGCTGGTTTTACGCCCAGTACAACCTCCTCGTCGATAAGAGTGCAGACGAGGTCATTTCACTCATCAGCCGCGCTGGCAAGAGTGGCTATAACGGCATGGTGCTGGCCGACTACAAGCTCAACGTCCTCGAACGCCTGCCGGCCCGCTATTTCAAGAACGTCGAGCGCGTCAAGAAGGCGGCCAGCGCGGCAGGCATCGAGATCATTCCGACCGTCTGCCCCATCGGCTACAGTGCCGGCCTCCTCGCGCACGATCCGAATCTTGCCGAGGGGATACCCGTCAAGGCTGCGCCGTTCATCGCCATGGGGGGCGCTGTCGTGCCGGTCCCCGATCCGAAGGCGCGCTTTCGCAATGGCGGGTTGGAGGACGCGAAGGGAGACGCCTTCGCAGGCTTCGCGTTTCAGGATGAGCCTGGAAAATCAAGCTTCGCCGACAGCAAGGTCACGCACACCGGCAAGCTCGCCGTCCGCATGCAGGACTTCAAGCATCATCCCGCGGGCAATTGCCGGCTGTCGCAACGCATGAAAGTCCGGCCCTTCACTTGCTATCGTTTCTCGTCATGGGTGAAGACGAAGGACCTGACGCCCGTCGGCAATTTCCGCCTGCTGGCCCTCGCCACCGGCAAGGAAGGCCGCGTCCTGTCGTATTACGACGATACGGTCAAGCCGACCCTGGACTGGACGCGTATCGAGGTCGTATTCAACAGTCTCGAATACACCGAGGTCGCCTTGATGGCCGGCATCTGGGGCGGCAAGTCCGGCACGCTCTGGCTTGACGATCTGGAGTTTGAAGAGTTGTCGCTTGTCAACGTGCTGCGCCGGCCCGGCTGTCCGCTCGTCGTCGCCGACGACGACGGCAAGACCATTTACGAGGAAGGCAAGGACTACCTGCCCGTCAAGGACGCCAAGCTGGGCAACGATCCGTGGGCCGGTGAGTATAAGTTCAATCATCCTGGTGCTTCGATCAAGTTGACCGCCAAATCACGCATCAAGAATGGCCAGCGATTGCGGGTGAGCTGGTATCACCCCGTGTTGACGCACAGCTACCAGGTGATGTGCTGCCTGACCGAGCCGAAGATCTACGACGTAATGCGCGACCAGATCAAACGCGTCAACGATCTCTTGAAGCCGAAGACGTTCTTTCTGTCACACGATGAGATCCGCGTCGCCAACTGGTGCAAGGCGTGCCAGGACAAGGGGCAGTCGCCTGGGGCGCTCTTGGCAGGAAACATGCGGCAATGCGTCGAGATCATCAAGAAGGTCAATCCGGACGCCGAGATGATTGTCTGGTCCGATATGTTCGACCCGCATCACAACGCCGTCGATCGGTACTACCTCGTCAACGGCTCGCTCAAGAACTCGTGGGACGGACTCCCCGCACGCGTCAGCGTTGCAAACTGGAACGGCGGCAGCGCGGAGAAAAGCTCGAAGTGGTTTGCCGACCGTGGCCATAAGCAGGTCATTGCCGGCTACTACGATGGTGACCTGGAGAACTTCCGCCAGTGGCATGCAGCGACCAAGGACGTGTCCGGCATCCGCGGCTTTCTCTACACGACCTGGCAGCACAAGTACGATCACCTGGAGGCGTACGGCAAGGCGATGCTGGCGCCATAGGAGAGCATTCATCCACGCGATCATCGGGGTGGCGAGGCATTTTCCAAAAAGGGTACTGGCGCACCTGACACGAGCGCATACAAGACGTCTGGATCGAGGTCGGCGCCACAGGGCCAACAAACGGTCCCCAGCTCCGCGTTGACCTGGACGGCCGCGAACTCAGCGCGGTCATTTAGCGGGGCAAATATTCCCGTGAAACTCACGCACTGGCGGAGATCGACAACGCCGGTCGTCACGTCCTCAAATCGCACTTTTATTTGATAATCGTCCAGGGGGATGGCCTCCACGATATCTTGCAGCATCGCATTACTCCATGGGATCGATCTTATTCAAGGGCGCCTGTAGTCGCGCCAGTTCCCAGTCACCCTGCAATTCACCTTGATGCATGCTCGCCCATTCGAAAACGAGCGCCTTGGCCTTGGGCGAAAGTCTTCCCTTCAGCAATTCGACCGGCTCAATACCGATCACTGCCTTCTCCTTGCCGTATCGCACATGAAAATGCGGAGGCCCGTGGTCATTTTAATACATGGCGATTACCATGCCATAGAACCTGCTGATTTCCGGCATTGCTTCCCTCCCAGCGCGCCCAGGCGTCGTTGTCAACGCTTGAGCACGACGCGTAGGCCAACATACTCCGCCGCCGGCGTCCGCTGCTGCCGCTCACCGGTGGCGATATCGGCGCTGCCGCCGAGCGCCATGCCCTTGCCGTCGTCGTCGGCCCATTCGGCGACGTTGCCGCCGAGGTCGAAGATGCCGACCTTGGCGTCTGCGCTACGGAAGCTGCCGACTTCCTTGAGCAAAGGCGCATTGCCTCCCAGGTTTTTGATGGTAGTTTCGAGCTTGGCGCGATCTTCCGGATTGATCGAATAGCCGGCCCAGAAATCGAGTGTGTTCTCCGGATTCTCGGCACTTTCGTGGATCGGCTCCATCTCATCCATGGTCCCCAAGCGGAACGGCTGCCCAGTCGTCTTCGCCAGCCATGCACAATATTTCTTGGCCTGCTCGAACGTTATCCCGTTGGCCGGGAAGTTCTCCGTGCCTGCCTCGACCGCATACGCCTTGTCGAAGGCGCGAAACTGCGCCCGCGTCACCTCGAATCGGCCCATACGCAAATCCTTGTAGACGACCGTCTCCGGCACGAGAACGCCGTCTTTCATCGCGCCATAGAGCTTCCCCGCCTTCGCCGCTTTCTTGATGGCGAGCGCCTGTGCGAGCGGCGATTCATCCTTGAGGGCCAGGTTCGCCGGCTTGTAGTTGTTGAACAGATACTTGTCGAACCACGCCAGCTCTTCCTCGACCTTGCGTTTGCGGTGCGACAGTTTCTTCAGGCCATGCTTTTCGCCGGGGAAGAGCAGGAAGCGCACGTCGGCCTTGCCGAGTTCGCGCAAGGCCCGGAACTGGTACCAGCTATGATGCGTCGGCACCGCGAAGTCCTGATCGCCGTGGAAGAGGATCGTCGGCGTGCGCACCTTGGGGAAATCGTAGAACGGGGCGTTCTTGCGATAAAGTTCGGGATCCTCGAAGGGTGACTTGCCAAGGTAGTAGTTGGAGAACGACATGCCGAAATCGCAGACGCCCCAGTCGGCGGACCACTCGGAGCCCCCCGCACCCGCACTGGCGGCCTGGTAGTGGCGGCGCGTGATCAGGGCCATCGTCAGGATCGCGCCGTTGGACCATCCTCCGAGGCCGATCTTGCCCTTGTCGATGTTGCCTCGCGCGGTGAGCGCGTCGATGCCTTTCTCGATGTCCTCGACCGGCAGGTAGTATCGGCCGGCAATCGACTCGGACCACTTGAGCCCGTAATGGGAGCTGCCATGGTAGTTCGGCCTGAGGATGAACGCGCCGCGGGCGCAGAGCAGGTTGCGGACGTAGGCCCAGCGTTCGTCCCAGTGATCGAAGTCGGCCCAGTGCGGCCCGCCGTGAATTAGCACGATCAGCGGGTACTTTTTGCCTTCCTGGTAATCGTGCGGATAGGAAACCAACCCTTCGACCTCGTCATCGAGGGCGCCTTTCCAGCGAAAGACCTCCGTCTTGGCGATCGGCTTCTTGCGCAGGTCCGCCTCGAGATCGGTGAGGACGGTCGGACTCTTGATCGACGCGCCGTCGAGGTTGGCGCGTTGCCACTTCGGCGGACTGGTTGCCGACGATTCGAGATAGAGCAGCGTTTTGCCGTCCTTGCTCACACGAACGGCTTGCAGGTTCGTCGGAGCCAGCTTCGAAGATTCCCAGGCGTTGCCCTTGCGAACGTAACGGCGCGAGGCATGGCGCACGCCGTCGGCCAGCAGCACGACAAAACCGTCCGGCGTTACCGCAAAACCCTCGGCCGCATCCGCCAGGCCACGCTCCGAGTTCAGGTTGACGCGCGTCGTTGCCTCGGTGCCGAGATCGTAATGGTAGAGTTCTTCGATGTACCCCATGACGAAACGGGGGTGACTGGTGAATTGATTGATCGCATAGAACCCCTTCCCGTCGGGTTGCCAATGAACCTTGGAGATGTTCAACTTGGGGCCAGCCAAGACCTGCTTGCGTTCCTTCTTTTCGAGATCGTAGAGGTACACGACCGGCTTGACCTTGTGGTCGAAGGTGTAGCTCAAGCTGCGCTCATGAATGGTGACGGCGTAGCGTCCGCCCGGCGCGATCGAGCACGACTGGATGCGATCCTTGTTATCGGTGATGCGCTCCCCCTTCTTTTCCTTCTCGTTGATCGAAATCTGCCACAGGCGCACCGGCGGCTCATTCAACTCGTCGTCCACGTTGGTCGTATCGTCCTTCTTTTCCTTCAGCGTTGATTCAAGCTGGCCGATCTTTTCCTGGGCGACATAGACAATCGTTTCGTCATCGGTCCAGCCGAACTGGTGCACGTCGCGCGGCGACTTCGTGGCCTCCCAGGGCTCGCCGCCGAAGGGGTTCATCAGCCAAATTTGCGCCTTGGCGTCGTCCTTCTCCTCGTCGTCCTCGCGCTTGCCCTTGGCCGTCTTCGGCGTCGGCCGTGTGGAGAGAAATGCGATCAGCTTGCCGTCCGGCGACCACTGCGGCTGGGCGCTGGAAAAACTGCCTCGCGTGAGCTGAATCTCATTGGTCTCGGTCAGGCTCGACAGCATCAAGTGCCCGACGAGTTCGTTCTTCTCCTTGTCCGGGGCCCGCTTGACCCACAGGACCCACTTGCCGTCGGGAGAAATCTGCATGCCGCCGGCTTCCTCGGCGAGAACGACGTCGTTCACCGTCCAGGCGGTATTGTTCTTCGCTGGCTTGGCAGCTTCCTTCTTCTTTGCCGGAACGCCTTTCTTCGGAGCATCGTTGCCGGAGAGCGGAGCGGAGATCCCCCAGGCCAAGAGAAATGAACCGGCGAGAATGCAAGCGAGTATCTTTCGCGTCATGGGTCACCTTTTCGGTGGTAGTGGACGACAAACCGTGCGTTGGAAATTCTACGGAGCAACTGCGGCGTGTCCTTCATAGAGTAACGACAAGATTGGAATCTTGTCCCACGATTGATCGGAGACGCCATGCGTATGCGCATCCTCTTGCTGCTCATCGCCGCCCTCGGCCTGGCACTGTTCACCTTGCAGGCCACGGAGTCGGCGCAGTCCCAGAAATTGGTCGCATCGCTGCGGGAACTGCAGCGCCCTCTCGACGCGTTGAAAGAGAAGAAACCCGCGACGCCGGCGCCGCCAGCGCCGAAGTTTCCGTTCAGCGCCGAGCAGGCGCGGACCTACCAAAAGGCCTACGCCGTCTGGCTCGGCCTGCCGCTCGAATGGACCAACGAATTCGGAATGACGTTCGTTCTCGTCCCCCCCGGCACATTCTTGATGGGCTCACCCGCCGCCGAGCCGGGCCACAACCTCAGCGGATACGACGAATCGCCGCGCCATCAAGTGACGCTGACGCGGCCCTTCTATCTTTGCAAGCATGAGACCAGCGTCGGCCAGTTTCGCCGCTTCGTCGAGTCGGCCAAGTACGTCACCGACATCGAGAAGACCGGCGGTGGCAACGCCCACGACGACAAGGCGGTCTGGAAGCATCGCCCCGGCACGAACTGGCTGAAGCCAGGCTTCGCCGCCGCCTTTGATCTGAAGGACGAGCATCCGGTCGTCCACGTCAGCCATACCGACAGCCTGGCGTTTTGCCGCTGGCTCCAGAATCGAGTCGGCAAGCTCCCGGTGACGTTCGACCTGTCGACCGAGGCGCAGTGGGAATGGGCGTGCCGGGCCGGCAGCGGCGATCGCTTCTGGTGGGGGCCGGACGAAGACAAGACCGGCAAGGTTGCCAACGTCGGCGACAAGAGCCTCAAACGCGTCCAGCCCGCCTGGCCGCGCACCATCATGCCGATGGACGATGGCCACGCCTTTCTGGCGCCCGTCGGCAGTTACCGCGCCAACGGTTTCGGTATGCATGACATGCTGGGAAATGTATGGGAGTTCTGTTCGACGCGCTTCGGCAAGTATCCGCAAGACCCCCGCACCGATCCCACCGACGGCGACCCGAATCGCGGCTACGCCGTCCGCGGCGGCGGCTGGAGCAACATCGCCGCCGATGTCCGCTGTGCGAGCCGCAACGCCGACCCGCCCCACTTCGGGCACTCGAACCTCGGCTTTCGCGTGGCGATGCTCATCAAGGACTGGCCCTGGGCCGCTCAAGGCGGGAAGTGACCATCATGGCAAAACGCAAATCTCTCTACGGCGTCCATCCCGGCGTTGCCATGGTCCAAAAATGGATCCGCGAACTAAAAGAAAAAACGGGATGCTCGCTCGACGAATGGCTCAAGTTCATCGACGCCGAAGGCCCGAAGACGGAGGCCGAGCGCCGCGCGTGGCTCAAGGCCGAACACAAGTTCGGCGCCAACACCGCCTGGTGGCTGGCGGAACGCTCCTTCGGGCAAGGGCACTGGGATGAGAAGCCGGAAGCCTATCTCAAGCAGGCCGAAAAGTACGTGAAGGAGATGTACGCCGGCAAGAAGGCGGGACTCAAGCCGATCTACGACAAGTTGCTCAATCTCGGTCTTGCGGTCGGCAAGGACGCCAAGGCGTGCCCGTGCCAAACCATTGTGCCGCTCTATCGCAATCACGTCTTTGCGCAGATCAAGCCAACCACGCTGACGCGCATCGACATGGGCTTCGGGCTTGGGGCGATGAAAGCGAAGGGCCGACTGATCGACACCGGGGGCTACGCCAAGAAGGACCGCATCACGCATCGCATTCCGATCATTTCGGTGGCCGAGATTGACGCCGAGGTGAAGCGGTGGCTGAAGGTTGCGTATGACCTGGATGCATGAATCCGATCTTCGTTTAGCGCCCGCGTGGCGCCACGCGGGCGCCACGCGGGCGCTAACAGCCCGTTGATTAAGTCGATATTTCGGCACCGATCACGTCGAGCGCGACGGCGACGGTCCAAAGGTCGATCGTCGGAACATTTTCACTTCGGTGCGACCGACGGCCGCAGGTTCGACTCCAAAGCATCTCGGTGGCAAAAT
>SHZY01000098.1 GCA_009692065.1 Gemmataceae bacterium
CGACCCGCTGATTAAGAGTCAGCTGCTCTACCAACTGAGCTAAGGAGGCGGGGAACCGGCTTCTCTTGCGGACACGTGCAAACGTGGCAGGTTCATTTTTCATTATCGGCAAAGCACAAGTCCAGACAAGAGCGACGCGCTGAAAAATCCGGGTACACTAGGCAATGGATCGGAGCAGGCGGCAGGGGCGCTGTGCCCTTCCTGCTGACGAGTGTGGCGCGGATCTAGAACCATGGCGGCAGCGGTCAAATTGATCGGCCTCGACTTCGGCACGACCACCAGCAGTGCGGTGATCGCCGCCGGGCAGTTGAATCGCACCGCGACGGGGCGGATGGAGCTTGAATTCCAGGAAGAGATTTTTCGCGCCGAGATGGTCTTCACGCCGATGCTTGGCGATGAGCGTATCGATGTGGACGAGATCGAACGATTGCTTGACGTCTGGTTAGCGGCAGGTCAGGTGCGGGAGGGCGAATTGTTCGGCGGCGGGGCGCTGTTGACGGGGTTGACCGCTCAGATGAATAACGCCTCGGCCCTCGTCAGCTTGATTCGCAGGCGCCTCGGCGACACTCTGGTCGCCACGGCCGACGATCCGTGTCTGGAATCGTGGCTCGCGTTCATGGGAAACTGTGCGAGCCTGTCGCGCGAGCATCCCGACAAGCATATCCTCAATCTTGATATCGGCGGTGGCACCACTAACCTCGCGCTGGGCCAAGATCGGCAGGTGTTGCGCACCGGCTGCCTTTACCTCGGCGCCCGCCACGTGCAGGTCGTCCCCGGCAGCTATCGGATTGTCAAACTCTCCAGCTATGCTCGCGAGTTGTTCGACCATCTCGGCATCGCCAAGGGACCAGGAGATGAGTTAACCGACACGGAGGTTGCAGCCGTCATTGCGTTCTACGTGATGGCGCTGGAAGCGTCGGTCAATTCACCATCGGGCTCGACTCGCCAGATTGTGCAGCGGCTGGAACAAGTGCCCTTTCGAATGCCCGACGACGTTCGCGCCGTGGTCGTCACCTTCTCTGGCGGGGTCGGCGAGCTAATCTATCGACACTTGCAAGGTGAGCCTTGGCCGACGCCGACCTACTACGGCGATCTCGGCATCGACCTGGCCCAGCGTATCGTACAGTCGTCGATCTGGGCGGATTCGCTGCGAGACTTTCGACCGAAGTCGGCTGGGCGCGCCACTGTTTATGGGCTGCTGCGGCACACGACCGAAGTCTCCGGCAACACTCTGTTTCTGAGTGATCCGAACCTGTTGCCGCTGACCGATATGCCGATTCTGGGCAACTTGTACGCTGACTCATCGGAGTCGCAGATTCGCGATGTGCTCACGCTGGTCCGGCACAGCAGTCGCGGCGGCGGCGTGCAGGTGCGGCTTTGGACTCAGCAGGCGGCCTCGGTCCGCCGCTTGGGGCAATGCATTGCGGACGTTCTGCAACAAAGCGATTTTCCGGCAACCCATCCGCTGGTAATGTTAGTTCGAGAGAACGTCGGTAGAGTGCTGGGCCAGTACATCACCTGCTGGGGAAAGTTCCCTCTACAACTACTAGTTATCGACGAGATGGCGCAGCGGGACGCTCAATACGTGCAAATCGGCTTGCCGCGCGATCAGGTGGTCCCCGTTTCCTACTATGGCTTTCTGCCGACGGGAAAATTGACGTGAAAACTCTCAACCTCCTGGCCGACATCTTTGTGCCCACACCGAGAGCGGACGAGACCTATCACGCTCGTTACTTCGACCACGAATTCGCGTTCACAGGCTTGAAGCGTCTGCTCGGCGCGGCCGATTGCACCAAGGCGGGCGATCGGCATGCTGGCCTGGCAGCGGCGAGCGAGACGGAACGCGAGGTCGCTCGCACCATCTTGTCCGGCCTGACCTTGCAGCATCTTTACGATCATCCGCTCACCGATGACGCCGGCAAGGTCGATTCGGTGATGATCATCAACTATGACCTCGATCGCCACGTCTTCGCCAGCATCGCCAACCTGACGGTCGGAGAACTGAAAGACCAGGTGCTGGGCGCCAGCGGACCGCAGATTCAGCGCATCGGCGCCGCGCTGACCGGCGTCATGGCCGCGGCGCTGGCGAAACTGTGCGATGTCCACGAGCTGATCTACATCGCCAAGAAGATCAACAAGCCCAGCAAGGCGCGCACACTATTAGGAACGCCTGGCACTCTCTCCTCGCGCTGCCAGCCGAACCATCCGACCGACGATTTGCGCGGCATCACGCTGCTCGTATACTGGTCGCTGGCGCAGGGGGGCGGCGACGCGCTCATCGGCGTGAACCCGGTGATCGACACGGTCGACAACATCTCCAGCCTCTTGCAGCATCTCGACAAGCTGCGCCGGCGCGTCGGCGCGCCGACCCAGATTTGCGTGCTCGCGCACATCAAGACGCAGCTCGGCTGCCTGGAACGCGGCGCACCGGTCGAGATCCTCTTTCAGAGCCTGGCCGGCACCGATCGCGCCAACCACGAGTTCGACCTCACGGTCGATCTCCTCGATCACGGCTATCGCACCATGGCCCAGAAAGGGCCACTCAAGGATATCGCTCAGCAATTCATGTACTTCGAGACCGGCCAGGGGAGCGAATTCGCCTACGGCAAGCACAACGGCATCGACATGGCGACGACCGAAGCCCTCTGCTACGGCCTGGCACGCCGCTACGATCCGTTCATGGTCAACAACGTCACCGGCTTCATCGGCCCGGAGACGCATCTGGATAGCTTCGAGATGATCGTCGGCAATCTGCAAGATCACTTCATGGGCAAGCTGCTCGGCCTGCCGATGGGCATGGCGCCGTGCTACACGCTCCACTCCAATATCACGCTTGAAGGTCAGCAGATCGCCACCGAACTGCTGACCGCGGCCGGCGCCAATTTCTTCATGGACGTAGGGCTCAACACCGACCGCATGCTCGCCTACTTCGACACCAGCGGCCACGACGACCAGACGTTGCGTGAAGTCCATGACCGCCGGCCCGCGCCGGAGTACCTGGAGTGGGGCGTAAAGCGAGGCATCTTCGCGCGCGACGCGCAAGGGCAAGTGCTGCGCGGCCCGCGCTGGGGCGATCCGAGGCAGTTCTGCGAATCGGAAGCCGAGTTTCAGGATCTGGTGGCAGGCACCCCGGCGCTTTACGGCTTCGACAACGCCGGCCCGCGCCCCGCCAATGCGGTGATGCGGGCCATGCGCATGAATCAGGGCGTCGGCCGCGCGGCCATCCATGCCGAATTGCGCATTGATGACCTGCAACGCATCGCTCCCTTCCGCGTGGTGGCCACCGAGGCAACGACCAAGGACGCGCATCTCGGCTCGCCCGATCTCGGCTCGCGTCTGTCAGCCCAGAGCCGCGAGTGGCTGGCGCCGGAGCGTCGCCAGGTTCAGCTCGTCGTGTCGGATGGTCTGAGCGCGGAAGCGGTCCATCACAACATGCACGATCTCATTCCCGTCCTCAACGAAGGCTTCGCCGGCCGCGGCATTACGGCGGGGCAGCCGATCGTCGCTCGCTATGGACGCGTGAAATTGGCGGAACCGCTCGCGGAGAAATTGCAATGTGAGTTGATCGTCTACCTGATCGGCGAACGCCCCGGTGGCGACGCGCTGGCCTCGCGCAGCCTGTCGGCGTACCTCGTCTACCGGCTTGGCGATCCGGCGGTGCAGAAAGAAGCCGCGCGCTTCAGCGGCAACGCGGCACTGCGCTTCGAGTATACGGTGATTTCGAACATCTATTCCGGCGGCCTGCCCCCAGCGGAAGCGGGCGGCGTCATCGTGGACAAGGTGTGCGAAATTCTCAAGCGCCAGGCGGCTGGCAACCGGCTGGAGGAGTTGCTCAAGAAAGTGCCGGTGATGTAGGACGCCCAGGGGCGAGGTACTCCGAACCCCTGGGATTCGGCGTACCTCATCCCTGGGCTTGCTGAGAATTCACAATCATTGCAGTCGTCTTTTTTTGATGGCATTCAAGTCAATCACGGTTATCATCTATCCTGTTCTTCAAAAATTCTCGATAGGATCCCTGCCATGTGCAAGCATCCGTTCCTTCTGACGCTGTGTGGACTTCTGTTCCTGGTTGCGCCGGCACACGGACAGGTACAAGACCTGATCCAAAAACTGCAAACCGGCAGCGACGCGCAGAAGCTGGCGGCCGCCGTCGCCTTGAGCGAGATCGGGCCGAACGCCGAGCCAGCCGTCCCCGCACTCGTGGCCGCGCTGCAAGCCAAGAGCGAGGATCTGCGGCTCAACGCCGCCATCGCGCTGGGCAAGATCGGGGCGCCCGCGGTCGGCCCGGTCGCCAAGGTGCTCGCCGGCGGCAGTGCGAGCGATCGCTATTACGCTATCTGGACGCTGGGGTGGATCGGCCCCCCAGCGAAAGCCACGGCCCCCCAAGTCATTCAAGCGTTGACGGACCAGGATGCAGGCGTCCGCCGCAAGGCCGCCTATGCGCTCGGGCGAATCGCGCCGGATGCCAAGACCGCCGTCGGACCGCTCATCAAGGTGTTTGCCGACGCCGACAAGGACGTGCGGCAATCCGCGTCCGAGGCGCTCGCGAAGTTCGGCACCGCGGCGGTGCCTGCCCTGGTCGAGGCGCTCAAGGACGACGTCTCCACGGTTCGCACGGAAGCCGCTCGCGCGTTGGGCGCCATCGGCAGTGACGCCAAAGTGGCCGTCCCGCATCTCAAGTCCCTCTTCCTGGAGGGCGACGCCAAGGCATCGCCGGAGGCTGCCGAGGCGCTCGCCAAGATCGGCAAGGCGTCGATTCCTGCCCTGACCGAGGGTATGAAACATGAGAAGGCCGACGTCCGTGCACGGGCCGTGCAGACGCTCGGAAAGATCGGTGCCGACGCGGTGCCGACGCTCGTCGATGCGTTGGCCGACAAGCAAGTCGATGTTCGACAGGCCGCTGCAGCAGCGCTGGCGCCGTTGCGAATCAGCGACAAGATGGTGGTGCTGGCGCTCGCCCACGCGATGCACGATTCCGATCAGCGCGTGCGTCTGCAATGCCTCCAAGCACTGCGGATTCTGGGAACGGGCGCCAAGCTGGCGGCGCCGAAACTGGTTGCCGCTCTCAAGGATTCCGATGGGCAGAATCGCTTGCAAATCCTCTTCGTCCTGCAAGGGCTGGGCGAAGCGGAGAACGAAATCCTGCCGGCCGCGGCTGGATTGCTCAAGGACGAAAATGTCCAGGTGCGCCAGGCCGCCGTCAATCTGCTCGGCGCGCAGGGGAACAAAGCGTTGCCGCACCTGATCACCGCCCTCAAGGACACCGACCTCAATGTGCGCTTCTCCGCAGCGGGCGCCATCCAGCGAATTCCTGGCGACATCAAGGACGCCTTACCCGACCTCTTGCCGTTGTTGAAGGAGGGAACGTCCTTCCAGCGCCGTACTGTGGTGATTGCGCTCGGCCGAGTTGGCGAACCGGCGCTACCGCACTTGACTCCGCTGCTGAAGGACAGCGTCGTCACCCTGCGTGTGTCGGCCGTGCTTGCACTGCAGACCATTGGCCCGCCCGCCAAGAAAAGCGTGCCGGCGCTGATCGATATGGCGCTGACCGACGAGGGGCCGGGCGTTCGGCAAAGCGCGGTGCGGGCGGTTGCTGTCATCGATCCCGATAGACTGGCCGACCTGTTCGCTCGCGTAAAGAAGCACGACAACGATTACATCCGCCAGACCTCCTACCAGGCGGTGTATTCACGCTTCGGCAAGAAAGGCGCCGTTACCTCGCTGCCGCCGAAGCTGGCCGTGCCTCTCCTGATCGATGCGACCAAGGACCGGGCGGCCAACGTGCGCCTCGTCGGCGTGCAAGGCCTGGGTGGTCTGGGCGCCGCGGCCAAGGATGCCGTTCCCGCGGTGACGGCGCTGCTCAAAGACGACGACGCACGCGTCCGCACCCAGGCGCAGGTGGCGCTGAGTCAGATCAACGGCAAGTAGGCGGACTCGCGTCACATTCCGAAATCACATTGGTCAGGGAGTCGGATCATCATGTTTGGACTTGGTTGGCCGGAAATAGTTGTCCTCGGCGGCATTTGCTGCGTCCTCGTGGTGGCAATCGCGGGAGGCGGTGGCCGTTGTTGTGATGCGCAAGAAGAGCGGCGATGACGACGACGATCCGGTGAAACGGCAAAAGAAAAAGGCACGCGAACAAGCCGCCGATGAGGACAGGAAGAAAGACGCCGGCAGCGACGAAGAGTAGTTGTCGGCCTCGGCCCAGCTCATCCGACCTACACAAGGGAGACCCTTCTCATGCGTTCGATTCACGTTGCGCTCGCGCTGCTTCTGTCTGCAAGCCCCTGCCTCGCCCAGGACAAGGTCGTCCTTGTCATCCACGGCGGCGCCGGCGGGCTCGCCAAAAAGAGTTTGACCCACGAGATCGACAAACGCTACCGCGACGCCCTCGCGCTGGCACTCATGGCCGGGCATAAAGCAATCAAGAGCGGCACCAGCCTCGACGGCGTCGAGGCGGCCATCAAGACCATGGAAGACTCCGCGGTCTTCAATGCCGGCAAAGGCGCGGTCTTCAATCGCGACGGTCGGCAAGAATTGAACTCCTCCATCATGGACGGCAAGACGCGCAAGGCCGGCGCGGTCGCCGGCATCAACCGCATCAAGAACCCCATCTCAGCGGCGCGCACCATCATGGAGAAATCGGAGCACGTCTTCATGATCGGCGAGGGGGCGGAACGCTATTGCCGCGACCAGGGGCTAGAGATGGTCAGCCCACTCTATTTCTGGACCGACAGCGCCTGGAAGGAACTGCTGCAAGCCGAAGCCTCGGCGAAACGCAAGGCCGGCGCCCTCCTCAAAGATCCGCCGCACTACGGCACCGTCGGCGCGGCCGCGTGCGACAGCGACGGCAACCTGGCCGCGGGCACCTCGACCGGCGGCATCACCTACGTCGGCCCCGGCCGCGTCGGCGATTCCCCCATCATCGGCGCCGGCACCTACGCGGAGAATGCGGCCTGCGCCGTCTCCTGCACCGGCAAGGGGGAACTCTTCATCCGCCAGACGGTCGCCGTGGATATTGCCATGCGCGTCAAGTATCGCGGCGATGCACTCAAGAAGGCGACCGACGACGTGCTCCGAGAATTGCCAAAGATCCCCGGCGGCGCCGGCGGCATCATCGCACTCGATCGCAACGGGAACGTCGCGATGGCGTACTCCACCAACTGTTTGTTTCGGGGGACCATCACGCAGTCGGGCAAGATTTGGGTTGCGATTCATGAGGAATGAACCATGCCGCTTGCGGCATAGCAACAACTTGCTAAGCCGCAAGCGGCCTTGCGTTTTTCCGCCGTTCAAACCAAAATCTCCCTAAAATCGTCTCCATATAGTAGATGATTCGCGAAATCAACCAACTCATGTCCGGATGTACACGAGGATAACGTCATGTGGAAATCGAAAAAGCTCGGCGTCGTCGCAGTGGTGTTGACTCTGACTGCCCTGGGCGTCTGGCGCTTGACGGCCGGCACGCCTTCGCTGGAAGAGCAGCGCACCAAGCTCACGAAGGCGTACAACGACGGCAACTTCAAGGTTGCCTATGACGGGCTGCGCAGCCTGGCCCTCAATCCGAAGAACGACAAGACGCTAGTCGGCAAGGACCTCGAACTCGCCATCGCGTCGCTCAATCGCCTGGGCCGAACCGACGAGATCGATGATTTCCGCGAAGCTGTCATCGTCGTCCACGAGAAGAACTGGCGCCTCCTCGCCGCGGCGGCTCACACCTACACCAACGACCAGCACTACGGCTTCATGGTGGCCGGCAAGTTCCTGCGCGGCGGCCATCGCGGCGGCGGGCATGTCGTCAACAGCTTGCAGCGCGATCGCACCCGCGCCCTCCAGCTCATGGAGCAGGCACTTCTCAACACCGAAAAGGAAAATGACAAGTTGGCCGTCGCCAACTTCCATCTGCAATTCGCCAATCTGCTGTTGCAAGGCGCGGGCTATGCCGATGCCTGGCGATTGCAGTACCTGACCGATCTCTCCAAGCTCCCCGATTACGAGGATGGCTACTGGTGGCACCGCAATCGCAATCACAACGGCGCCCCCGTCGATGACAAGGGCAACCCTGTCCTCCATTACACCCCCAAGAGCTACAAGACGGCCGAGACCGACGGCGAACGCTGGCGCTGGATGCTCACACAAGCCATCGAATTCGATCCGGGCAAGGTCAACGAAGTCGATATGCTGTTCGCCAACTTCATGAAGGGCCAGCTCGGCGTACAAACCATGGCCTATTACGGCTGGCGCTTCGGCAATATCGACGAGCAGGACGACGGCGATAAAAAGACTGGTACCTTCGCGCTGCACACCCTCAAGGACAAGGAAACCATCGCCCGGCTCGCCACCGGCCTGAAACGCTTCGACATCCCCGACGGGTTCAACTGGATCAAGGTCTACGAACGCATCGCCGACCGCGCCCGCACCTCGTGGGGCGAGCAAGCCCTCGGCAACCTCGGCCAGGAACTTGAGGACCGCCGCCAGTACCCGCGCGCCGCCGAGATGTGGAAGCGCGCCATCAAGGAGTACGGCCCCGGCGCGAGCGAATGGCGCCAGAAACGCCTCGATCAAATTGTCAACAACTGGGGCCGCTTCGAGAACGCCGTCATGCATCCGATCGGCAAGGACTCCTTCGTCGATTTCCGCTTCCGCAATGGCAACAAGGTCGCGTTCGAGGCGTTCGAAGTCAATGTCTCCAAGCTCCTCGCCGACGTGAAGGCCTATCTCGAAGCTAACCCGCAGAACAAGCTCGACTGGAACCAGATCAACATCCAGAACATCGGCTACCGCCTCGTCGAGCAGCAGCAGCAACAGTACATCATCGGCAAAGTCGCGAACTGGGACGCCGATCTCAAGCCGCGCGCCAACCACGTCGATGACCGCGTCACCGTCAAGACGCCGCTCAAAAAGCCCGGCGCCTACCTCATCACCGGCCAGATGGCCAACGGCAACCTGAGCCGCGTCCTCGTCTGGGTCAACGACACCGTCATCGTCAAGAAGCAGCTCGACAACCAGTCGCTCTATTACATCGCCGATGCGGCGACCGGCGCTCCGGTGCCGAACGCAAACGTCGAGTTCTTCGGCTGGCATACGGTGCAGGTGAAACCGAACGTCAACCAGTTCAACGTCGTCACCAAGAAGTTCAGCGTCGAGACCGACAAGGACGGCCAGGTCATCCTCGGCGCCGACAAGCTGCCGCAGGCAAACACCTACAACTGGCAGTGGCTCATCACCGCGACCACCAAGGCCGCGGCGGAACAACCGGCCCGCCTGGCCTACCTCGGCTTCACGCACGTCTGGTATGGCGCGATGTACGATCAGCAGTACAACGCCGAGCGCACCTTCGTCATCACCGATCGGCCGGTCTATCGCCCAGAGAACCCCGTCCAGTTCAAGATGTGGATCCAGCACTCCAAGTACGATCAGCCCGACGTTTCTTCGTTTGCCCGCCAGGAATTCAAGGTCCGCATCTTCGATCCCAAGGGCGAAAAAGTCTTCGACAAGAACTACACCGCCGACGAGTTCGGAGGACTGCAGGGCGAGTACCCGCTGCCGCGCGGCGCCACGCTCGGTGCTTACGGCATCCACGTCATGGATCCGACCGGCAACGTCCGCGGCTACGGCGGTTCGAGTTTCCGCGTCGAGGAATACAAGAAGCCCGAGTTCGAAGTCAAAGTCAACGCCCCGACCGAACCGATCAAGCTCGGCGATAAAGTCACCGCGACCATCGACGCCCGCTACTACTTCGGCGCACCCGTCACCGGCGCCATCGTCAAATACAAGGTCATGCGCGAATCGCACTCCAGCCGCTGGTATCCCTATAGCCGCTGGGATTGGATGTACGGCAACGGCTACTGGTGGTTCGCCTGCGATTACGACTGGTACCCCGGTTTCCACGAGTGGGGCTGCAAGCGTCCGATCATGCCCTGGTACGGCTGGGGCCGCGAACAGCCCGAGATGGTCCTCGAAAACGAGATGCCCCTCGGCCCCGACGGCAAGCTCGAAGTCGTCATCGACACCGCGACCGCCAAGGAGCTGCACGGCAACCAGGACCACAAGTACACCATCACCGCAGAGGTGACCGATTCCTCCCGCCGCACCATCGTCGGCTTCGGCAACGTCCTCGTCGCCCGCAAGGCGTTCAAGATCTACACCTGGCTCGACCGGGGGCACTACCGCACCGACGACACCATCAAGGCGACCTTCAAGGCCCAGACGCTCGACCAGAAACCCGTCGAGGGTAAGGGCGAACTGACGCTCTACCAGATCAGTTACAACGCCAAGAGCGAACCGGTCGAGAAGGTCGTGCAAACGTGGAAGATCGACACGAACGCTCAAGGCTCCGCGACCCAGCAGATCAAGGCCGCCAAGCCCGGCCAGTTCCGCCTGTCGTACAAGGTGACCGACGCCAAGAAGAACACCATCGAAGGCGGACAGGTCTTCCTCGTCACCGGCGAAGGCTTCGACTCCACCGGCTTCCGCTTCAACGACATCGAGCTGATCACCGACAAGAAGGAGTACCAGCCCGGCGAGAAGGTGAAGCTCAACATCAACGTCAACAAGAACAACGGCACCGTGCTGCTGTTTGCCCGGCCGACCAACGGCGTCTACCTCGCGCCGAAGATGCTGCGCCTCAAGGGCAAGACGATCGAAGAGGAAATCAGCGTCGTCCAGCGCGACATGCCGAACTTCTTCGTCGAGGTGCTCACCGTCGCCGATGGCCGCGTGCATACCGAGACGCGCGAGCTGGTCGTCCCGCCCGAAAATCGCGTCGTCAATGTCGAAGTTCTCCCCAATCAGCAAGAGTACAAGCCGGGCGAGAACGCCAAGGTCAAGCTCAAGCTGACCGACATCCATGGCAAGCCGTTCGTCGGCTCCACCGTGGTCAGCGTCTATGACAAGAGCGTCGAGTACATCTCCGGCGGCTCCAATGTGCCGGAGATCAAGGAGTTCTTCTGGAAGTGGCGCCGCAGCCATTACCCGCGCACCGAGTCGAGCTTGACCCACTGGTCCGGCAATCTGCTGCGGCACAACGAGATCGGCATGTCCAACCTCGGCGTCTTCGGCGCCACCGTCGTCGAGGAATTCACCAAGAGGCTCGACAAAAACGCCGCCGGCGATCCGCAAAACAGGATGATCACAGAGACCGCCCTGTCGTCGATGCCCATGGCGAAAAATGGACAGGCAGGAGGATACGCCGCCGACAGCGACAAGGCGGCCGAGGCCAAAGCACCTGCTGCCCCACCCGCCGAACAGGGCGCACAAGGCGGCCCTGAGCCGACGATCCGCAAGAACTTCGCCGACACTGCCTTCTGGACCGCCGCTCTCACGGCGAACAAAGACGGCATCGCCGAGGTTTCCTTCAAGACGCCCGACCAGCTCACTGCCTGGAAGATCCGCGTCTGGACCCTCGGCCACGGCACCAAGGTCGGCCAGGGCGAAGCCGAGTTTGTCACCAAGAAGGACCTGATCGTTCGCCTCCAGGCGCCGCGCTTCTTCGTGCAGAAGGACGAGGTCGTCCTGTCGGCCAACGTTCACAACTATCTCAAGGGCGAAAAGAAAGTCCGCGTCACCCTCGAATTCGACGGCGGCACCCTCTCCGCCCTCGACCCGATGACACGCGAGATCAAGATCCCCGCCGGCGGCGAGCAGCGCGTCGATTGGCGCGTCAAGGTCGTCAATGAAGGCGAAGCGATAGTCCGCATGAAGGCCGTCACCGCTGAAGACTCCGACGCCATGGAGATGCGCTTCCCCTGCTTCGTCCACGGCATGCTCAAGATGGAGTCCTTCACGGGCGTCATTCGGCCCGATAAGGACAAGGGCAAGGTCACGTTTAGCGTCCCGGCCGAACGCCGCGTCAATGAGACGGTGCTCGAAGTCCGCTATTCGCCGACCCTTGCCGGCGCGATGATCGATTCCTTGCCCTACCTCGTCGATTACCCCTACGGCTGCACGGAGCAAACGCTCAATCGCTTCCTGCCGACCGTCATCACACAGCGCGTGTTGCAGAACATGAAGCTCGATCTCAAGGAGATCGAAAAGCACGTCACCAATCTCAACAGCCAGGAGATCGGCGACGACCGCAATCGCGTCAAGGATTGGGGCCGCGTCACCAGGCGCAACCCCGTCTTCAACGAGGACGAAGTCAAGAAGATGACCCATGCCGGCATCCAGGCCCTGCAAGGCATGCAGCTCTCCGACGGCGGTTGGGGCTGGTTCTCCGGTTGGGGAGAGCACTCCTGGCCACACACGACCGCCACCGTCGTCCATGGCCTGCAAATCGCCAAGGCCAACGATGTCGCCTTGCCGCAGAACATGCTCGAGCGCGGCATCGAATGGCTCAAGGGCTACCAGAATGAACAAGTGCGCCGCCTGCACAACGCGCCGACCAAGACCAACCCCTACAAGGAATACGCCGACAATATCGATGCGATGGTTTACATGACGCTCGTCGATGGCGGCGTCGATAACACCGATATGCGCGACTTCCTCTACCGCGATCGCACCCACATTGCCGTCTACGCCAAGGCGATGTTCGGCCTCGCGCTGCACAAGCAGAAGCAAAAAGACAAGCTCGCCATGATCATGCAGAATATCGAGCAGTACCTCGTTTCGGATGACGAGAATCAGACCGCGTACCTGCGCATGCCGGAGAGTAACCAGTGGTGGTACTGGCATGGCAACGAGATCGAAGCGAACGCCTACTATCTCAAGCTCCTGTCGCTGACCGGGGCCAAGGACGAGAAGGCGTCGCGCATGGTCAAGTACCTCCTCAACAACCGCCGGCACGCGACCTATTGGAGCAGCACGCGCGACACCGCCATCTGCGTCGAAGCGTTTGCCGACTACTTGAAGATGTCCGGCGAGGACCGCCCCGATATGACGATCGAAGTTTGGCTCGACGGCAAGAAGCACAAGGAAGTCGCCATCAACAAGGACAACCTCTTCAGTTTCGACAACCGCCTCGTCCTCGTCGGCGACAAGGTGACGAGCGGCAAGCACACGCTCGAAATCAAACGCCGCGGCTCCGGCCCCGTCTACTTCAACGCCTACGTGACGAACTTCACCCTCGAAGACTTCATCACCAAGGCCGGCCTCGAAGTGAAGGTCAACCGCAAGTACTACAAGCTCACCCGGGTGGAGGAAAAGATCAAGGTGTCAGGCAGTAAGGGCCAGGCCCTCGATCAGCAAGTCGAGAAGTACACGCGGACCGAATTGTCGAACCTCGCCACGGTCAAGAGCGGCGACCTCGTCGAGATTGAGCTCGAAATCGACTCGAAGAACGATTACGAGTACCTGATCTTCGAGGACCCGAAAGCCGCCGGCTTCGAGCCGATGAAAGTGCAGTCCGGCTATGTGCCGAACACAATGGGCGCGTACATGGAGCTGCGCGACGAGAAGGTCGCGTTCTTCGTGAGAACCCTCGCCCGCGGCAAGCACTCGATCGCCTACCGCATGCGTGCCGAGATTCCGGGCCAGTTCAGCGCCCTGCCGACCAGGGCATACGCGATGTACGCGCCGGAACTGAAGGGCAACTCGGATGAGATCAAGATTCGCGTGGTTGATAGATGAAATGCAGTCATCCACGAAGGACACGAAGGGCACGAAGGGGGAAAACAGGGAAATGCAATTGCGGGCCTACCCCGAATTTGAATTTCCCCTCCTTTTCCTCTTCGTGCCCTTCGTGTCCTTCGTGGATGATTTCTGTTAAACCTCACAAGTAACCCGATAAATCCCCCACGCCGGCGGCAGCCCTTCGACGTTCAAGGCCCGCAGCAAGCGCTGCTGTTCGGCAATCTCCGCGGCGGTCAGGATGCCGAGCGAGACCAGCCGTTCGCGCACCTCGTCGTAGAACATCAACATATTCTCGACCGTCTCCGGCCCCGAGCGCGTCTCAGACCAGTGCTCGCGCACGTTCTGATAACCCGCCGCCGCCAGGGTGCGCGCCAGCGTCGCCCCGCATTCGGGCGAAATTCGGATCGCCAGGTAAAGCTGATTGATCGCAAACGCCCAGACTCGCAACGGCGCCAGTCCCGGCCGGCCCGTCGCTTCAAGGTACGCCAATCGGCCCAGCGGCGTGCGGAAATCCGGTTCAAGAAAGCCGACCCGCGTGCCCGGCTTCAAGGCCGCGCGAAGACGCCCGAGGACGAGTTCCACCATCGGAATGTGATGCAGCATGATCCGGGCCGTCACGACGTCGGCGCCATCGAGCCAGTCCCCCAGCTTGGCAACATCCGCCAGCACCGGCTCGAACCGCGCCGGCCCCAGATCGGCCAGCGAACTTTCCGCCTGCTTGAGCAACCCCTCGCCCGAATCGATACCGACCAGCACGCCGCCTTTCCCCAGCCGTCGCAAGATCCGCTTGCTGAAGCTGCCCGCCCCGCAGCCGAACTCGACGACGCGGTCGTTTGGCCGCAACGCGAGTTCGTCGAGCAGCTTCTCCGACACGTCGGCAAAGTGGATGTCCTGGATCGCGAGCCGGCGGGCAGCGCATTCGGATTGGCCGAGCACGTAATCGTTGGGTTTGGTCATGGCGTTAGATTAGTTGTTTCGGCGGCGTGCGGCGAAGCCGGTAGGAACGCAGGACCTCAATTTAGCGGCCTACGCGTCTGCACGTTTTTTCCATTGCTCCCGAATTTTCTGAAAGTGAGCGATTCGCTTGCCGATCTTTGCGATTTCCTTCGGGTAGAACTCAAGCAGAGTGTCGGACAACTCAATGTTTCATTTGAAGGTAGCCGTTCACGGCCGAACGCTGCCGCTGCGCGCCATCGGCAGAATTCGGCCGTGAATGGCAACCAGAAAACCCATTACAACCACGTATTGCACGAATGGGAAATACCACGCCGGTATTTTTCTATGTCCGTGTTATCCGTGGTTCTATTCTTGCAAACGGTGTCGTACACCCTCGCCGCGGCGTCTCACTTCTTGGTAGGACGGTAGCGTTCGACCAGCGGCGCCACCCAGCGTAGCGCGCCGGCTAGGAGTCGCTCACCGCTCTCGGGGTCGTGTCGGCCATGCGGATCGTATTCAACGCCGATCGTCAGGCCCCGTTCCTTGGCGAGGTAGAGAAAACTTTCTGCCTGGGCGGGGATGTTGAACTCGTCCAGCCCGCCGTAGGCCACATACAGGTCCAGCTCGCCTGGCTTGAGATTGTAGTGGTCCATCACTTCAATGGGATTGAAGCGGCTCAGTTTCGCCAGCGCGTCCGGGCCGTGGCCAATCAGGTCGCCGTAGAGGTTGCAGAAGCGAACCTTGGCGATGCCCTTGGGGCGACCGACTACCTCGAACGGCCGGAGCGCAGTGCGCCAGCCCCAGCAATTCGGGTCAAATGGGCTTTCGTAACGATCATGGCAATCGACCCAGCGCAGATTGAGCGCCGGCATGAAGCCCAGGGCGATCTTTACCTTGTGCTTGTGCTTGATGGCTTGCGTGAACGCGGCCGAGCCTCCCATGGAGGCGCCCATGAGGACGTGGGCGTCGCGATGTGGTTGGACCGAGAAATTTGCCATGACGAAGTTCCATACGTCCTCCATCAAATAATCTTCGTAACGGCCGGCATCGGTGTTGGCGAAGAAGGAAGCGAGCTTGAAGTAGGAGGGGCGACCGAGCATGCTGCCATCCGGCGCGACCACGATGAAAGGAGGGAGCTCGCCCGAAGCGATGGCGTCGTCGAATTTCTGGGCCAGGCTCTTCAGGAAAAAACGCTCGTCCTGCCCGGCGCCGTGCAGGAAGATCCCCAGCGGATACTTCTTGGCGGGATCGTAGCCCGGCGGGACGTAGACGTACAGGTCGCGTTTGGAGCACAGCGAGGGCGACCAGATCCGGCGATCCGAACCGTGGTTGTTGGTGAAATCAACGACGCGCCCCTGTAAACACCGGTTGACACGGGTGAGCTCGGCGCGCAGCCCCATGCCGAGGTCGATGACGCCTCCGTAAGCCGTCTGGTTCGTTAGGCTGAACGCCAGGCCCAAAACGAAGACGAGGTATTTTGTCATGAATGCCGTTTCGGTATGCGTGCACATGGTCCCCCTCTCTTTTTCGGCGCGAGTGGGCGCGGAAAAAATGGAAATCGTCCAGCGTGCGCTGTCGATTTGCCTCGGAGGGCCGAGGAAACAAGCTGTGCGGAATGTAACGTCTCTATTGACAGAATTCGGGGATTGGGTTACAGGCCACTGTTGAGGCTGCGCCTCCCGGGCTCGTTGGCCCTCGCTATTTAGACCTGGTTACCCCTTTCTATGGAATCCGATGGCCAAGCCACGAGGCAAAAGTATCCCGATCACGCCTTTCCGGAATATTGTGATCGATCTGATGCACTTTAGCGCCAAGGTCCCGATCGTCACCCTCGATCGCCGGATGAAGCTAGCGCCGCTGCTTGCCGCCCGGCAGCGCTGCTCGCCGCGGCCGATGTGGACTTCCGTGTTCATCAAAGCGTACAGCCTGATTGCTGCCCGCCAGCCGGTTTTGCGGCGTTGCTACATGAGCGTGCCGTGGGCGCGGTTTTACGAGCATCCCAAGAATATTGCCAGCGTCAACATCAGTCGCCGGGTTGGGGACGAAGACGTAGTGATGCAAGCTTTCATCCGCAGCCCGGAAAATCGCAGCCTGCTCGAGTTGGACGCCATCATGCGCGGCTACATGGAGATGCCGGTCGAAGAGTTCGGCTCGTATCGCCGGGTCATCCGCACCAGCAATCTCCCCTGGCCGATCCGCCGCTTCGTGATGTGGCTGACAATCAACTGGCTGGGCCGACGGCGCTGTCACAACCTCGGCACGTTTGGCATCACGTCGGTGGCCGACCGCGGCGCCGGCATCTTGAATCTGGTGCCGCTGTTGACCTCCACGCTCCACTATGGGCTTTTCGACGACGAGGGTTGCCTGGACGTGCGTTACGCTTTCGACCATCGCGTCTTGGACGGCGCCCCGGCGGCCGACGCGCTCGCCGCTCTCGAGGAGACGCTGCTCGGTGAAATCCTGGAAGAAGTAAAGTCCATGGGGCGCGCCGACGTCTTGCCGATGCCCGGCAATCGCGTGGCGTGACGAACGAACCGCACTTCACTTCCGCCAATCGATTCATCATATTTCTCGCCAAGGCGCAAAGAGAAAACAACCTGATATTCCTAATGCCTTCTCTTGGCTTTTCTTTTCTTCCTTTGCGTCCTTTGCGCCTTGGCGAGAAACTCTTCTGCAGCATCCTATAAGATCGGTTGCTGAAACAAATACGCTCGGCGGTTTAGCGCACGGGAGTGCGCTAAACCGCCGAGCGTATTTTGTTTCCGCAGCAGATTATCAATCTGTGAGGTTACTTCTTGTTGTTCACCTTCGGCCGCGGATCGACGACGGGCGCATCCACCGTCTTGGCGATGCGCTCGGCCAGTTTCTTGGCGAGCAGACCGCTGGTGTCGCAACCGGGGGCGACCGCGAGGATCTCGCCGCCCTTGCCGATCAGGAAGTTCGTCGGCATCGTCTTGGTCTGGAAGACGTCCCAGGCGCTCCCCTTGGTGTCAACGCCGTAGAGCATGTTGATCTTCTTTTCGGCGGCGTACTTGGCGACCTTGGCATCGCCTTCCTTGAAGATGGCGACGCTGATCAAGCCGTGCTTCTTGTAGGCGGCGTCGATTTCCTGGAAGTAGGCCAATTCCTTATCGCAGCCGGAGCAGCCGCAGGTCAGGCGAACGAGGACCGGGCCCTTGGCGCACAGGGCGGCCAGATCGACGACCTTGCCGGACTGATCTTTGAACGTGAACGCGGGGGCTTTGGTGCCGACGCCGACTTTGGCCGGCTTGGTGGATTCCTGAGCGACGACGAGCGAAGCGACGAGGCACAGTCCGAGTGCGACGGTAAGGAGGCGGGTCATTCGAAGGTCTCCTGCGAAAAGGTGAGGACACGAACGCGCGCGCGTTCAGGTGAGGCTGGCAGTTTACCGCGCCGGGCCAGGGAATGAAAGCGCGAAAACGAAGAATTTTGCCGCTTGCGGCTTTGCGTTCGCGCGGCGCGTTGCGAGCGCGAAGCCACAAGTGGCAATCAAACCAGGTCCAGCCTCCGTTTCGTCATGCGGGCGCGGTTGCAGTTCCCGCAGATACCGCGGATGACGAACGAATGGCCAATGTAATGGAAGTGCTGCTGCTGGCAGACGTCGCGGATCATCTGCTCCACTTCGGTGTTCTCAAATTCGATCATGGCACCGCACTGCTCGCAGTGGAGGTGATCGTGCTGGGCGTAGCCGTAATCGTGCTCGTAGACCGTGCGATCACCGAGATTGATGCGGCGCAAGAGACTTGCATCGACGAGCTTGTTCAGCGTGCGATAGACCGTGGCCCGGCTGACGCGGAAGCTCTCGCGTTTCATCTCATCGATCAGCTCGTCGGCATCGAAATGGTTGTGCTTGCTGAAGATGTACTTGACCATGTCGCGCTGCTGCGTCGTGTAGCGCTGCGTGCGCGGCCTGCTCGCCAGGTACTCGCGGAACTTCTCTTCCGGCGTCTGCGACACTTCCACGGCGGGGAGCGCGTTCACGGGTGTGGTCTCCAGCTATCAGCGGTCAGCTATCAGTCGAACTGTCAGCCGCTATTGTACCGCGCAAGTGCGAATCAGCCATCCGCATCGGCTGATAGCTGACCGCTGATAGCTCGGACGCTCAGCCGCCGCGATCCAACCGATTGAACAGGCAATCGAGGGCGGCTTCCCACTTTTCGGGGGTATCGTAGGTGCCGGCGGCGATTTCCTTCTTGACGCGTTCCACGAGTTCGGTGCGGATCGGCCTCGGGGCTTTGCGTTTCTTGCGTGGTTGATCGAGCGCTGGGTCATCGGTGAGGGTGGGCGGAGCGCCCAGACCTTGCCACCAGCCCGCGGTCCCACGTATGGGACCGGCGAGTTCATTGGGGCCGTGTTCGTGCATCGGGTTTTCTCCCCTGGGGCGCGCGCTCGCTAAAGATATGGCGCGGGTCACAGGTTCATCATAAAGAATACCGTCCGAGAGAAGCAACCCATTTATCGCTGAAATGTCCTTGCGATGGGGAGAACCTCGAGACTTGTTGCCAAGATGGGTGTTTGGAGCAAAACACCCTGCCGTTAGAGGGGATTATCGGCGCGGTCGAGTTTCGAGTTTCGCGTTTCGAGTCGAAAGTTAGCGGAAACGACCGAGTGTTCGCCGAACATCCCGATCAGCGCGAAAACATGGATTCGTTGTGCAGTGCCGACGTGGCACGGTCTCCTGACCGTGCCACAACATGTAGGTTCAACCAACCTCGCGCTGGGCGCCGATTTCGCGGCGTTTGACCATGCGCAAAACATTGCCGGGTTGACCGGTGGCGAGGGGCGCGCAGGTCAGCTCGTCCATCAGCGTGCGCATCAGGTAGACGCCGCGGCCGCCGATGCGCAGCTCTCCCGGCGGTAGATCCGGAACGGCCGACAAATCGAATGGCTCCCCTTGATCTCGAAAGGTCATCACGACCGCGTCGGCCAAGATTTGCAAATGTAGCTCCATCTGCGAGCCGGGCCGATTTTGATGCGCATGACGCACGATATTCGTGACCGCCTCGCCGGTGACAATCACCAGCGCATGCGTGGTCGTGCGATCGAGGCGATGGGACTGGCACACCGCTTCGACAAAGGCACGCGCCACCGACAGCATGCGCAATTCGCTCGGCAACGTCAGCGACAACGTCGCGCCATCCATCGACACTTCTCCAGCCGGGATTTGCGGGGACATCCTTGTCCTCCTTTTTGGGGTTGATCGTCGTTGGCCAGAGTGAGACTCCGACCTACGAAAAATCAATTAACAATCGGCAACAATTGGCGTAACCGCTTCATCCTCAAGCGTATCCGTTCGAGTGTCCTGGGACAAGCCGAGTTCGCATGAGCCGAGGCGGACGGCTTGATCCAAAGGTCAATTCGTACGCCAAACTTTTTCTTTGGCACTGGGATATTTGCTGGAAGTGCTTGATACGGAAAAGATTGCGAATGCGCCTTTTGATGGAATAACGCCCGTCGATCCGAACTTCCGGATGGGGAAAACCGTCCACCTGTTGAAAAATGCGCTTTTTTGGGGATTCCCTGGAAAACCGCCCCGTTTGACGGCGTATAATAGGAGTAGTCCTCCCAACCCCAGGAAATTACTCCCCTTGCGAGAAGGCACGCCCCGTCATCGCCTTGTGATCAGGACTGGATTCCTGAGTTGTAGCTCATGCAGAAATAGTCTTCCTGCTCGACGATAGCGCTGATCGCCGCGCCTCCAGATGCCGCGCGGTCGGCGCCACGTCGAAGCGACAAGTAACACCTATGAAGACGCGCTCTCTCGTTACTCATGATGACTTGTACGAAGCCGATTTTGTCCCGGACGCGCACGTGGACGAGGGGCCCGTCAGCCATGGCGGCGGCTCGGATGACGCTCTCGGTCTGTACCTGAAACAGATGGGCGCGATTCCGCTCCTCAATCGGGACAAGGAACTTTCGCTGGCGACCCACCTGGAGAACGCCCGCCGGCGCTATCGCCGAGCCGTTCTCTTCTGCTGGTGGTCGCAGCAGCGCATCACCGGCATCTTCGAACGCATCCAGGCCGGCGTCATGCCGATCGATCCGCAGATCGATGTCGTACACAGCCTCAAGCTCGACCGCGACACCATTCAGAAGCGGTTGCCGTTCAACCTGCGCACGCTCAAGCGGCTGCACCAAGGCGCCGAAAAGGACTTCGCCAACCTCTTGCGCACGCGGACCGAGCAGGGCCGCAGCAAGGCGCAGCGCCAACGCTGGCGGCAGCTCCGCAAGGCGATCCGCTTGATCGAGGAACTTTCGCCGCGCACCGAACTGCTCGACGCGATGACCGAGGAGTACGACCGCACCTACCAGCACATGCGGCAACTGGAGAAGCAGGCCAACCAGAGCGGCCGCTCTGCCGCGGTTCGCGCCCTGCAAACGCGTGCCGTCAAGGAACTGCGCGACAAGATGCACGAGGTGCTGTCCACTCCCGACGATATGGTGCGCTTGCTCGCCGTCGTGCGCCGGCGCCAGGCAATCTATCAGCAGATGCGCAGCGAGTTGGCCGAAGGGAACCTGCGCCTGGTCGTGTCGATCGCCAAAAAGTATCGTGGCCGTGGGCTGTCGTTCGCCGACCTGATTCAGGAGGGCAATCGCGGCCTGATGCGGGCGGTCGATAAATTCGAATACCGCATGGGCTTCAAGTTCGGCACCTACGCCACCTGGTGGATCCGTCAGGGCATTCAGCGCGCCCTCGCCGACAATGCCCGCACCGTCCGCGTGCCGTGCCATCAGGTCAGCCTGCTGGCGGCCATCGAACGGGTCCGCGGCGAACTCATCGTCCAGAGCGGCCGCGAGCCGACCATCGAGGAAATCGCCCTCGTGCTCGGCACCAGTGCTGAAGAAGCCAAGTCGCTCCGCGCCGTGGCCCGTCAGCCGTTGAGTCTGCACGAGCCGATGGGGGACGACGCCGAGCGCGCCTTGAGTGAATTCCTGAACGATCCGAGCGTGATCAGCCCGGGCGACAACGTCGATGCGACGCTGCTCAAGGAGCGCATCTCCGAGGTGCTGCGCTCGCTCACGCCGCGCGAACGGGAAGTGATCGAGCTGCGCTTCGGCCTGAAGGACGGCCAGCCGCGCACGCTAGATGAAGTGGCCCAGAGCTACGGCATCACGCGCGAACGCATCCGTCAGATCGAGGCGCGGAGCCTGTCGAAGCTGCGGCAGCCGATCCGCCGGTCAAGGTTGGCGGGGTTCACGGAAAAGGAAAAATGAGATCTTCGTTTAGCGCCCGCATGGCGCCATGCGGGCGCTAAACGAAGATGGTTTTAGCGCCCGCCCAGCGCCGCATAATCGGTCTGTACGCGGACGCGGAATTGCCCGGTGGACGCATTGTTCCACGGGCTCGGAATGATCTGCAAGTACAACCGCCCTTCCTCGGCGATGCTGCCGTCAAATCGTTCGCCGATGAAAAACGCCTTGCCGTTCTCACCAATCCTGCCGATCAGCGCGCCGGCCATGAACTGGCCCCCCTTGCCCGCGGTGTTGTAGCCCTTGGGGGCGGCCATGTACTGTCCGGGGCCTTGAGGCCAAAGATCGACCTGTCCTTCACCGGTGACGACGAGGCGTTGGCCCGCGTCCACCACGACGCCGGCATCGCACCACTGATCAAGCGCGCTGCCATATTTGGCGGCATCAACGACGAGATCCTGCTTGCCGCCGTGGTGCTTCATGTGCATCGTGCGCAATTCGCTCAACTTCAAAGGCACCTTGCCGAAATGAGGGGATGAGGCCTTGAGCGTTTGCGAGGTAATGGTGCCGATGATCGTGAACTCCGCGGTGTGGATCACGTCTTCCTCGCGCAGGCGCAAGAGTTCCGGAGCCACGCGCTCGGAGATCTGCTTGATGACGCTGACGGCGCGATAGGCGACTTCGGTGTCGCCGCTCTTGGACGCTTTTTGCAGCGACGGAAACGCGAAATGGCCGACCTGGATCAGGTCCTTGCTGGCGCCGTCGCGTTCCTTGTAGACGTCGCTCGCCAGCCGCTTGATCGACTGGCTGATCTGCTGATTGACATCGTGAGGCACATGCAAGCCGAATTCCACGCGTCGGACATCGCTGACCGGGATGGTGAGTTTGCCGTACTTGGTCTGGACCTCGAGGTTCGCCTCCAGGAGCGTCATGCGAACGACGCTGCCGTCGCCGAAGCGGACCTCGACGAGGTTGGGACGCGTAGGAACGGGTTTTTCTTGGGCCAGGCTTCGAGTTGAAACGGCCACGACGAGAGACAGAGCCAAAGCGAGGGGTATCCTACCCATGGTTGGCCTCCTTCTGTGAGAAGAGTTGAGATGCGATTCGGAGAGCTAGTGAAAACCTCCTGACTAGCAGCCCGTTGATTAAGTCGATATTTCGGCACCGATCACGTCGAGCGCGACGGCGACGGTCCAAAGGTCGATCGTCGGAACATTTTCACTTCGGTGCGACCGACGGCCGCAGGTTCGACTCCAAAGCATCTCGGTGGCAAAATAGA
>SHZY01000007.1 GCA_009692065.1 Gemmataceae bacterium
CGACAACGCGGTCAAGACGCAGGTTTGGATTGCGATCAGCGTCTACGTGTTGGTCGCCATCATCAAGAAGGAACACAAGCTCGATCGGAGCATGAACGAAATTCTGCAAATATTGAGCCTCAACCTTTTCGAGAAAAACCCGCTTTTTTTCGGCATTATCGGGTAGAATCGACCCGGATCCGGAAGGGCCTCGACATAACCAGTTGTCGCTATTCGACTTTTAACGGGACAGTTGTGATCGGACAATATTATTTTGGAGAACGAAGTCAATCGAGAAGTGTTACGGCACCTCTCGATGAAACTGTTCCGCCTCTCCACTTCATTTATCCGTCGCGGACGCCTATCCAACACGACACAAGCGTTGTAGAGAATTGATCGCGATTAGCTATTTTGATCGCGGGCGACTTGTTAGGCCAGTCATTTTGACTGGCCTTTCTTGTTTTTTGCTGAGACCGCATCGCTTGACGGGTCGGCAATCTTATTAGCCAACATGACAAGTTCAGATCGCGCCCATGTTGATGTTTCGAGGCTCTTTGATTTCGCGGCCTCTTCCAACAGCCTCCGCTCGTCTTCCGTCATGCGGATTCTTAGCATGTAGCTTTTGCTTTCGCCTTCAGATTTTTTCTTTCGTCCCGCCATGTCAGAATTGTAGCAACAAAAATTCTATAAATCAAGTGAAACAATCTTGACTGTAGCATTCTTGCTGCTACAACCGAAGTAGAAAGGCATGGTGATGTATGAACGAACGTGAGCAACGCGGGCTGGTGATTGCGGCCTTGTGCAAGCTGAACCACAACGAGAACGGCTGGCAGGTTCCGTCGCAATCAGGTGACATGATATACACGGTCAACCTGCAAATGCAGACCTGCACTTGCCCGGATCATCAGACGCGGGCTTGCAAGTGCAAGCATATCTACGCTGCCGATTTTACGCTGAATCGCGAGACGGATCGGGAAGGCAACGTCATCGAAACCAAGACGATGACCTTCACCGAAACGAAGAAAACCTACAAGCAAAATTGGCCGGTTTACAACGAAGCGCAGCAGAACGAGAAGAAGCGGTTCCTGGCGCTCTTGTACGACCTGACGCGAAACGTGCCGAACCTGCCGCGCAAGCAGGTCTCCGGGCACGCCCCGACGCCGATGGCCGACATGATATTCGCGTCCGCGTTCAAGGTCTACTCGACCATCTCGACGCGCCGCTTCGCGTGCGACCTTGAGGACGTATTCGACAAGGGCTACCTGTCCATGAATATGAACAGCATCAGCATCAGCGCCTATCTGGAATGCCCGGCGATGACGCCGATCCTGCACGGGCTGGTCGAGCAAGCCTCGCTGCCGTTGCGGGGCGTCGAGACGACGTTCATTCCTGATTCGTCAGGCTTCTCTTACTCGCGGCACGTCCGTTGGTATGACGAAAAATATGGCGTCACGCGGAGCGGCCATGACTGGGTCAAGGCCCACTGCATGGCGGGACGAAAGACGCACATCATAACCGCCGTCGAAATTCACGACCGGGACGCGGCGGACTCCCCGATGTTCAAGCCGCTCATGGAAAAGACCGCCAAGAATTTCACGATCAAGGAAGTTCCTGCCGACAAAGCCTACCTGTCTCACGCCAATCTTGAACAGGTCGATAAGCTGGGCGGCGTGGCCTACATCCCTCCCGTTCAAGTCGAACAGCGTCCAGGGTGAAGCGGGGCACTTGTGGGAAAAGATGTTCCTTTACTACCAATTCAACCGGGAAGATTTCGAGAAACACTACCACCAGCGCTCGAATGTCGAGAGCGTGTTCAGCATGGTCAAGGCGAAGTTCCGGGATAACGTGCGGAGCAAGTGCGACGTGGCGATGAAGAATGAAGTCCTGTGCAAGTTCTTGTGTCACAACATCTGCTGCGTTATCATGAGCCAGATCGAGCTAGGCATTGAAGCGGATTTCTGGAAAGACGGATCGACGCCAGCCGTCAATTTGTTCCCCACTCGGACTTGAAAGAATTGGAACCCGGTTGAAAGGAATGGACCGTGTTTTCAGTCCAAAAATTGCAAAGCCCCAAAGGAGGCCAACCATCGAGACTCCACCGGGCCTTGCAAGGGGACCCATTGGGCGATGCGGATTTCGGCTCCTTACGGTCCTGGACGGCTCCAACTCCTCGTGAGCGCTGATCCGTCGGGAAACTCCAAGAGAATACACCGATCCGCAGACCCAACCAGGGTTCCACGATCCTTCGAAGGACGCGGCCCGCAGCGCCAACAGCAAATCAGCTGGCGCGGCGGGCTGTGTTTTTTGTGTGCTTGCGGTTAGCGCTCGCACGGCGACTTGCGAGCGCTAAACGCAAGCGGCTCACATCTTCGCAATCACCACATCCGCGAACTCGCTACACTTCACTTCCTTCGCGCCTTCCATCAAACGGGCGAAATCGTAGGTCACGGTTTTGGCGGCGATGGCGCCGTCCATGCCCTTGACGATGAGGTCAGCTGCTTCGGTCCAGCCCAGGTAGCGGAGCATCATCTCGCCGGACAGCACCACGGAACCCGGATTGACCTTGTCCAGATTGGCGTACTTCGGCGCGGTGCCGTGGGTGGCTTCGAAGACGGCGTGGCCCGTCAGGTAGTTGATATTTCCTCCCGGCGCGATGCCGATGCCGCCGACCTGGGCCGCGAGAGCATCGGAGAGGTAATCGCCGTTGAGATTCATGGTGGCGATGACGTCGAACTCGTCGGGGCGGGTCAGAACTTGCTGCAGTGTGATGTCGGCAATCGCGTCCTTGATCAGGATTTTCCCCGATGCCAGGGCCGCCTTCTGCTCGGCGTTCGCGTCGTTCTCGCTCTTGGCTTTCTTGGTGCGTTCCCATTGCTCCCAGGTGTAGACCTTGTCGGCAAACTCCTTCTCGGCCAAAGCATAGCCCCAGTTGCGGAAGGCTCCTTCGGTGTACTTCATGATGTTGCCCTTGTGCACCAGGGTGACGCTCTTGCGCTTGTTGGCGATGGCGTATTCGATCGTCGAGCGGATCAAGCGGTCGGTGCCTTCCTTCGAGACTGACTTGACGCCGATGCCGGTCGTGTCGGGGAAGCGAATCTTGCTGTACTCTTTCGGAAAGGCCTCCTTGAACAGCGTGAGGAACTTTTTGCAGCCCTCGGAGCCGGCTTCGAATTCGATTCCGGCATAGATGTCCTCGGTGTTCTCGCGGAAGATGACCATATCGACTTTTTCGGGATGCTTGACCGGCGACGGCACCCCCTTGAACCAGCGCACGGGCCTGAGGCAGACGTAGAGATCGAGCATTTGCCTCAAGGCGACGTTGAGCGAGCGCATGCCGCCGCCGATGGGCGTGGTGAGGGGGCCCTTGATGCCGACTAGAAACTCACGAAACGCATCGACGGTTTCATCGGGGAGCCAGGAGTTGAACTGCGTGAACGATTTCTCGCCGGCATAGACTTCCATCCAGGCAATCTTCTTCTTGCCGCCAGAGGACTTGGCAACAGCAGCGTCCATGACGCGCACGGAGGCACGCCAGATGTCGGCCCCGGTGCCATCGCCTTCGATGAACGGCACAATGGGCTGATCGGGCACTTGCAGCTTGCCGCTCGCGATGGAAATTTTGTCGCCGGCGGGGACTTTGCTGAGCTTGTATGGCATGGAGGCTCCCTGAGGGTAACGTGACGAGATCGCGTGGAATGCAGGATAATATACAACGCGAAGTGAAAAAGTTTAGGCGTGGTAATCGGGCGCGCGGCATGGCGGCAGCACGAGGCAGGATACTAACGATACGCATCCGGTGGGTCTGATGGGGGATGTCCCGCAGAATAGGACGTCGCGGAGCAATCGGTGGACATCGGCGGATTAGCGGCCTTGTCGCCACCCTTCTGCGGGCGCTCAGCCTCCGATCCAGCCGCCGCTACAGCAAGCATCGCGATCTCGAGACTCCCCACGGCTGTTTGGCAATTCCATCTGTTCCGCAGACGCTCGATTCCCAATCCAGCCATCACGGCGACTACCAGCGCGATCACGAGATTTTCCATCACTTTTGCGGACGTCCAACCCTCTTTTGCAAACCCCCGATCAATCATTTTTCTTGTGCCGCCGCCCACGTAATGTTCAATTGAAAAACCATAGGCCAAACGGACATCATAGCGGTTGCTGAACTCATCGGGTGAAAAGGTCATGGTAAGCCGGCCGACAATCCCATCGCGGCTGCTGTTGTAAGGAACCTTCCAGTAGTGTGGCAACAGATTCAAGCCGACAAACAACAACACCACAACGG
Organism: Gemmataceae bacterium; assembly: GCA_009692065.1. Taxonomy (GTDB): domain Bacteria; phylum Planctomycetota; class Planctomycetia; order Gemmatales; family Gemmataceae; genus SIAQ01. The sequence continues at coordinate 4,262 of SHZY01000007.1, forward strand.
CCATGGCGATCTGCGCCTGCTTCGAACCATACAGAGTGGCAGATATCGGGCCGAGTAAGCCGCATACCCAGAGCAAACAAACCCCGGAAAGGGAAATCAGGAACCAATAGGGAAACGCCACCGCCGCGTGCGGTGGGACGATGAAGCATCGTTCATCGACGGGCTCTGACAAGAAAGCAACGTTGAAGCCCACTGCATTGGCCACAAAGCCATGTTGATTGCGCCCAAGAAGAAAGGACGGTCCGAAAGAAATCGCAAACCCTCGGTTGCCTTCGCGACTCGCGACGAGGAAATCCAGCGCAGATTCATCTACACACGCCCGGAAAACACCAACAGGCGTGTGAACCCCAAGGGTCGGCTTCGATGGAACTTCGGTAGAGAACGCCAAGTTCAACGCCCACAAGCCGACACAGACCACAAACGTCAAACCCAGGAGCAGCTTTGCGCAGATTCTGCAAAAACTGAACAATCGCTCGCGCATGAAAGCACCTGTAGGAAATCTCTGCGATTCGCTCACGTCGGCTCGCTCGATTCCTTTATAAACGCAATCCGATCATACACATCCGCCAGCCTCAGCGTGCATCCAACCGACGGCAAAACGACTGCCGTGTTCAGGTCGGAGGCTTCGTGCATGTTCCAGGTCTCGTCCGATTGGCGGTGGAAATGCTCGATGAAAGGTCGAGTCTGGGCGATGAGCACGTAGTCCTGGAGTGACGGGTTCCACGATCGGTAGCGCTGGAATTTCTCGCCGCGATCGAAGTTCTCCGTGGATGGCGACAGAACCTCGACGATCACGGTTGGATTCATGATGATATCGTGTTCCTCATCAAAGAACTCCGGTTCGCCGCAGACGACCAGGATGCCGGGATAAGAGAACATCTCTTTCGTGGTTCTGGCAGAGGTGACTCCGAGGCCGCTGCGAACCTTCGTGTCCTTGGTAACGACGAAGCAGGGCGTGCCCTTCAGCTGCGTTCCGAGCGACATGACTGCGTTCGCCGAAATAATCCCGTGCGGCAGCTTTTCGCCAGCCATCGCAATGATTTCGCCGTCGAAATACTCACTCCGCTCCGACGCAGCGCGTTCGAGCGCGAGGTACTGCTCAACGGTGACCCGCGGCCGTGGTTTTTTGACAATCTCTGCGCTGCTCATCGTGACGTTCTCTAGCGATAGTGAATCGCCCACGGCCGGCCTTGCGTCGTCTGCTTCCAGCGGATGTTGCCGGCGCGATCCATCTCGGCGACTTCGCGGGTGTTCATGCTGGCGACCAGGACGTTGCCGTTGGGCAGCCGGCTGGCGCGGAAGACGCCGTTGAATTGCTTCTCCCACACGACCGTGCCCTTGCGGTCGATCTCTTTGACGCTGTTAGTGCTCATGGCCGCGACGAGGTAATTGCCGTTGGGCTGCATCTCGACACTGCACCAGTTGCCCAGCGTGTTGGTCTGGACCGTGTTCTTCTGCTGACCGGTCTTGGAATCCATCTCGATGATCTGCCCTTGCGCGGTGATGGCGACGATGTTGCCGTTCCTCGCCTTGTGGGCACTGAAGATGTAAAACTGCGGTCCCGGCGTGTATTTATAGACCTCGGTCTTGTTCGGCGTGATTTCCATCACCATGTTGTAGGACGCGATGAACGTGTTGCCGTTCGGCAGACGCTGGCAGCAAATCGGGTTGGCAGGGCATTGAAAGGTCCACAGGATATTGCCCTTGCTGTCGCGCTCGGTGACGCGGTTGGCGTTGTTCTCTGCAACCAGGACCCGGCCATTCGGCAGCGAATGCGCGTCCATCGCCCCCATGACGCCGGTGAAGCTGAACCGCTTGTTGGTGGCGCCGCGGGCCCCTTCCCAAACCTGGCCCTGGATGCCACCGACCTGGCTGTCGTACTCGGCCACCGTGATCAGGCCGAGGAAGCTCTCGCGGTCATTGAGCGCGGTGAGATCCACCTTGGCCTGGTTGTCCTGGAGCCATTTGTCCCACGCACGCACGGCCTTCGCACGCGTCTCGGGCGAGCCGGCCTGGATGGTTTCCGTCGGCCCCTTGTCCTCGGCAAGCCGGTAAAGGACTTCCTCGATCTTCGGCAAATAATGCGCCGGAGCATTGCCGAGCAGGTTCACAAAGGTCGGCAGCGCGACCTTGTTGCGTGCTGCCAGCATGCCTTGAGCCGCCCGCAGACGCACCGCCGGCTGCAAATCATCCAGCAGGGCCTGCACCTTGGCGACCTGTTCCTTCGTGCCGACATATCCCAGCACATAAGCAGCGGCCGCCCGCCGCGCAGGACTCGCATCGTCGAGCGATTTCACCAGCGCCGGCTCGACCTTCGCCTCGCGCAGACTGAGCAGCGTCAAGCACGTCAGGACTTCTTCCTCAACGGCATCGTCGTCCGCGAACGGCACATACGCCAGCAGCGTGCGAATGGCCTCGCCCGGCGACGTATCCTTCGCCGGCCGCGCCAGGAGATGCGCCGCCGCGATCGGAATGGCCGAGTTGTTCTTCTCCCGAATCGCATCCAGGACTTCACGCGCGCGGCGCGAAAGTTCGACGTTGTTGTCGTATTCGACTTCCTTGAGGAATAACACCAGCGGACTTCCCCCCTTGTCTACCGGCATTCCTTCCTTGAGCAGTTGCGTGCTCGCCTTGGTGCGGACCGTGTAGGAGCTGTGCCCCATGTCCTTCACGAGGGCGCGGAAACGCTTCTGCTCCGCTTCGCTCAAGGTGCGCTTGCGGAAGAACTCCAGGAGGGCCGTCTCCTTGACTTCGATCTTGACGCTCTTGAGCAGGTTCTCGTCGCCCGTGGCCGCCTCCTCGATCACCTGGGCGGGGCGCTTGCCGTAGAGCCCTTGCATGACGCGATCGCGCACACGCGGGTCCGCGTCGCCGAGCATGTCGCGCAGCTTGTCGCGATGCTCTGCGCCCGCGCGCCGACCGATCAAGTACGCTGCCGTATGCCGGCGGAATGGGAACTGATCCTTGAGCGCCGTCAGCACCAGATCCTCAACCTTGTCCGGCGTGATCGTCAATCGGCCAACGCTCGCCAGGACTTCCTCTTCGAGATAGGGGTCAACCGTGATCGACGGCAAAAAGTTGAACAGCACCTCGGCCGCCTTCGGTTCCTTGCGCGACGCCAGCACCCGCGCCGCCGCCGAGATGACTTCGCTGCGCATCCTTGCTTCGATGTCGCGGATGCACCCCTCCGCCCGGCGTTTCATCTCCAGCGGAGCGGTCGCAAGGACCCCGCGCAGAAACGGCAACGCCGCCGGCCCCTTGGTGATCAGCTCCTTCGCCGCCGGTTCGCGCTCGCGATAGACATCGCTGCCTAGCTTCTTGATCAGCCCCTCGATCCGCTGGGCATCGCCTGCCTTCAGTGATTGATCCTCGAAGAACTTGAGCAAGCTCGGCCCATCGGTCGCCACCGGCGGACTCTGCGTCTTCAACGTCGCCTCATCGGTATCGAGTTGCGACTGCCCCCGCGCACAGGTGGCCAGCAGCAAACCGCACAGAACACCGATCCAGTGATGACGGTACATGTCGAGGACTCCATAGGGGATGCGCGCACGATCTCATCTATCAGATTAAACTGTTTGGCCCCGAAAACCTAACGAAAAACCGGCACACACCGCAATTTTTCCCAAGGCCAAAACAACCTCACGCAAAGGCGCAAAGGCGCGAAAGGGGGAACAAATTCAGCTCATCGGTACGAATACGGCAATTGGCATTCATTCACTCTCCCCCCGGCCCCCTTTGCGGTTTTGCGCCTTTGCGTGAGAGTATTTTCTGCCCGCAAATACCGCGAATACCGGCTGTTCCAATTGATCTGCCCGTGCCACCCCATGTTCTAACGAAAATGCCCTATTTTCACCCAAATACCCATTGATTCTCCCGACCGATTCGGCTAGATTCGACTGTCTGGGCAGCCTAGGCAAACTGCGACGTCCGAAAGGACCCACGGAAGCGAGGGCGGAACTCGAAAGGATCCGCGCCATCCGACCCTCGAATACCAGAAAAAATGCGGTTTTTGCATCCCGAGACCCCCCTCAGCAAGTCTCGGCAGACCATTCAGTTGCGAGGTAAGCGGGTCATGCGCAGAGTCGTCATCACGGGCCTCGGCGTTGTCGCACCCAACGGAGTCGGCAAAGACGCGTTCTGGTCCGCATGTCTGAACGGCAGGAGCGGCGTCGGCCCCATCCGGAGCTTCGACGCCTCCAAGCACCCCGTTAAAATCGCCGCCGAGGTCAACGACTTCGACGTCGCTCCCTTCCTGCCCAATGGCCACAAGAAAAGCATGAAGATCATGTCGCGCGCCATGCGCTTCGCCGTCGGCGCCGCCGGCCTCTCCCTGGGCGATTCCGGCATCGATCTGGAGCGCGAAGATCCGACTCGCCTCGGCGTCGTCATGGGCACGGGGTTGGTGCCCGTCGATCTGGCCGAGATCATGCCGACGCTGATGGAATCGTGCGACGAGAACGGCCTGTTCGACACCGCTCTCCTCGGCGCCCAGGGCACGAGCGCCCTCTTCCCGCTGTGGATTCTCAAATACCTACCCAACATGTTCGCCGCCCACATCTCGCTCGCCTTCAACGCTCAAGGCCCGAACAGCACCCTCACCACCGCCTGCGTCGCCGGCACGCAAGCCGTCGGCGAAGCGTTCCGCCTGATCGCCCGCAACGACGCCGACATGGTCCTCACCGGCGGTGCCGATAGCCGCATCGACCCATTCTTGATTCTCGCCTACACCGCGCTGGGCGCCCTGAGCCGATCGGACCTCCCGCCCAAGGAAGTCTCGCGCCCCTACGACGGCAGACGCGACGGCTTCGTCCTGGGCGAAGGCGCCGGCGTCCTGTTCCTGGAAGAATTAGAACACGCCAAGAAGCGTGGCGCCACGATCTACGCGGAGGTGCTCGGCATGGGCTCCAGCTTCGACGCCTACGCCGCCACCAAGCCCGACCCGGAAGCCAAGGGCGCCGCCCGCGCCATCAAGGAATCGCTGCGCGAGGCCCGCGTCAATGCCAGCGACGTCAACTACATCAACGCCCACGGCACCAGCACCCGGCTCAACGATCAGATGGAAACGATTGCCGTCAAAAAGGTCTTCGGCGAAAACGCCAAGATGCTGCCGCTGTCGTCAATCAAGTCGATGGTCGGCCACCTGATCGGCGCCGCCGGCGCGGTCGAAGCCATCGCCCTGGCCATGACGCTGCACTCCGGCGCCGTCCCGCCAACGATCAACCAAACGCAGCGTGACCCAGAGTGCGACCTCGATTACGTTCCTAATACCGCTCGCGAAATGCCGGTGCAGACGGCGGTTTCGACCAGCTTCGGCTTCGGCGGCCAAAACGCCGCCCTCGTGATGAGCAGCTTCTCCGCGTAATCCCGTCTTCCTCCCCTCTCCCTCCTGGAGAGGGGCCGGGGGTGAGGGTCTTGCCCTTCCACAAACCTCTGTTTACTCTCAGGTTTAGTATTCGCTCCGAAGGAGCGCCGGAATGTAGCCACGGGTGCAACCCGTGGACCCCATCGCCCGCGCATTTTCTCCCTGGACGGGGCGACGGATTCCTTCGCCCCATCCGGGGCGACCCACCAACCCGCCGATCCCTCCCACGGGTTTCACCCGTGGCTACACCCCATCGCCACGCCGGGGCGAAAAACAGGCTCAGCGCGAAGGATTTCGGCCCTGGCGCTGCAGCGCCGCCTCTGCCGCCTGCGAGACCCGCGGGTTGGCCGCACCTTTCACTAGCGTTGCAAGAATTTCTCGCGTCTCCGGATTGCCGATCTGCTCCAGCGTATCAATTGCACGCAGTTGACGGAGCACATCGGGTCTGCGTTTTTCGAGGATCTGTTCGAGCCGGCGCCTGACTTCGAGGGACACGTTACCTCTCAGCTTTTCTTGCAGTGCCGCCTCCGCAGATTCACCCAGCTCAACCAAGGATTTCTCCGCTTTGCTTCGAATGCTGAAGGTATCATTTTCCAGGCCGGCCCAAAGTCCGGCGAACTGCTTGACATCGATTGCCGCGCTGGGACACATGCGCGTTGTCAAGAATGGCACGCTTTGTTGCGGTGACAACGCCAGAGTCCAAAGAGCCCGGTGCGATTTCGCGGCGTCGCTGGCCAGGTCAGCCCAGAGCTTGTCGAGTTCTGCGGCGCTCGGCGCCGCTGGCTTCGTGTTGCCATGGCCGGTCAAGTCGCAGAGCAAAATGGTGGAATTGGCGCCGTCGGACGCGATCGTTCGGCCGTCGGGCGCAAACGCGACGGCATAAACCAACCCCTGCTGGGTGTTGAACTCACGGATCATTTGGCCCGTGCGCATGTCCCAGCATTGGATCGCGCTGTCATCGTCTCGGTCCCCGTTCGCCTTCGTTCGGCTAGCCAGGCCGGCGGCGACCAGAATGCGTCCGTTCGGGGAAAAAGCCAGGCCGAAGGGACTAACTCCTGCGTGGAGCCGCATCACTTCCTTGCCGGAATCGGAAGCCCAGACGCAGATTATCTCACTGTCACTACTTGCGATGAACTTGCCGTCGGGCGAAAAACAGAGGAGGTCGGTTTCGGCTTCCCAGTTGCGCAGCTCCTTGCCCGTGGCAACGTCACAGAGATGAATCCGATTGTCGCGCCCGGCGCCAGCAAGCGTTTTGCCGTCCGGCGAAAACGCGAGCGCCGCGATGGTGGTTTTTCCGAGCAGGTGGTGGATTTCTTTGCGTTCAGCTAGATCCCACAAGCGAATCCCGTCCTCCGCGCCGGATGCGAAGACTTTGCCGTTTGGCGCGAACTTGAGTGAATAAATGAACTCCTTGGGTGAGCTCAGGCTGCAAATTTCTTTCCCGGTGGTCGTGTTTCACAGACTGATAATGGAAGTCTTGTTGAAGCTGCCATCGGCGTAACGAACTCTGGGCGCCTGCGCCAATATTTTTCCATCGGGGGACAAGTCAACGGCTCGCAAAAACACCGCCCCAGATTGCCCCAAGGTGTCGCGGAACAGCCGGCCACTGAGCTGATTGGACCCAAGGTTCCACTCCGCGACTTTTCGATCCTCGCCGCACGAGAACAAGGTCTTGCCGTCCGGAGCGTATCGGAGCGATAGAATCCTGCCGTGGTGGGCGGCAAGCGGCTCGACTTCCTTGCCTGTCTCAACGTTCCACCTGCGAATCACTCCCGACGACGCGGAGGCAAGCGTCTTGCCATCCGGAGCAAAGGCGATGGAGGAAATAGCGATGCTATGGGTCTCCCACTTGCGAACCTCCTGGCCCGTTTCCGGGTTCCAGAGGCTGATGATGCCGCCGGCGCCCTCGCAGGCCAAGAGCTTGCCATCCGGCGAAAAGGCAACGCTATAAATACTCACGCTGTCAAGTTTCAGCTGGCGAAGGGGCTTGCCAGTTGAAGCGTCCCAGACGCGGACCAGAGGTTCCTCGCCAACCGAGGCCAGGACTTTGCCGTCCGGCGCGAAGGCGATGGCCGCGACCGGCTTGTCGTGGCCGTCGAAACTATATAGGTGTTTGCCGGTGGCGGCGTTCCACAGGCGGATACTCTTGTCCTCGCCTGCCGAAACCAGAATTTTGCTGTCTTTGGGCGAAAAGGCGAGAGCTGTCACATAGCCGCGATGCCCCGACAACTCTCGAAGTTCGTCGCCCGTGTTCGCATTCCAAAGGATGATGTCCGCCGGCCCGCCCGTATACCGTGCGGAGGCGACCGTGGTTCCATCCGGCGAGAAGGCGGCGCTGTCGGCATCGCCACGGGTTTTGAATTGACGGATTTCCTTGCCGGTGGCGACGTCGATCAGATGCCGCCCGGTAAATAGTTTGCTGCCGTCCGGGGAAAACGCCGCCCCATAAGCCGAGAATGGAACCGAGCAGCGGTGCAGGAGTCGGCCGGTGTCCGCGTCCCAAAGGCACAGACCTGGCCACCGGCCCACCGACGCCAGCACCTTGCCGCCCGGCGCGAAAGCAATTCGCGACGCCGACAGGCCGTGCCGAAGGCGCATCGTGCCGAGCCGCGCGATCGCCCTATCCGGCAGCGGGTCGCCGTAGCGATCGACGGCTGCGGGCGAGGGTTTCTCCGTTTGCGCAATGGCGCTGGGCAGCGCGATGCCCAGCATCAGCACAAGTATCATGATCGGTCGTTGCATCGCTGTCTCCCGCAAGGCACGAAATGTACGGATAAATCCATTGCTGCCGTGACGGTCCGGCGAGGACGTGGCCCCGCCATCCTACCCGTGTCTCCCGAATCATAGCAAAGATTAACTTGTGATTCCGTGCGAGGCGTCCCCACCCATTCGGGGTACTTTTCGTAGTCCATCGTCTCGGAACGGGCGGGTATACGTCGTTATACTTCGCCAAGAACGCCCCCTCGTGGCTCCCCCAGCTCGTGCGTGCATGGCCCATCAGAGGCCAAGAACCCCTGTGTTTTTGACAACTTCTAGGGACTTCACCTTAAGATTCGGCTGGTGCGTGCATCCATCGCTGCGGCGTTTCGTCCCATGCATCCCATGGATCCCATGCGTCCCACGGGGAGGGGGGGGGATGCATGGGATGCAATTTACCTTCCCCGCTTGCCGTTGACACGCTCTCGTCAACAACCTATGACCCAGATGAAATGGGGAGGAAAACCGCCATGAAACGCCTGATTGCGCTCTTGTTGCTTTGCGGCTCGTCGAGCGGCTGCATGCTGTTCGATGACATGATGTACCACGACGATGCCCCGCCGTGGGGTTACGGCTACACGACTGCGGAGCTGCCGGCGGGGACGTGTGGGCAGCCGTTACGCAACGTCAGTGCGTTGCAGACGGCGGAGCCGGAGTTGCGCTGATCATTCCTCGTGGGTGTGCCCCTCGTCGCCCGAAAACAGGCCGAGATAGCTGAAGTAGCGATGCTCGCTCAAGGCCCGCGTCGCCACCGCGTCCTTGATGCCGCAGCGGTCCTCGTGGGTGTGCGTGCAATCGGGGAAATCGCAGCGGTGCACGTACGGCCGAAACTCGATGAAGAAGCCTTCCACCTCTGCCGGGATGATGTCCCACAGCGCGAATTGCCGAATGCCCGGCGTATCGACCACCCAGCCGCCGAAGTCGAGCTCGATCAAGTCCGCCGTCGTCGTCGTGTGCTTGCCCTTTTGATTGACGTCGCTCACCTCGCGCACGCGCAACCCCAGCTCCGGCTGAATCGCGTTGAGGAGCGACGACTTGCCGACGCCCGACTGCCCGGAGATGACGCTCTGGCGATTCGTGAGGATCTTGCGCAAGCGTTCGATCCCCTGCCCCGTCACGGCACTCGTCAAGAGCGTCGGGATGCCAAGCTGCGAGTAGTAGCCGATGATCGGTTGAACTTCGGGCGGCTCAATGAGGTCGGACTTGTTCAGGCAAATGATCGGCTGGATGCGCCCTTGCTCGGCACTGGCGAGATAGCGATCGATGAGGTGCCGCTTGAGCTCAGGTTCTTTGAGCGCCATCACGATCACGACTTGATCGACATTGGCGACCAGCACATGCTCGCGGCCGCGCGAGGCGCGAGTCAGGATGCCGTGGCGTTCTTCAACACGTTCGATGACGCCTTCCTCGCCTGGGAGCGGCAGAATCCAGACGCGGTCGCCGGTGGCAACGATGCTGCGTTCATCCATGGACAAACTCTTGAGCACTTGCCGAACTTTGCAGCGGAAGCGCCGGCCGTCGTTCGTTTGCACGAGATTGTCGAGGCCGAAAACCGTGACGACGCGGCCGGGCAAGCACTTCGTCTCATCGACGCGCGGCATGGTGGCGTCATCCGAAGTTTCGATGGTGCGCTTGCGGGAGAGGTCGCCCTTGGCACGGACGCGTTCGCCGCTCAAGGTCGCTTCTTCGGAGTAGCCGTGCTGCTGGAAGCCGCGCGTCCAGCCCTTGTCGCGGGCGGGCTTGCTGCGATTCTTCTTGAGATCAACGCGCTTTTTCTGTTTCGCCATGACGGGATTGTATCAGAAAACGAACAAACCCCGCGGTGTTTCGCGGGGTTCAGGTTGATGGGATAATGCGATCTCACGGCGTCGCGCGGGCGTTAAACGGGGACCGGGGGCGGATCACGAAAACAGTTCGCGCACGTGCGTGCCGCCGTCCACGAGGCGGATCGGTCTGCCGACCGGCGTCTGGTTTTCCTTGCGCGGGTCGATGCCGAGCGAGTGGCAGACGGTGCAGAACAGATCCGAGACGCTGACGGCTCGGCCGGTAAGGTCGCTGCCGCTGGCGCCCGTTGAACCGATGACGCGGCCGCCGCAGATGCCGCCGCCGGCCAGGGCGACCGAGAAGGCACGCGGGTAGTGGTCGCGGCCGGTGTTGGCGTTGATGCGCGGCGTGCGGCCGAACTCGCCGGTCCAGATGATGAGGGTGCGATCGAGCCGGCCGCGCTCGCGCAGGTCGCGCACCAAGTTCGCAAACCCCGCGTCGGCCTGGGTGCTCAAGTTTCGGCAGGTATCGAAGTTATTCTGATGAGTGTCCCAGCCGCCGAGGCCGACTTCGACGAAGGTCACGCCCGTCTCGACGAGCCGCCGCGCCATCAAGCAACCCTGGCCAAAGGTGGTTCGGCCATAGCGGTCGCGCGTCGCCGCGGTTTCGCGAGACAGGTCAAACGCTTGCAAGCGCGGGCTGCGTACCATGTTGGCAGCGCCAGTGACGTGAGCGCGATGATCGGTGACGCGGGCCGCGCCGCCCGATTCGGCGAAATCGCGTTCGAGATCGCGCATCAGGTCGAGGCGGCGATCGAGGCGGGCTTGATTGGCGTCGCCGGGCAGCGTGACGTTGGCGGGCATCTGGTTTGGATTGCCAACGGCGAACGGTGCGAACTGCATCGGCAAATAGCCGGAACCGAGGCTGCTACCGCCGAAGCCGCGGCCGCCGATCTGCACGAAGTGGGGCAGATCGAAGTCGCGCCGGCCTATTTCGCTGGCGACGACGGAGCCGATGGTCGGAAAGCGAATGCCGCCCAGGGGGAGATAGCCGGTGTGCATCAGGTAGCTGGCGCGCTGGTGTTCGCCTTCGCGGTTGGTGGCGGTGCGGATCAGCGCGATGTCGTTCATCTCGCGCGCGACATTGGTCCAGCTATCGGCGATGCGGGTGCCGTTGGTGGCGGTATCGATCGCCAGCGTCGGGCCGCCGTTGGTGTGGCCCGGTTTCGGGTCGAACGTTTCGAACTGGCTCGGGCCGCCGTTCATGAAGAGGAGGATGCACGACATCTCGCGGCGGCGCAGCTCCTGGGCGTGCACGGCCAAGGATTCCATCAGGCCAAGACCGGCAGCGCCGGCGGCCACGGAGCGGAGGAAGGTGCGGCGGCTGTAAACGCCGTCGCGGTTGGTTTTCACCTGCATGAAGGATTGAGTGGTCATGATTTCTATCTCCGTACCCCCGCGAATCGTCCGCCTGCAGCGGCCTCATCACGGAGCTTCGCGGGTTAACGCTTCATTTGAAATTCCGTCGAGTTAATCAACGCCCAGAGGATGTCTTCGAAGGCCTCGGCGCGGTTGCTCACCGACTTGATGTGCTCAAGGCAGCGGGTGGATTCGCGATCGGTCGGCCGACGTGCCAGCGTGCGCAGGTAGACGATCCGCAGGGCCTCGGTGTTGTCGGTGTTGTTGGCGAGGATGCGGCCAAGCATGTTGGTGCCCTGGGCCTTGATCTTCTGATTGATCGCGGGGTTGTTCATCAGGATGAGGGCCTGGCTGATGCTGCCTTCAATCTCCTCGGCCTTGGTGGATGGATCGTAGGCGAACTCGGCATTGATCTGGCCCGCGGGGCCGCCGCCGAAGCCCCCTTTACCCATGGCGCCGAACTTTCCGCCGCCCTGGCCAAGCGGGCCGAGCGTTGCGTTCAGCGATGCGATCAAAGCGCTGGCGTTCATACGGACCGGGTTGCGCGTGGCGAAGAGCAGGTGGTCTTCGCCCGGGTCACCGGAACGGATTTGGCGCTGGTAGGTGTCGCTGTTCATGATGTCGCTGATCAGTTGCTTGATGTCGTAGTCGTTCCCGCGGAACGAGCCGGCGACGCGTGCCAACACTGTCGGCATCATCGCGTCTTTCTGCGGGCCGAGGTCGTCAATCGGCGCGTAGAACGATTGGCCCATGAACTCGCCCCACATGCGATTGACGAAGGCGGCGGCAAACCAGGGGTTGTTCTTGTCCGTGATCTGATCGGCGAGAGACTTGCGACGCGCCTCATCACTCATGCCGCCGCTGCCGCCGAAACCGCCCTTGCCGAAGCCGCCCTTGCCAAAGCCGCCCTTGCCGATCGGCCCTGTGGTGCTGGGCACCGGCTTGGCGCCAGCGGGAGGCTTGCCGTCGAGGAACTTCGGGTTCATCACCGTCCCCAACTTCGGGTCATCCTTCGACGGCATGCGGTGCTCGCCCGGTCGGTTCACCAGCTGAACGCCAGTGAATTTCTTCTCCTCAAGGATCGGCCGCTCGCCGCCGTAACGGCCGAAGTAAGCGGCGAATTCGTGGAAGTTTTGCCGTTTCCACACATCGCTGGGATGATCGTGGCATTGAGCGCACTGGATCTGGATGCCCAGGAAGATGCGTGACGTCTCGGCTGCGATCTCGGTGATGGAGTCGGCGCCGCGGCGCGACAGCAAGAAAAACGCCTCGGCATTCTTGTCGGGCTCCGCGTACATGATCTTGCCGCTGGCGGTGAGTTGATCGCGCGTGATGGACGCCCAGCTCTTGTTCGCTTTCAATTGAGCCGTGAGCCAGCGCTCGTATTGCGGCACCACCTGTTGCAGGCGAAAGTCGAGAGTCGCGCGCGTGGTGACCACGGTCCGCCAGTAATGGCCCCAGTGCTTGGCGTACTCATCTGTCTCAAGCAGCTTGTCGACCAGCTTGGCGCGCTTGTCGGCGGAGGTGTCTTTGAGGAACTCGACGATCTCGACCAGCGGCGGCAGCTTGCCCGTCAGGTCGAGGTAGGCGCGGCGGATGAATTGCTCGTCGGTCGTCTTGGCCGCGGGTTTGACCTTTACCTTCGTCAACTCCGCGTTGACGAGCCGATCGATCTCGCCTTTTTCCAGCGGCTTGGTGGAGTAGGTGAGCCAAGCCTTGGTTTCAAGGTTGCCTGCCGGCAGCTGGACTTCCGCTTTCTTGGCGTCCGGCTGCGGTGGATCGGCGTGCATGGTCGCAGCCAGCATCAGCAGCGCGACCCCGCCAAACCCGAGGTGCCGGTAACCAAAGCCTGGCAACCTGGCAATGACGTGCATGGCATATCTCCTTCGATGACAGGTAGTGCGTCGAGATCGGTATGGAGTTTCCCCGTGCAGGGACCTACCCCCCAGAACGTACCATGTTTCGCATGAGAAAGTCATGAGAAATCTAAAGGATTTCGGCAGCCTAGGGCGAGCCGGAAGCGTAAGCGACCGGAGAATTCGCCAGCTATTGCGAGTCATTTGCCGACGCCCTCCGGTCGCTCACGCTACCGGCTCGCCTGGCAACAATCTCAACGCGGCCACGGCGTTGGCGTGAGCAATGCGGCCCAGGGTCAGTCCGGCAAATATTTCAACGCTTCAATCAGGCGATTGTGAATCTCCGGCGGACGGACGCGCACCTGGGCCGAGATCACGCGCCAGCATGCCGACAGGGCCGCGAACGCTGCCAGCACACTGAAGCCAGCGCTCGCCATCATCAGCATCGCCACGCGGCCGTTCAGTGTCGGTCCCAGCGTCAGTAGATTCACGCTTGCACTACCGCCGAGGACCACGGCGACGGTCGCGGCAAGCCACGGCAATGCCGCCGCCAGGCCATGCGCACGCAGGCGGTAAAAGCTCTGAGCACCACTCCAGGTCGAAACCAACCCTGCGGCCAGCAAGACAACACTGCCGAGATTGCCGAGCGTGCGCGCCGACGCATAAGGCCCCGGATTGCCGTCTTGCAAGAACGCCAACATCCCGGCGACGACGGCCAGGTTCATCGCCGCACCTGCCAGTCCAAGCACGAGCGCCGTGCGCAATTGATAACTCGCGCGCAAAACAAACTCGAAGGCATCTAACGCCTTCCAGTCGTCTTCCGTCATCTCAAACTTGGACGCGAAATCGTAGGCGTCATAGGCCTCGCCTTGCTGGCGTTTGAGCGCGATCATCACCGCGAGGGGCGGCAACCCGTCGTAGATCTGATTCTCCAGGTTCGGCGCTTCCTTCGATTTCGGCGCCGGATCGCCCACCTTGAATTGGTCCACGTGCGGCTCGGCATCTTTCGCAGCGACAATAAACGAGAAGCTGCAATGTGGACAGCGGATGCGCGTGCCGACGAGTTCGTCGGAAACTTCGATCAGGCAGTTGGCGTGGGGGCAGCGTAGCCGCATGGTATGTCCACGTTTGTTTTTGCCGCGCTCCGCTGCGCGTCGCGGCTAACCAGGATCGTCATTTCTTCTTGGGCGTGAAGATATGCGACGACAGGCCGTGGAGCAACTCGGCGGCCTCGCCGATGGTCTCACTTAACGTCGGATGTGGATGGATGCACATGGCAAGATCCTTCGCCGTGGCGCCCATCTCGATCGCGACGACCGCTTCCGCAATCAACTCGCCTGCGCCGGCGCCGACCAGGCCAACGCCAAGGATTTGATCGGTTGCCGGATCAACGATTACTTTGGTGAGCCCATCATTGCGTCCCACGGTCGCGGCGCGGCCCGAGAAGCCCCAGCGGAAGACGCCGATCTTGATCTCGCGGCTCTGCTTCTTCGCCTCGGTCTCGGTCAGGCCGCACCAGGCGATCTCCGGATCGGTGAAGACGACGGCAGGGATGGCCCGCGGATCCCAGACGGCCGCCTCCTCGCCCGTCATCACCTCGACTGCCAGCTTACCCTCATGAGCCGCCTTGTGCGCGAGCATCGGCTCCCCCGCTGCATCGCCGATGGCGAAGATGTGCGGCACCTTGGTGCGTCTCTGCGAATCGGTGTTAATGAAGCCGCGTTCGGTTTCGATGCCGAGCTTGTCGAACCCAAGGTTGGCCGTATTGGGCCGACGGCCAACGGCGACCAACACCTTCTCGTAGCTCGCTTCCTTGATGTCCGCTTCACCTTCGAACTGCACGCTAATGGCGTCGTTGACTTCCTTGACGCCCACGACCTTCGTGTTGAGATAGATGTTCTCGAAGCGTGCTCGCAGTCTCGCATGCAGCGGCCGCACCAGATCGGCATCGACGCCCGGCAACAGGCCCGGCGTCATTTCGACGACGGTGACTTTGCTGCCGAGAGCCGCATAGACGCTGCCCATTTCCAGCCCGATGTAGCCGCCGCCGACGACCAACAACGACTTGGGCACGCTTTCGATGGCAAGCGCACCGGTCGAATCCAGGATGCGCTTGCTGCCGATATCGAACATCGGCAGCGTCGCGGGAATCGATCCGACTGCGATGATGCACCTCTGAAACGTGACGGTCGGCCCGCCATCGACTTGAATCGTGTGCGCATCAATGAATCGCCCATGGCCAACGAGGTGAGTGATGCCGCGATCCTTGCAACCTTTCATCAAGCTGCCGGTCATCGTCTCGACGATCTTGTTCCCCTTGGCACGGAGTTTGTTGAGGTCGATGTCCAGCGCAGCAAACCGCAAGCCGAACTCGGCCGCATCGTGGGCAGCATAAATGACATGGGCGACGTGCAAGAGCGTCTTGGATGGAATGCAGCCAACGTGCAAGCAGGTGCCGCCGGGTTTGGCGGTAGCGTCGATGAGCGTGGTCTGGACGCCGCGATCGGCTGCCAAGAACGCTGCTGCATAACCGCCGGGGCCGCCGCCGAGGACCACGAGGTCGGTAGCTTGTGTGTCAGGCATCGAATTGATTCTCGGATTATTTTGCTGTCGTCAAGGGTAAGAAACGCACCTCCAGCCGACGGTTCAGCGCCTTGGCAATGCGGCGCAACATGGTCAGCGAATGCCCTTCATAATCGGCGTCTTCCAGTCGTGAAATGACCGACGTGGAGGTACCGACCAGCTCGGCCAATTCACGTTGGGACAGGCGCGCCTTGGTGCGAAGCCGATAGATGGTGCGGGCGATTTCCGCATTGGCGCGCTCTACTTCCAGGGCTGCCAATCGTTCCGGGTGGCCTTCATAGAAGCGATGGTGCAAGATCTCGATGACATCGGTAGTGCTTCTTTTTTTCGTCACAGGATGTCTTCCTTTGCTGTGTATTTCGCGGGGTCGGAGATAAACACGCTTTTGCGATCACGGGCCAGGTCAATTTCCTTGGGCGGAACTGCCTTTTCCTTCTGCAAACCGTGGGAAAGTATGACCGCCGTTCGTCCATGGAAGAAATACAAGATTCGGTGGTTAACACGCAGGAATTTGATCCTCAGCTCGTAAACGCCATCGCGAAGATAATCCGCTTCTGGACGGCGCAATTCATGTCCCATTTCCGCCAAACGTTCAAGTCGAACGCGGCATTTGTCCTGGGCTTTTTCCGGCAGGGATTCAAGCCATTCCACGAAAGGAACTCCGCCGGCCTCATCCCGAAAAGCGAGCAGGGCGATATTTGCCATGAAAATCGCCTTTCGTCATATTCGCAAAATTGCGAAGCCTTGACAAGGTGAAGGATAAGAAAAGAGGATTAACATTGTTGTAGGATGTTGCGACTGCGTCAACAGGTATCGCCGCGAACCCGTAGCCAAATTTCCGCGTCCCTCTAGGACAAGTTTAGCCGCATGCGGCTTGGCGCTCGCTCGTCGTTATGCGAACGCTAAGCCGCAAGCGGCATGATAGGATATCCACCATGCCGCCGAAGTTCTTCCTCACCACCGCCATCGACTATCCCAACAGCCGGCCGCACATCGGCACCGCGTTCGAAAAGATCGGCGCCGATGTGCAGGCCCGCTACCGCCGCATGGAAGGCTTTGACGTTCATTTCCTGATGGGCAACGACGAGAATACCGTCAAAATCTCACGCCGCGCTGCTGAACTCAAACGCGACCCTAAGGAATACTGCGACGACATGGCCAACCAGTTCAAGGAAGTTTGGCGCGCCCTTGACATCAGCTTCGACGATTTCATTCAGACCAGCGAACCACGCCATCATGCGGGGTGCCAGAAGTTCATTCAGAAGGTGTTCGACAACGGCCACATCTACAAGGGACATTACGAGGGCTGGTACTGCGACGGCTGCGAGGGCTTCAAGACCAAGAAGGAGGTTGACGAAGCCGGCGGCGTTTGTCCCGATCACAAGACGCCCGTGATCTTGCGGCAGGAACCGTGCTATTTCTTCGCGCTCTCGAAGTTCCAGGACAAGCTGCTCGAATTCTACGCGCAGAACCCAAAGTTCATACAGCCGGAATCACGCCGCAATGAGGTCGTGACGCTGGTGCAAACCGAGCTGCGCGATGTCAATATCACGCGCGCCGGTGAGTCGTGGGGCATCAAGGTGCCGTTCGATCCGGAGTTTACCATTTACGTCTGGTTTGACGCGTTGCTCAACTACATCACGGCGATCGGCTACGGCGTTCCCCGTTTAGCGCCCGCAGCCTCCCGTGATTCGACGCGGGCGCTAAACGAGGACGATTTTGCGAAATGGTGGCCCGCCGACATCCACTTCATCGGCAAGGACATCACGCGCTTCCACTGCGCCCTGTGGCCCGCGATGTGCTTCGCCGCCGGCATCGAGCCGCCGCGCTCGGTGTTTGGCCACGGGTTTGTCTACATCAAGAAGGACGACGCCGGCGCTGCCGAGAAAATCAGCAAGTCGCTCGGCAACGTCATCGAACCGATGGACCTCATCACGAAGTTTTCGAGCGACGCCTTCCGCTACTACTTCATGCGCGAGTGCCAGTTCCCCGGCGACGGCGAGTTCAGCTGGAGCCGATTCGCCACGGTGTACAACAGCGACCTCGGCAAGAACCTCGGCAACCTGCTGAGCCGGGTGACGACGCTGATCGTGAAGAACTTCGACTGCGTGCTGCCGGGCACCGCGGGCCAGACGCCGGCGCCGATCGTCGCCGATCTGCCGGAGGTGGTTCGCCAGGTGCAGGCACACATGGAAGCGTGCCAGTATAACTCTGCGCTCGAGAAGATCTGGCGTGCCATCCTCGATCCCGCGAATCAGTATGCCGAGAAGAACGAGCCGTGGAAGCTCGTGAAGACCGACAGGGAAGCCACCAAGCCGATCTTGTTGAACTTGAGCGAGATTCTGCGCGTTGCCGCGATCCTGCTCAAGCCGGTGCTGGTGCGCTCGGCGGAGACGATCCACCGCACGTTCAATTTCACGCAGCCGTGGGAGAAAGTGAAGTATGGGGATGTGGTCGCGCGGCCGGTCCAGGCGGAGGATTTGCGCGTGGTCGCGGAATTGGACAAGGGGAAGGTGAAGCCGTTGTTTCCGGTGATAGCCTGATACCCCTTTGTTTAGCGCTCGCAAGGAACATTCGGTTAAGGAGGTGATCCGGCGGGCGCTAAACGAGGACAGAAATCAGGGCGCCTGCTCGATAATGGTAGTCGCCCGGCGGCGATTCAGACCGCGTCGGAACGGCACCCAGGGCCAGACGCCGCTGCCACCGCCGAGGATGCGGTAGGAAATCAGTAGTAATGTCGTGCCGCCGAGCGCAACGACGAAGCCGAGCAGGCTGATCGGCGTCACGTGCGAGCCTTCGACGAAGAACGCGAGTAAGGCCGCCCCGACCAGACTGCCGAGGATGCCGAGGATAACGGTTGCAAGGGCGCCGCCGCCGTCCTTGCCGGGCAGCACTGCCTTGGCGATCAGGCCGACGAGCGTACCGAAGCCGATCCACTCCAGGCCCATGTGCATCCATTGGGTGATGAGTTCGAAATCCATCGGATTCTTGCCTCGGAGTTTTCGGGAGGTAGGATGCTCGGTTCCATCGGCATCCAACGCTTCACGTGTCCACCAAAATCGACTCAAACGTAGGCCGATCAAAACGAGCATATCCGCTTTAATCGGCTACCATTGCCCATTTCCTCCTGTTTCAAACGATATTTCCCTTGGCAACGGCAGCGAAATCGGACACAATTCGTATTAGCCTTTCTTTCCATCAGAGTTCGGCGCCAATCGAGGGTCGGTCATGGCCAAGTCGAAGACGAAACAAAAGACGAAGACGAAGCAACTCGACGACGAGGACGAACTCCAGGTCAAGTCCAAGGCCGACGCGGACGCTGATGACGTTGACGCAGTGGACGTGGAAACAGATGACGCCGACGCGGAGGATGTTGACGTTGACGACGCCGACGCTGCGGACGTCGATGCCGACGCGGGTGACGATGACGACGATGAACCCAGCGTGGACGAAGGCCCGACCGCACCGCCGGCCAAAATCACCAAGCTTGTAATCGCCCTCATTTTGCTGAACTGGATCGCGGCACCGACGTTTTTGTTCCTGGCTGTCATCGATAACAACGTCCGCATGCAGTACGCGCACCGTACGCTGCTCAACTACATCCAGATCTGGGGCCTGCCGCTCGACGACGAACAGCGGTCTGCGTCGTTGTCGATGGACACCAGGCCGCGCACCAAGCTGACGTCGGAGCAGGTGAAGGAAGTGGTCAACAAGCGAATCCGGAAGTCCTACTCAGACTATGCGGCCGTGGATGAGCCGGTGCCGTTGCGTATTCGGCCCAGTGACATGTCGGAAGCAGTTCTCGCGGACGTTTTTCGCGAGTCGGAAGGGATTCCTGACCCGGTGCCGACGCTCGACGCGGAAATCAAACGACTCAAAGACAGCCTGCCAGGCGAAATCGAGAAGGCGGCCGCCAAGGTGCTCGAAGCCCAGAAATCGGACGACGACAAACGCGCCATCATTCAAAAGACCCTGCTGTCGATCGCCTGGGGCGTCAAACAGGTTAGGGACCTCGACGACATGCTGGCCAAGACCAAGGGCGCCGACCTCGACCGCCTGGTGACCGAAAGCGTGCAACGCCGCATCTACTACGACATCCTCGCGCCGCTCAACGTCTTCCGCCCCGGTGAGATCAAGGACGCCAAGAACTACAAGATTGAGAAGCTGTCCGATCAAAGCTACACGCTGGATCAGGTCAAGAGCTTTCTGATCGAACGGCTCGACCATGCGCTGGCCGACGAATACAAGGCCGAAACCCACATCGGCGAGGACTTTATCAGCGAGAAGAAAACGACGCAGGACGTACAGACCAAAAAGGAGTTGAGCTCGCTGACGCGAGGCAGCGTCGAGAAGCGGCAAAAGATCGGCTTCATCCTGTTCACGCTGGGCCACGTCTCGGTGCCGACGCTGGACGTCAAGCTCTATCCCAAGGGGGTCGAACGGGCCCAGGTGGTGAGCGGACTCTACGAGTTCACCAGCTCGTCGCTCCGCTACGTGCAGGCGCTGCAGATTCTGGAAGAACGCATCGTGTCAGCCATCAAGGCCGACCGCGCCGGTTACATGCTGGCCGCCGACAAGGGCAGCACTCCAGGCGCCACGGCCGAAATTGAACTCGAGATCGACCGGCTCGTCAAGCTCGTCGAACTCATCGATTCGGCCCAGAAACGCCTGGACGACCTACGCGACCAGAAGGACAAGTTCCAGAAGATCTTCGAACAGCGCACCCAGCAGCACAAGGACACCATCGAAAAACTCCGCACCGCTCGCGGCGACACCGAGAAGTATGTCAAGGAGCTGCGCGTGCTCCAGGAACAACTGCACAAGGCCCTGGTCGAATTGTCCGATGCCGGCGAACGCAACTTCCGGCTGCTGGATGAGATCACCGCGATCGAACGGGCCATGCAGAAAAAGAACGCACCGAAGGGAGGCAAGAAGTAGCCATGATGAACAACTTAGCTAAGTCTCTGGTTCTCTTGCACACCGTCTTGAGCGTGGCCGGCATGGGCTGGGCGATCATGCTCACGCTCCAGGGGCGCGATCTCGGCTGGATGGAGCCGTACCAGGAAGTGTTTTCCTATGGCCAAGACGGCAAGCCGAAGGCGGGAGAGACCGCCCGCTACGCATCCGAGTACGACAAGAGCCTGGCCGCCTTGCAGGACGCCGCCCGGGTGCGCGACCGCACCTACGTGGCCGTCAAGCCTGCCATCGATTCGATCCGCACCGCCGAACCCTACCTGGCAAACAATCACCTGTACTATGTCGCCGAGCTGAAACGCCTGCGTGAAGCGACCGAGAAAATTGTCGTCAGACGCAATAAAGAGGCGGGCGCCGTTCTTGAGACGCCGATCATCGGCAAGCCGGTGCCGGAAGACCAGGCCCTGGCCAACATCACGGAATCGCATGCAACGTACATGCAAAACTTGAAGAAGATCATCGGCGAAGTCCATCCCAAGACGTTGAAGAAGACGCAAGGCGACATTGACGGCGTCGAAGCCGATATTCGCAAGCTGGCGACCGACACCAAGGAACTCACGTTCCAGTTGACGGGCACGGACGAGACCAACAAGTATGTCCAGCCGGGCCTGTACCAGCTGACCGATCAGGAGTTCAAGGCGCAAAGCCAGCTCAAGGTCGAGATTGAAGAAATCAGGCCGAACTGGTCGAAGGCCGTGGAACAATCGCGGCTATTCCGCTTCCGCTTCAATGATCTGGATGCGCAACTGAAAAAACTCAAGGCGGTGAAATAGGCTCTGCGTTTAGCGCTCGCCGAATCCCACGCGAGCGCTAAACGAATTGCCGGTTACTTTGCGAAGGACTTGCACTCATGTCCCTGGTCCCCCACCGCTTCCTCCTCCGCCTGGCCCATCCCTGCCTCTACGAAAAAAACATGCCGCTGCGAAAGGACGCGCGGCTCCTGGATCTGTCCGGGGACCAGCGCATCGACAACTACGCGGCCATCGATGGCGAGAAGAATTTCGCCGATGTCTGCCTGGGGTGGAATGAGCTGGGCATCGGCATCCAGGTCGAGGTGCGCGGCAAGCAGCAACTGGCAGTGGGGAACCCGGAACGTCCGCGCGGTTCCGACGGCGTGACACTCTGGCTTGATATGCGCGACGCCCGCGCTGGCCACCGCGCGAGCCGTACCTGCCATCAGTTCCATTTTCTCGCTACCGGCGCCGGACCCGAAAAGGACGAGCCAGCGTTCGTACAAACGAAGATCAATCGGGCGTTGGAAGACGCACCGCTCGTCGGGGGCGGGGCGGTCCTCTTGAAGGTCCAGCCGAAGAAGAGCGGCTACCTGCTCGAAGCGTTTCTCCCCGCCGCAGCACTCAACGGCTACGACCCGGACGAGCACCGCCGGCTCGGCTTTTTCTATGCCGTGCGCGATGATGAACTCGGCGAGCAACTCTTGAATCTGACGCCAGAGTTTCCGTTCTGGGAAGATCCGAGCTTGTGGAGTGTGCTGGAGTTGGGTCGCGGATAGGCGAGGCGCAAAACGTCGGTTGGCGCGCGGGCGCTAAACGAAGAGAACAGGGGATCAGGCCGGGGCGCCTTCGTCGGCGGCGGATTCCTTGTTCGCCTGGCGCAAGGGGCCGCGGAAAGTGATGCGGCCCTTGTTGAGATCGTAGGGGGAGATCGCCACGGTGACGGTGTCGCCGGGCAGAATGCGGATGAAGTGCTTGCGCATCTTGCCCGCGATATGGGCGATGATCTCGTGCCCATTATCGAGCTTGACGCGAAACTGGGTGTTGGCAAGCGCCTGCACGACTTTGCCTTGAGCAAGAAAGGCTTCTTCTTTTGCCATCGCGAATCAATTCTCCACAAGAGTGAAAAATCACCACTCCGCCAATATTAGGCTAACTGATATGCCCTGGTTTGGCCAGTGAGCTTGTCCAGAAAAGTCGGAAAATTGCCGCGCGCGGTGGTAAGATTAAAGGCAACGGACGGCATTGTCTCGATAGGCAACTCTTCCATCGGAATCGGCATGCGCGCCTGCGACCCCAAACGCGGCTTGCAAATCCTCGACGCCGCCGCCCAGCTTTTCGCCAAGCGCCGCTATCACGAAGTGAGGATGGACGACATCGCCGAGAGCGCCGGCGTCGCCAAGGGCACTCTCTACAAATATTACCACGATAAGGAAGACCTGTTGAGCCAGATCGGGCATGCCGGCAAGCCGGTCACAGTGCGCCCCGAGTGGGCGACCCTCGCCCTGCTAGGCATTATTCGCGGCATCTTGCGCTTCACCGCCCAGCCGTGGCCAGAGCACCTGCCCGACTGGATTTACCATCAATTCATGAACGGTCTGAGCGCGCCGACGCTGGACCACGAACTCGACGACCGCATTCCCAAGATCCGCTTTCTGCCGACGAGCGAACCCATCGAACTTCCTGGCTCGAAATGACGCGCCGCAATTACACCAGCGCAATCGTATGATTACTCAGCCGCTCGTACCCGGTTGGCGTGATGAGATAGTTGTGCTCAATGCGGATGCCGCCGATACCGTCGATGTAGAGGCCCGGCTCCAGCGTCACCACGTCGCCGGTGAGCAGATTCTGGTTCGCAGTCCGCACGATGTAGGGATCTTCCGGATGGGTAATGCCGAGGCCATGCCCCGCGTGATGCGGAAAAGCCTCGCCGACGCCCGCCTTGTCGAAGACGCCGCGGACAGCCTGATACACCGTCAGGCACGGCGCCTCCGCACGTAGCTCCTTCTCACCGGCGGCCATCGCGGCCATGCACAGATCGTAGAATCGCTGCTGATCCTTGTTCGGCTTGCCGCCGATGACAAGCGTGTTGGTGAAATCGCTGCGATAGCCCTGGATGACGACGGAGAAATCGAGAATCATCATGTCGCTGGCCTGGAGAACGCGGTCGGTCGGCGGTCCGCCGCGGCGTGAGGCCCCGGGGCTGACCGCGAAGTCGCCATAGACGATCACCGGCATTCCGGCCGCCTTCGCGCAAGCACCGTTGATGCCGCCATAGACATCCAGTTCCGTCATGCCCGGCTTGACGTTGGCGCGCGCCCATGCGTGGCCCGCTTCGGTGGCCCGCATGCAAGTCCTGAGCAACGCGACCTCATCGGGATCCTTTTGCCGACGCATCTCCGCAACGGCATGAATGATCTGTGACGCCATCAGATCGCCGGGCCGATCGTGAATGCGCAGGCCCGAGCGCATCGGGTTGACCTCGGCCAGCACCGCAAGCTGGCGTGGCCCATTGGCGGGCGATTGCGCGTCGTACCACGGAATCGAGCGGCGTTCCTCGACATGCGCGAGCTTTGCCGACTGCGGCGCCCGATTCTCGTGCAGCAGCTTGGCGTGCCCGTCCTTACGCAGCAGCAGATAGCCAGGGAAACCGGCGCCGAGGCTGATCGGATCGACCCAGTAATTCGCGAAGTACACGAGGTGAATCGGATCGCTCAAAAGCAAATAATCCGACTCCGGCGGCGAATCGAGCTTCGCCCACAATCGTTCGCGACGACGTCGGCAACCTTCGGCGGTGAGCATGGAGGGCTCCTTTCGGAAACAGATTGGCAATAGCCATTTTCTTATCGTATTTGCGAGCGGTTTGGGAGAATTCCGCAATCACGACTATGCCCAGATTCACAGGTTGGCCTGTAAACTCATTCTCACGCTGCTACAACAATCCTCATGCTGGTTGTTTCGTGACTTGTTCTGCGGTTCCTCTCCTACCCTATACGAGGAGCCGCTCCTGATCGGTGTTTTTGTGACCTCCCTGATCCTCGATAAACGCGAAACGAAGATTCGGAGCATGTTCAACAACATCGCTCCGAGTTACGATTTGCTCAATCATTTGCTGAGCTGCAACGTCGATAAGTACTGGCGTTGGCGGACGACGCGGATTGTGCCGCCCGTTGTATTACCCGGTCCCTTACGGGACTCGGCTCGCCAGGTTGCCCCTATACTCGATCTATGCACCGGTACCGGCGATCTGGCGCTGGCGTACGATCGGGCGGCGGCGGGGCGGGTGCCGATTGTTGGGGCGGACTTTTGCCATGAGATGCTGGTGCGGGCCGAGGCGAAGACTAAACGCAAGAAAGCCGATGAACGCATTCGCTTGCTCGAAGCGGACGCGCAACATTTGCCGTTTCCGAGCGATTGGTTTCAGATCACGACCGTCGCGTTCGGGTTGCGCAACGTCACCGACACCGACAAGGGCATTGCCGAGATGGTACGTGTGACGCAGCCGGGCGGGAAGGTGGCGATCCTCGAATTCTCGCAGCCGCGCGGCTTGCTGATGGGGCCGCTCTATCGCTTCTACTTTCGGCACATCTTGCCGCGGCTGGGGCAGATGATTTCGCGCTCGAAGGACAATGCCTATCGCTACTTGCCGGAGAGCGTGATGCATTTTCCGGACGGCGAAGCGCTCGCGGACCGGCTGCGCGGGCACGGGCTGGTGGACGTGAACTGGCACCCGTTCACGTTTG
The DNA here is from genome assembly GCA_009692065.1 of Gemmataceae bacterium. Classification (GTDB taxonomy): domain Bacteria; phylum Planctomycetota; class Planctomycetia; order Gemmatales; family Gemmataceae; genus SIAQ01. The sequence continues at coordinate 29,450 of SHZY01000007.1, forward strand.
GGATCGCGACGCTGTATGTGGGGACAAAGAGATCGGTTCACGAGCCCGCAGCGCTAGCAAGGGAGGACCATTCCTTGCTGGCACTGCGGGCTCGTACGTGAAGGTTGACATGACGATTGAAAAGAAGGAACATCTACTGGTCCGTGCCGCTCGTGGCGAGCCGGTCGAACGGCCGCCGGTATGGGCGATGCGCCAGGCGGGCCGGTGGGATCCGGAGTTCAATAAGCTGCGCGCGGGGCTGTCGTTCTACGAGTTCTCCGACAATGTCGAACTTGCAGCAAGGGCGTCGCTGTTGCCGAAGAGATTTGGCGTCGATGCGATCATTCTCTTTTACGACATCACCACGTTGACGGTGTCGATGGGTTTGCCGTTCACGCTGCAGCCCAATCGCGGGCCGGTGCCGGATTGGCCAATCCGCACGATGGAAGATGTCGAGCGTCTCGACCCGCAGCCAAGGCCGGAACGGCTCGCTGCCATCACCGGCTTGTTGCAGCGAGTTCAGGCGGAGTTACGCGGCGAGTTGCCGGCCATCGTTTTCGCGGGCGCGCCATTCACGGTGGCGACGTACTGCATCGGCACCGGCAAGGACCTCAATGCGACGCGCTCGTTCATCCGGGAACAGCCAATCGTCTGGCAGGCCCTGCTCGAACGCATCCAGACGGCGACGATCCACTTCGTCAACACGCTCATCGGGCACGGCGCAGCACTCTATCAATTGTTCGATTCCTGGGCCGGTGAGTTGACACGCGAAGAGTATCTACGCTGGGCACATCCCTATCATCGGGCGATCTTCGCGGGCACGGCAGAAACACCACGCATCCTATTCGTGAAAGAGTGTCCGTATCTCGATCTGCTGACAACGAGCGGCGCCGACGTCATTAGCCTCGGCGCGTGCCACGATCTGGCGGCTGCACGGCGCGAATATCCACAACTCGGCTTTCAAGGCAACGTCGATGAGGAAATGCTGCGCTCTGGGACGCCGGAGCAGGTGATCGCGGCGACGAAACGCTGCCTGGCAGCCGGCGGCGGGCAGCGGCATATCGTCAATCTGAATCACGGCGTGGATAAGGGAACGCCCGTGGCGAACTTCGAAGCGTTCATTCGGGCGGTGAAGGGGGAGATTTAGTCCGAGCCTGAAGCGTAAGCAAACGTGTGCAGTCCTTCGCTTACGCTTCAGGCTCGGATCCACTCAGCACTGATCATTTCAAGCCGGTCACTCGCTGAATGAGGCTCTCTCCGGGCAAGGGTTGGACATCCTGTCTCTGCCAGGCTTCACGCTGGGCGGGCCATTTCTTGCCGGTCGATTCTTCCAGCGCGGCCAGAGCGCGGTCACGCAGCGCGACGTCCCTCTCCGTCTTGAGGACGTGGACGAGCGCGTCCCTCGAGTCTTGCTCGCGGTACTTTCCGAGGGCGCGGATGGCGACGATGCGTTCATCCTGCGTCTCGTAGCGGTCCTTCAAGCTGGCGACCACCGTGGGGCCAGGGCCGCGGGCGATCACGATGAAACGGCCCTTCGAGTCGGGATCGTGTATCTTCTCGAGCGCGACCAGCGCTTCGGTGCGAACCATGACGTTGTTTTCCTGATTCGCGAACAGGTGGTGCTGCTGCTCAATTACCCCTTCGAGGACGCGGGCGGCACGCGGGTCCTTGTAGTTGCCGAGGCAACGAATCGCAGTCAGGCGGCACAAGGGCTGTGGGTCCTTGGTCGCCGTTTCACCGAGAACTTTCAGGTAGATATCCTGTTTCTGGGCGTCGCCGCCATGCTTGAGCGGCTCGCGTAACTCGCACAGTGCCTGGGCTTTGCGGTCGCCGCTCGGATTGTCGCGAATGACGACGAGCGGGTCCGGCTTGCCAAAGCCGGTGATGTACGACCAGTCGCGTTCCCGACTGAGCATTTCATCCCAGCGCGCGGCACATCCCGCCCCTGCCAGGAGCAGGCAGGAGACTGCGATCAAGCCAGGCCAATGGCGCAAGTTGTCGGCACTGCCGGAGCCAGGTTGACGTGTCACCGGTTCTCTCCTTGATCTCTGATCCACACCTAACCCAAGAAGCCGGCGATATACCCAGGAGGACCAAGGAACGCAAGAGGAAATTCGCCGCCAGGTCGGTGCGGAAAATACCAAAGATTGGCGAGTCGGGATAGCGAGGTAACCCGAAGGTAGAGTCTCCGTTTGGCGTAGGTCAGCCTTTCTTGGCTGACAACGTCTGCAATACGTCAGGCCGGAAAGCCTGACTTACGCCAAACTGAGACACCACCAACCCGAAGCCACCCTTGACGACCCCACCGAAATCTGCTGTGATATACACCTCTCACGCAAAGACCGGTCTAGCTCACCGCGCCGGACCAACAAATTACCGCGAGGTGGCAGCGAGTCATGTCGACTTTGGATTCCGGAGCGATGGCGGAAAACGCCGCCCGATTGGGACTGGTAAGTTCACACCAAGCCGAAGAAGGGCTTGTAGAAATCGGCTCGCGCAATGCCCCCACCCAGGACTTTCTGCGGGCGATGGAGCGCAAGGGCTACCTGACACCCTTCCAGACCAGCAAGCTTGTCCGCGGCGACATCGACGGCTACTTCCTCGGCGGCTACCGGATGCTCTACAAAATCGCTTCGGGGAGCTTTGGCCGAGTCTATCGCGCGGATGATCCCTCGTCGGGGCGCATCATCGCCATCAAAGTGCTGCGCCAGAAGATGTCGAAAGACAAGCACAAGATTGAGTTGTTCATGCGTGAAGGCAAGCTGGGGATGACGCTGCGCCATCCGAACATTGTCGAGATCCTGGCGGTCAATCATGAAAGCAACACGAATCAGTACTACATCGTGATGGAGTTCATCGAGGGGGGCAACCTGCGCGATTTCCTGTATATCCGCAAGAAGCTGCCTCCGGCTGAGGTTCTGCGCATCCTTGAGGACACCTCCGCGGGCCTGGCACACGCTTTCTCCAAGGGCTTGACCCATCGCGACATGAAGTTGACCAACGTGCTCCTGTCATCCCAGGGGCCGATCAAGCTGGTGGATTTCGGCCTGGCCGGGGAGCAGATCGGCGCCGGGGGGAATTTGGGGCGAGTGGGCGAAGACAAGGAGAAGGCCGAGGTCACGGTGGATCGCACCGTCGACTACGCCGGCCTCGAGAAAGTGACCGATGCACCGCACGGCGATCCGCGCAGCGACATCTTCTTCCTTGGCTGCCTCGCGTATGAATTGGTATCCGGCCTCTCCCCGCTGGAATATCCCCGCAGCATGCGCGAGCGCATGTCGGCACGGCGCTTCGAGTCCATTCCCCCCTTGACACAGGCACTGGCCCAGGATGCGTCCCCTTCGTTCCTGCGGCTGATCGAGAACATGATGGCGTTGCAGCCGGAGTTGCGCATTCAAACCGCGGCGCAGCTATTCGAGCGCGTGCGCGAGGCCCGGGCCGAAGCCAGCGGGACAAGCCAGGCTGGCGCCAAGAAAAAGGGCCAGGCAACGATCTTCCTGGTCGAGAGCGATGAGAAGCTGCAGAATGTCCTGCGTGCTAAGCTGAAACAAGAAGGCTTCCGCGTCCTGATCGCCGCCGATCCAATGCGCGCCGTGGAAAGGTTCCGCCAATCGTCGTTCGACGTCCTGATCGTCGATGCCGCCACCACCGGCGAGAACGGCTATTACGTCTTTGAAAAAATCATGGACGATGCCCAGCGCCAAAACATCGCCTGCGGCGGAATCCTCATGCTCAATAACGACCAATCGGCCTGGCAAAAACGCATCGCTGACTTCCCCGCCGCCGCGACGCTCATGCAGCCGGTCAAGTACAAGCAGCTTCTGCAGGCGATTCGATCCCAGCTCGGTGAAAGTGCGGACGAGTAATGGATCGGCGAGCCGAGCTCCGTCAGGAGCCGGTTGAGGCGCCCGCCAACTGCAAGGCCAAAACCAAGTTCTTTACGGAGCTCGGCTCGCCGCAGTCGGGATCGGCCGCCCCATTTTTTGCAGCAGCATCTTCATATCCTCCCAGAGGTCCCGTTTTTTCTCCGGGCTGCGGTGAGGCAACAGAAACGCCGGGTGATACGTCACCAGCACGGTGATGCCCTTGTAGTCATGGAACCGCCCGCGCAGCTTGCCGAGCGACAGCGTCGTCTGCAACAGATTGGTCGCCGCACAGCCCCCCAGCGCGACGATGTATCTGGGCGCGATCAATTCAAGCTGGCGATCGAGAAACTCTCGGCAGTTGGCGCCTTCACTGGCGAGGGGCTGGCGGTTGCCCGGCGGCCTACACTTGAGGACATTGCAAATGTAGACTTCCGCGCGTTGAAACCCGCACGCGGCGATGATGCGATTGAGCAACTGGCCTGCCTCGCCGACGAACGGCACGCCTTGCGCATCTTCGTCCGCGCCCGGCGCTTCGCCGATGAAGCACACCTCGGCGCCAGGCTTACCGTCGGCGAAGACAGTCTGCGTGCGCGTCGAGCAGAGTTCGGTGCAGCGCGTGCAGGCTTTCACCTCATCCGCAAGCGTCTGCAAACCAAGCCGGCGTTCGTCCAGCGACAGACGGCTGCCCGCATTCAGGGGCGCCTCCGTGATGTCGAACCTCCCGGCGTCACTCCCCGGAGACGCCGCGGGCGAGGCTGCCGCGGTTACTTCCAGGGGTGTTCCCACGGGCAGCCATTCCACGCCGGCGCTGCGCGCGTGACGTAGATGCGTCAGCAGTTGCCGGCGTAGCGTATCGGCATCGAGATCGGGTGGGTTCATGTCGGTTTTGAATGTTGGTTAGCCAGGCGCTGACGGCTTTTGCTCCAGGCGCAGGAAAACCGCGCCGACGTCGTAGAAGCCTTCCTTGATGAGGTTGCAGCGCGTAACTCGGCAACGAACCTTCTGCACCGGCCGATTCTGGCTCGGGGAGAACGCGATCGTGATCTCGGTCGGCAACGACTCCTGGGTGATCATGGCGATGCCCCCTTTGGAAAGATCGCATGCGTAGCCGATGATCGGCTCCGGACGCCGATTCAAAAGGATCGACACGCGTTCGTTGAAGACAACGCGTGGATGCACACGCCGTTCGTGTGAAGGAAGCTCGCGGGCTTGATAGGCTTCGAGAATATCCGTTACGGTCTGCTGCGCTTCCTCCATCTGCGGCGACGCCAGCGGCGACGGCGACGGCAGCGGGTTGCCCTGGCCGATCGGCTCGGCGAACTCGCAGCCCAATTCCATTCCGCTCTCGCCCAGCATGCGCGAATGCCTCACCTCGGCAGTAATGTGGACAATGCCCTTATCGGAAGCAACTCCGATCAACACCTTGCCGGTGGTCGCCACTTGTTGCTGCAGCAGCAAGATGCCGTGCTTGGAAAAGTTGCGCGACGCCGCCTCGTAGGTCACCGTCCAATCGGGCACGCCGTCGGACTTGAGCGGCGTCACTTTCAGCGGCACCATGTACGGCACACGGTATTCGCAGCGCCTCTCTTCCCCAGAATAGCGCGACAACGACAGGATCACCCGCCGGCCACCGAGTTCAAAACGCACGTCGTCCAGAAATGACTTCATCATCAAGATGCCGCGACCGCTCGAGAGCAAGGTCTCCGGATCATCGCTCATGCAACGTGTCAAAATGCGCTCAACGTCAAAGCCCCGGCCCTGATCGGTGATGACCCAGCGGCACATGTTGCCGTCGAAATCGACAACGATATCCACCGTGCGGCTCGCCAGGGTCGGATCAGTACAACGTTGGGCCAAGGCCTCGGCAAAAAACGAATCGCCTTTCTCCTTCAGATCGGAAGAGAGTTCCAGATTGCCGTGGATGACCGCATTCGTGATCGCCTCGTTCAGGGCGATCAGCAATCTTCCGGAACGAGTTTCCTGACACGCGCCTCCCATCACCGCCTTTTGACGCAGAAACTCCACCGTCCGCTCAATCCAATGGGGCAAGCTCGGGATGACGAGGTGCGTGCGTTCCCCAACAATCTGGCCTGGAAGATCTGGATTGTCGTTCGCTTCGGCCATGCGTCAGTTCTTTCTCAAGGAAACAGCAGCACATGATCCTCTATACGATTGTCGGACGAAACCAGAGGAAAAGCAAGATATGCGTGAAAGTTCGCGTAAATCTCCTCGTACTCCGAGGTCCTAAGCTCTGCTTGGGAACTAGTGATTGGTGTAGGGCCGCCGCGATGATCGTTAGGGTACCGCTTTTTTTGGTAGCTGGAATGGCGGACAGGCGTGTGAAATCATATCGATCTCGATACCTTGTGCCATTCCTGAAGCGCCCAGCTTCCAGAGCGCCGACACCAGTGTGGAATCGGCCGATGCCAACCGGCAACTGAATTCGCGTCCTCTTTGAAGCCGTTGATGATGCCGTCTTCGTTCACGATGAGCAAGGGAATACTCTCGACACGAATCCTGCGGCGTGTCAGCGGCTGGGTTATTCGCGTGAGGAAATCCTGCGCCTCAACTCGCGCGACATCAACGCGCCAGAATTCGCCGCGGGCTTCTCGAACCGCCTGCAATGGAAATTGCAAACCGGCGTTATGCGATGTTAAGGAGTCCATCGGACCAAGGACGGCCGACGCATTCCGGTCGATATCAACACCTCGGCAATTTGACTCGACGGCAAACCGGCCATCCTCGCCGTCATGGGCGATATCACCCAGCGCAAGCAGACCGAGGACGCGTCCAACAAGCAAAGCGAACTGGTGCAGTCAATCCTTGCCAACATGTTCGATGTTATCGTGGTCGCCGACGCGCGCCTCGCGATCGTCCTGTTCAACTCGATGGCCGAGCGCATCTTCGGGCCCGAATCCGTGGAACTGAACTTCACGCTCTATCAGGCCGACCAGACGACCCTTGTGAGAGAATTTCCCATCGCCCACTGCCTGTGCGGTAAATCCTTCGACGGCTGGGAGCTTTTCGTGCGCAACGCCGCAGTGCCGACGGGCCGCTGGACCCGGCGGAACGGGTCCGAGCCTTCGTCGAGCAGGTCGACTTCGCCTACACGCGTGACAACCTCGCGCGCATCCTGAGCCGCACACACGACGGCATCGAACGCGTCACCTCCACCGTTCACAACTTGCGCGGGATGGCGTGCACTGAACCGCCGCGCCGGCAGGAGACGCGCGTGCCCGATCTCTGCAACAGCAATCTCGAAATCCTGCATGGCAAGTTCAAACGCCTCGGCGTTGCCATCCAGCAGCAGCACGAGCCGCATCCGGTGGCCCCATGCGTCCCCACGCAGCTCAGCCAGGTCGTCCTAAACGTGCTCGTCAACGCATTTCAGGCAATCGAGGCCGCCCACCGGTCCGACGGGCGCATCGACATCCGCACCCAGCGGCTCGGCAACGAGTTCATGGTCGAGATCCGCGACAACGGCATCAAGCCCGAGCACCTGCCGCGCCTCTTCGATCCATTCTTCACCACCAAGGACGTCGGTGAAGGGACGGGGGTTGGGCCTGTCGATTTCGCATCACATTATTTCCGCGCACGGCGACCGCGTCGACGTCGAGTCGAAAGCTGGCGAAGTGACCTGTTCTCGCGAATTCCTGCCCAGGAAAGAAAAACCTTGACGAGTAACGACGTATCCAAGAAAGGTCGGCCATGGGCCATGGCCAGAAAACACGCTTTGCTGGTTGTCGATGACGAGAAAGACGTCGGCGATTCAGTGGACGCGATCGTACGCCGCGAATTCAACGTACTGACGGCACGCAGCGCCGAAGAGGGCTTGAAGTTGATGCGCGACAACGAAGTACACATCATCATGACCGATCAACGCATGCCGAAGGTCACCGGCGTGGAGTTGCTCAGGTCGATCCGCGCGGGTCATCCGCAGGCGATCCGCATGTTGTCCACGGACTACACGGACATCGATTCCGTCATCGCCGCCATCGACCAGGGGCATATCTTCGCATTCCTGAAGAAACCATGGCAACCCGACGACTTAGAGAACGCGGTGCGCGAGGCCGCCGCGGAATATGAACGCCTGGTCGAGAATGTGGTTGCGCAGGTGTTCCGTTTACCGTATGTCGTTTAGCGCCCGCCTGACGCTACGCGGGCGCTAAACGTAAACTGGGTTAATGCACGACGATGCAAATCTTGCCGAAATGCGCCCCGGCCTCCATGTGCTTGAGCGCCGCCTGAATCTCGCCGAACGCGAACACGCGATCAACCACCGGCCGCAACTCCTCGACGGCGATCTCGCGGTTCATCGCTTCAAACATCGCGCGGCTGCCGACGAAGATGCCCTGCACGCAGACGCCTTTCATGAGCACCGGCATCAGGTTGACCTCGCCTTTGCCCGCGAGCACGCCGATCAGACTGATGCGCCCGCCCAGTCGCACGGCTTTGAGCGACTGGTTGAAGGTGGCCGCCCCGCCAACTTCGACGACGTGATCAACGCCGGCACCACCGGTCAATTCCTTCACCTTTTCTTCCCAGTTGGGCGTTTCCTTGTAGTTGATGCCGTCGCTCGCTCCCATTTGTTTGACGCGCTCGAGTTTGGCATTGCTGGACGACGTCGCGATCACCCGCGCCCCCAGAAGACTCGCGAATTGCAGCGCGAAGATCGACACGCCGCCCGTGCCCTGTATCAATACCGTCTGGTTCGCTTTGAGTTTTCCCTGCGTGACGAGCGCATTCCACGCCGTGAGCGCCGCGCATGGCAATGTAGCCGCTTCCTCGTCCGTCAAGTGATCCGGAAACTTGACGACGCCGTCCTCGTGCAAGATGACTTGCTCCGCCGCGATGCCTTCGATGTTGCCGCCGAGGCCCGATTTCGCGCCAGCGTCGTTCAGCTCGCCGTTGATCCACCTCTGCATGAAGCAGCCCGCAACCCGGTCGCCGACCTTGACTCGCGTCACACCGTCGCCGACGCCTATCACCTCGCCCACGCCGTCCGAGAGCGGCACGAAGGGCAGCTTCAGCTTTGGATTGTACAACCCCTTGGCCACCAGCAGATCGCGATAGTTCAGCGACCATGCCTTCATCTTCAGCAGCACCTGGCCTGGGCCGGGCGTCGGCTCCGGACGGTCGATGATTTGCAGGTTTTCGATGCCGAAGGCGGCAAGGGTGATCGTTTTCATGATGATCGTTCCAGTCTTCGTTTAGCGCCCGCAGTGAAATCGCGAATCGCCCGGCGCTTCACTACGGGCGCTAAACGAAAACAACATTCGATTTCATTCCCAGGTGATGATACAATCATCCCCGACCAACACCAACCACTTACAGGGGCCAAGGTCATGAAACTTCGTCTCTTCATCCTCTTCGCAATTGTCGCCGCGCCGTTCGCCTTCCTCGACACCGCCGCGCAGGAGAAGAAGCCGAAAAAAGAAGTCATCCCTCACGCCCAGGACAAACCGCCCGGTCCGCCCCTGTCGCCGCTGGAAGCGATCAAGAAGATGCAAGTCCCGCCCGGCTTCCGCGTCGAACTCGTCGCCGCGGAACCCGATATCGTCAACCCCGTCGCCATGACATTCGACGAGCGTGGTCGCATCTGGATCACCGAGTCGATTGAGTATCCGAAGCGTGCCGCCGGGCCGGGCAAGGATCGCGTCAAGGTGCTCGAAAGCACCAAGGGGGACGGCAAATTCGACAAGATCACCACCGTCATTGATGGCCTCAATATCCCGTCCGGCATCGCCATCGGCCACGGCGGCGTCTGGGTCGCCAACTCGCCCGACATACTCTTCTATCCCTTCGAGGATTTCGCGACGGCAAAACTCGGCAAGCCGCAGGTCGTCGTCACCGGCTTTGGCCGTGATGATACACACGAGCTGCCGAATTCGCTCACCTGGGGCCCCGACGGCTGGCTCTACGGGCTCAACGGCGTCTTCAACAAATCCGTCGTCAAGCACAAGGGGAAGACGCACACGTTCACGTGCGCCCTCTTCCGCATTCATCCGAAGACGAAGGATTTCGAGATTTTCTGCGAAGGCACCAGCAATCCCTGGGGCCTCGCCTTCAACGACAACGGCGACGCCTTCGTCAGCGCCTGCGTCATCGATCACCTTTGGCACCTCACCGAGACCGGCTACTATCATCGCCAGGGGGGCGCGTATCCGCCGTACACCTGGAAGATCGGCTCCATCGTCAAGCACAAGCATCAGAAGGCGGCCTACTGCGGGTTGGTCTGGTTCGACTCCGACGCCTATCCGCCGGAGTATCGCGAAAAGATGTACATGGGCAACATCCACGCCGGCGGCATCAACTGCGATCAATTGGCCAAGGACGGCTCGACCTATTTCGCGAGCCCAGCCCTGAGCGCTAAACCACAAGCGGCGGCGAAAGGGGTCGGTGACGGCTCCAACTTCCTCCTCGCCAACGACGCCTGGTTCATGCCGGTTGCGCAAAAGGTCGGCCCCGACGGCTGCATGTACATCCTCGACTGGTACGACCGCTACCACTGCTACCAGGACGCCAACCGCGACCCCGCCGGCATCGATCGCTTGAAGGGACGACTGTATCGCGTCGTGTACAAGGATTACAAGCCGCCAGGCAATCTCAATTTCAGGAAGGAAAGTGATGATGACTTGATCAAACGCCTGCGCGATCCGAATATTTACGTTCGCGAGACCGCTCAACGGCTACTGACGGAACGCTTGTCAGAAGAAAGGAAGGACCTAAACGGCATCGGTGAACAACTCACCACAGCCTCGCTTTTGACCGCACTCGCACTTGACGCACGGACCATACCTAACAGAATGCATGCGCTCTGGTCATTGGTTGGTTCGCGTCGAATTCTTCTCGATCCTACTCTCCGGGAGAAGGATCCGTCTACACGTGCCTGGCTCGTCCGGTTTGTTGCAGGCGGAGGAGAAATCCACAACGTCGAAACGAAGGAAATTATCGCCCTAACGAAGGATTCATCTCCTGATGTGCAACTGCAAGTCGCCATCGCCGCCCGCAAACTTAAAGGCGTCGACCCGCTGCCGGTGCTGCTCGACGTCCTCGCCCACTGCGGCGACGACAAGCTGATTCCGCACATCGTCTGGCAGAACCTGCATCCGCTCCTGGAAAAAGACGGCGAACGCTTCCTGAGCCTGGCCGGCAAGGTCGATCTTGCCAAGGCGCCGGGCCTCGCCAAGGTGTTGCCGCGCGCGTTCGATCGCATTCTCGGCAACCCGAGCGGCGATCCGGTGGTGGTGGTCGCCTTCCTCGAAAAATTGCCGACAAGAGGCCCGACCACGGCCTCGTTGTGTTTGAACGCGATCTCGATCAAGGTGCAAAACGGCGAGATCGCCGGCGCCAACCTCGACAAGCTCAAGAAAGCCCTGGTCCCGGTATTGCCCAGGTTCCTGAAGGGCTCACCGTTCGCGGATGTGGCTTTGTTCCTTTCGGCGACCCTGGGGGAAGATAAAGGAGTCGAATATGCGAAAGTCATGTTCGAGGTAGGACCGCGTGAGAGGGAACGCCTGCTTGCGCTCGACGCCTTGATGACCGGCCGCCCCGCCGTGCTCAAGGAAAGCTTGCCGATCGTGTTGCGTGAAGTGGAAGTCGATTTCCCCGCCTATCACGGCACGGTGCTGACCAAGCTCGGCAAGCTCAGCGATCCGTGGGTCGCTGACACGGTGTTGGCCAACTATGCAAAGTTCAATACCGACGAGCAGGCCAAGTCAATCGAGTTGTTGACCCAACGCCCAGCGTGGGCCAGGTCGCTCTTCACTCAGATTGCGGACAAGAAGATCAGCAAAGACGTCGTCAACGTCAACCAGGCCCGCCGCTTGCTCGCGACCAAGGACAAGGAACTCGCCAAGCTCATCGAAAAGCACTGGGGCATCCCACGCGATGGCCGCAATCCCGAACGCGAAAAGCTCGCTGTCCAGATGAAGGACCTTTTCAAGAAAACGCCGGGTGATGCGAAAGCAGGCGCGGCTCACTTCAAGAAGATCTGCGCCCAGTGCCACAAGATGTACGGCGAAGGCGTCGATGTCGGGCCCGATATCACCTCGAACGGCCGGGCCGACTTCGATCAGATGTTGTCGAACCTTTTCGACCCATCGCTCGTCATCGGGGCCGGCTACCAGGCCGTCACCGTCAACACGAAGCAAGGGCAGACGCTCTCGGGCCTGATCGTCGAGGACAATGCCCAGCGCGTGATCTTGAAGGTGCAAGGCGGCGAGCTGAAGACAATCGCCCGCAAGGACGTGGACGAGCAATTCACGAGCAAGCTGTCGATGATGCCGGAGGATTTGGAGAAGCAGTTGCGGCCGCAGGAGATTGTGGATTTGCTGGCGTATCTGAGCTTGGATCGACCGCCGGGCGACCCGAAATCGCGTAAGATCCCGGGGACGCCGCGGTAGTGCATCGCCACATGTTTTTCCTAGCAGCATGAGGAGCAGAGATGGAACAGGTGGAACACGCCGAATTAACGCAGGAACAGGTCGACGCGATCTTGGCAGCACTGGATCACGCGGGCCGGAAGCTTCCTGTTGGCGCGATCGAGGCCGTACGGCAAAACAAAACGCGGCTCATTCCCGAGTTGATCAAGTTGATTCATCGCGAAGCCCAGGCGCGATGCCAGGAGCAAGAATCAGAGGGAAATGGGGGATTCTTCGCCCTCTTCCTGCTGGCGGAACTCCGGGCCGTGGAAGGGTTGCCGGCCATCCTCGACGCCATTTCGTTGCCGGGCGAAGGGCCGTTTAAGCTATTCGGTGACGCGATTCACGATGTGCTGCCACGCGTCCTGGTGTCTCTTGCCGGGGATCGTTGCATCGAGGTGTGTTCGGCACTCGTCAGAAATCCGGCGGCGAATGAATACGTGCGCTGGTCATCGGCCAAGGCGATTGTCTATTTGGCCATGGCTGGCCTACGTCCTCGCAATGAGGTGATGGCGGCCTGTCAAGAGTTGTTGCACGAAGCGATCGAGAAGAATGACGAGCACGCCGTCACCGGCTTGGTCATGTCAATGCTGGATATGAGACCGTCTGAAGCGGCCAAGGAATTCGAACAGGCGTTTCAGCTACGACTCATGGATGAGGAGATGATTGATTGGGAGTCCGTCAAGGATCATTTGAAGGAAGGCCCGATTGAGCCATCGCATGAGTATTCTGATCCTCCGTGCGTCGAAGACACCGTCAAGGAATTGGAGCACTGGGCGAGTTTTCAAGAGCCCAAGCCGAGTCGGCCTACACCGGCCTTTCAGATGCCTCGCCCCATTCCTCCGTCGAGGCCGTTGCCAAAGCCCGTGACACAAACTCGCCAGACGGAGCGTGTCGGGCGCAATGACGCGTGCCCCTGCGCCAGCGGCAAGAAAGTCAAGAGATGCTGCGGCGGGCGACAGTAGGGCGGTGAGGCAGATTGCGGCCGTACTACCACCCCTGGGCTATACGACTCCCTCAATCGTAACCAACCGAGCACGCGGATTCATAGTCGGTTGCAGGTTTGTTAGTGTGTGTGTGAGTGTGTGTGTGTGAAACTTGCAAGCGCAAGGCAAGTCATTTTCTCCCCGGACTCTTGGCACAGCCGACGAATTCTGGTAGGTTCACCTTCTCGCCTCGAATCCACCACCCCTTTGAAGACTCCGCCATGACGCATCGCATTGTCCTCTGCTGCATACCCGCCATCCTACTGCCCGCCATCGCCTGGACGACGGTTTCCGACTCCGGCCCTTCACAGGGCTCGGCTCGCCAAGACACCGCCTTCGAGTGCCGCTTCGCCGACACGCCGATCAAGATCACCGGCAAGGGAACCGACCCGGCGTGGAAGAACGCCCAGACCATCGACCACTTCTATGTCCCCTGGCTCGGCGACAAGGCTCGGCCCGCGAAGACGAAGACCAAGGCGAAGCTGCTGTGGGACCGCGATTACCTCTATTTCTTCGCCGACATGGAAGACGCCGATCTCTACGCCGACATCAAGCAGCACAACGGCATGCTCTGGAACAACGACGTGTTCGAGTTGTTCTTCAAGCCGGCTGACGACAGGCCGGGCTACTACGAATTCCAGGTCAATGCGGCCGGGGCGGTGCTCGATCTGTTCATGCCGCGCCGCGGCGCGGGCGGTTATGAGCGATTCAAGAACGACACCAAGTTCCACATTGACGCCAAGGTATCCTTGCGCGGCACCCTCAACAACTGGACCGACAAGGACGACGGCTGGTCGGTCGAAGGCAAGATTCCGTGGACCGATTTCCTCAAAACCGGCGGCCGACCCGAACGCGGCGAGAAGTGGAAGTTCGCGCTGTGCCGATACGATTACTCCGTTGATTTCGAGGGTCCTGAGCTGTCGACGTGCGCGCCCCTGACAAAACGAGATTTCCACGCCTTCGAGGATTATGCGACGCTGCTTTTCGTCGGCCCCGAGAAAAACAAAGGCGCCGGACTCCACAAGCACGTCCCGATGACCACGTCGAAGGTCGGCAGCTTCCCCGATGGGCCGGCGCCCTACCAGATTCAGCGCGTCTATCCGGACATAAAGATGCCCTATCCGCAGATCACGCACATTATTCCTGGCTCCGATCAGCTGCTCGTCATCACAATGCCCGACGCCGGCCAATCGACGAAGATCTATCGCATGACCGACGATCCAGCCGTAAAAGCGTGGGAGCCATGGCTCTCGACGACGGAACTCGTTTTTCAACTCGCGTTCCATCCGAAGTTTGCCGAGAACGGCTACGTGTTCGTCGGCTCCAACGGTGTAAGACCCTCACCCCCGGCCCCTCTCCCAAAGGGAGAGGGGGGAAATGCGGAGAAGAAAAAGACCCGCCTCACTCGTTACACGATGGACACGAAGGCACCCTACAAGCTGAATCCCGCATCAGCCAAGATCATCATCGAAATCGAATCCGATGGCCACAACGGCGCCGCCCCCGTATTCGGACATGACGGCATGGTGTACCTCACCACCGGCGACGGCACCTCCGATTCCGACACCAACGTTGTCGGCCAGGACATGAGCAGCTTGCTCGCTAAGGTGCTGCGTATCGACGTGGACCGTCCCGATCCAGGCAAGGGATACTCGATCCCGAAGGATAACCCATTCGTCAACATGAAGGGCGCTCGCCCCGAAATCTGGGCGCTCGGGCTGCGCAATCCGTGGCGTTCTTGCGTCGATGAAAAGACCGGCCACATCTGGGTCGGCCAAAACGGCCAAGACATGTGGGAGCAGGCGTTTCTCGTCAAGAAAGGCGACAACTACGGCTGGAGCGTCATGGAAGGGAGCCATCCGTTTTACCTCACGCGCAAGCAAGCGCCGGTGCCGCTCACCAAACCGACCGTCGAGCATCACCATTCCGAGGCGCGCTCGCTGACCGGGGGCCTCGTCTACTACGGCAAGAAGCATCCCGATCTCCTCGGGCATTACATCTACGGCGATTACTCAACCGGCAAGATCTGGGCCGTCAAACACGATGGCGAAAAGGTCGTCTCCCATCGCGAGATTTGCGACTCGCGTTTGAGCATCACTGGCTTCAGCACCGACTCCAAGGGCGAAATTCTGATCGCCGACTTCCAGAAGGAGAAGGGCGCCCTCTACACGCTCGTGCCGACGCCAGCGGAGAAACGCGTCACCATCTTTCCGAAGAAACTGTCGGAGAGCGGCCTCTTCAAGAGCGTGAAGGGGCACGTCATGGAAGATTCGCTCATCCCATATTCGGTAAACGCCGTCTTGTGGTCCGACGGAACTGCCAAACAGCGCTGGCTCGGTTTGCCGAAGGATGGCAAGATCGACTACACCAAGAATCGCGGCTGGGGCTTCCCCGATCAAACCGTAATCGTCAAGTCGTTCTACCTCGACACCGAGGAAGGCAACCCAAAATCGCGCCGCTGGATCGAGACGCGTTTCCTCACCAAGCAAGGCACCGAGTGGTATGGCTACTCCTATTCCTGGAACGATGAACAAACCGAAGGCACGCTGATCGAATCCAAGGGGGCCGACCGCGAATACACGATCAAGACCGCCGCCGGCGAGAAAAAGCTGAATTGGCACTACCCGAGTCGATCGGAGTGCATGGTCTGCCACAGCCGAGCCGCCCAGTACGTGCTCGGCTTCAGTGAATTGCAGATGAATCATGTGCACGATTACGGCAGCGTGAAGGAGAATCAACTTGCCGTGTTCGAACGCCTCGGCCTCTTCAAGGACAAGTTCGATTGGGCGACTGGCGCCCGCGACAAGCTTCGCGCAGAACTCAAAGGCAAGGGAATGACGACGAACGAGATCAACGCCGAGATCGCCAAGCGAACGGCGACCAAGGGGCAGCGCCAGGCGTCGGCATCAGCGCTTTTCCCGCTTTCGCCGGAGAACATGCCGAAGCTCGTCGATCCGTACGACAAGAAGCAAGACCTGACGGCCCGAGTCCGCAGCTATCTGCACAGCAACTGCTCCCAATGTCACGTCGAAGCCGGCGGCGGCAACTCGGCGATGGAACTCGAATTCACCAAGACACTCGCCGAGATGAAGGTCGTCAACGTCAAGCCGCTGCACGACACCTTTGGCATCAAGGACGCGAAGATCATCGCGCCGGGCCATCCCGAACGCTCGGTGCTCTTGCACCGCATCAGCCAGCGCGACAAGGGGCACATGCCGCCCCTGGCGACGCGCGTCGTCGATCGCGAGATGGTGGAGACGATTCGCGAGTGGATTCGGGTGATGCCGGAAGAAAAGGCATCCGCGAAGGGCACCAAGGGCACGAAGTGAGTAAAAAATCCCGCCCGTCATTCGTCGCCTTCAAACTTCGCCAGGAACTCTGGAGGCGTCACGATCGAGTAGGCCAAGGCTCGGCGAACAGATGCCGGCAGGTCAAGCACGTCGCGATCGTTCGTTATCAGGAACCTTGCCTTGCCGGCACGAGCCGTGGACAGGAAAACGTTATCGTCCGGATCCCTGCTGGCCTCATCCCGCCGTGCCAAATTGACCAAAGTTAGGCGACCATCGTCGGCAAACCGCTCGTGCCATTCGTTGACAGTCTCGGCATCCATCAGAAGAATCTGGTCGAAAACCTCAAGATATTCCGCAACGATATCTGGGCTGACGATCAGTTGCAGCCGTTTTTCAACGAGCCAGAGCCGAACGATCTTTCGATTGGGACTTAACTTGCTTCGGCTCTAGAAATTGCGTACGAAGACGTTCGTGTCGAGCACGGCACGGATGCGATGCTTACGAGCGCTCATGCCGTCTTTTTCCGCTTGCGATGTTGGCGGATAATCTCTTCGGTATCACGAATGTGGAATGAAGTTTTCTGGGCGGCACGGCTGGACTTCTCCAACAACTCTTCATCGGCCTGGCGTTGCAGGAACTCGCGCAGAGCTTCATCCGCTAAATCGGCTGGCTTCTTGCGTCGGCGACGGGCGACTTGGACCAAGCCCTGCCAGGTGTTCTCTTGAATGCTCACCTCAACCACGGTTCGGACTCCTGATGAATTGGCACAATGGCAAATCGATTACAACAACTCCGCAATCGGCGTCCCGCTTGGCAGGATCGGCATCGGGCGGCCGGTGTGGTCGATGAACGAGGTGTGGTTGTGGTCGATACCCAGGTGCTGGAACATCGTTGCCCACAGGTCGTTCGGCGTCATCGGGCGGTCTCTTGGTTGTTCGCCGCGGGCGTTCGTGGAGCCGATGACCTGGCCCATGCGCATGCCGCCGCCGGAGACGATCAAGCTCATCGCTTGCGGCCAATGGTCACGGCCGGGGCGGCCGTTGTCGTAGGTGATGCGCGGCGTGCGGCCAAACTCGCCCGTCACGATCAGGAGCACCCGGCGGTCGAGGCCGCGGTCGTACAAATCCTCGATCAGCGCGGTGACAGCGCGATCGTACATCGGAAAGCGGAACAGGCTGTCGTTGAAGATGTGGCAATTCACCGCATGCGAATCCCAGTTGTAGGTTGCGTCGGCGGGAAAGCTCTGGCCGGGGAACGACGGGTTCTCCATCACCATCGTCACGAAGCTGGCGCCCGCCTCAACGAGTCGGCGCGCCAAAAGAGCACGCTGGCCGTAGCGATGCATGCCATAGCGCTCGCGCACCGCTCTGGGCTCCAGCGACAGATCGAACGCGCGGCGAGCTTCGTCCGTCGTCAGCATATCGAGAGCGCGGCGGCGATAGGTGTCCATCGCGGCCATCGTGCCAGTGTGATCGCTGGCGCTCGCGGCGCTGTCCAGGCGTTGCAGCAGATTCAGCCGATCGCCGAGGCGGTCCTGCGGCGTGATCGATTGCAGGTTGCGAACCTGGAACGTCGGTTCCGTTGGGTCTCCGGCGATGGTGAACGGGTGGACCGACGGGCCAAGATAAGCGCTGCCGAAGCTGAAGACGTCGATGTGATCGCGCCCGCCGTCGGTACCGCAGATGTAATTGGGCACGCCGCCGGCGCGTTGGCCGCGAACCTTGTACGCCATCGAGCCGACCATCGGGTAATCGTTGATGAAGCCGACGGGGGACGACGGATCGCGGCCCGTGAGGAATCGCTTGTGGCCGCCGCCGTGATCGGCGAAGTTGTGCGCGATCGAGCGGATGATCGAATACTTGTCGGCGATGCGGGCGTGCATCGGCAAATGTTCGCAGACGTCGATGCCGGGGACGTTGGTGCGGATGGGGCGGAAGTCGCCGCGGTACTCCTCCGGCGCGTTCGGCTTCATGTCGTACATTTCCATGTGCGGCGGCCCGCCGGGGAGCCAGATGAAAATGACGGCGGTGTCCGACGCGCGATCGCCGCGCTCGCTGGCTTTCATCTGCCAGGGAACGATACCCGCGGCACTGAGGCCGCCCAGCGTGAGGGCGCCGAACTTAAGGAAATCGCGACGCGATTGCGGACCCGGACAGAAGGCACTTGGGTTCATGGACTTTCTCGCTTGCGGCGGGAGGGCCTACACAAACAAACGTACACGAGATTTCCCTGTTAGTCAATCGGCATCTTCACGCTGCAATATTTCGACAATCCGGTTCAAGACCGCGGCGGGAGGTGGATCAGTCGCGTCGCCACTCTCGGCCCAGGCCGCAGCCCCTTCCTTCATCAAGGCCAGCGCTTGCATTAGCGGTGTCGCCTTCGTGGGACTGGATTTCAATCCTGTCGTTTTCTTGGGAAGGACAGGATTGGAATCCTGTCTCACGAAAATGCGTGGCTTCGAGTCGTGCGGGTTGTCCATCGCCTCATTGCACAGAGCATCGGCTTGCGAATTCTCATCGCGGCAGATGTGCTTGATCGTCACCGACTCGAAGTGCCGGCGTAACGCAACCGCTTGCTGGTAGAGCGGCCGCAAGCCTTCGTTCTTGACGCGATAGAGGCCATTGAGCTGCTTGACCATCAACTCGCTGTCGCTCTTGACGAGCAGATTTTTGCCGCCAATCTCCCTGGCGTGTTCGAGGGCTTTGACGAGACCTGTGTACTCGGCAATGTTGTTGGTGGTTTCGCCGAGGTAGGCCATTTCCTCGATGTCGGGTTGGCCGAGGCGTTTGATAACATAAGCGTAGGCGGCGGGGCCGGGGTTGCCGCGTGAGCCGCCGTCGGTGTAGATCGTCCAGGTGTCGTTCATGGGGGGATTGTATTCACTCCCCTCTCCCTCCGGAAGAGGGGAGAAAGGCGCAATGCCGCCGCGATTTCTGATTCTGGAAACCTCGCACCGCCTCGGCCAGGTTGCGTTTGCGCAGGGCGAGATCATCGTCGGCGCCCGCACGCTCGATGAATCACGCCGACACGCCCGCGATCTGGCGCCGGCGATCCACGAGTTACTGCACGCGCAAGGGTGGCGGGCACGCGATCTCGATGGCGTCATCGTCAGTCGCGGACCGGGCAGCTACACGGGGCTGCGCGTCGGCCTGATGTCGGCGAAGACGCTCGCCTATGCAACCGGCTGCCCGCTCCTGGCCATTGACACGTTCGACGCGATCTATCAGCAAGCGCCGGCGGAGTGTCAGATCGTCGATGTCACCGCGGACGCGCAACAGGGCAACATCTACGTGCAGCGCTTCGGCTCGCATTCAGAGCCGTTGACGATTGTTCCGTTCGAAAAGTGGCTCGAATCGGCGCTCGCTAATCAGGTGGCCGTGACGGGGCCGGGGTTGGAGATTTTCGCCGATCGCATCAGGGGGATGACGGTGTTGCCGAGGGAAACCTGGCAGGCGATGCCTCTGAGTTTATTGAAGATCGGACTGGCGCGATTTCTCAAGGGAGAACGCGACGATCCGTTCGCGGTGGAGCCGCTCTACTTGCGGGCGAGTTCGGCGGAGGAGAAGTGGGAGAAGTTGCACCAGGAGCCGCGCACGAAGTAAGCGGTCTTGTCGCACCGCTTACTTCGTGCGCGGCTCCTGGCCTTGTCAAGCCGACTTTTCCGCCCGCGAAATCTCGCATTGTAGCGAGCGTGACGGCTGCTATAATCCCTCACATGAATGCGCTGCTGGTTAGACCGCGTGTAGCGGAACTGGTGTTTCAACTGTACGGACGGCCGCTCCATCCGGAGCTGTTCGACATTCTCGCCGTGCGCAAGTTCGAGCGTGAAGGCTACGAGCTGCGCATCTGGATCACGCGCACCGGCCACGTCATTACCTTCGAAAACGAGGATGTTCTCCTGACTGAAGTCGCCGACATCAAGCAAGCTATTTCCGAGCAACACCGCTTCCTCAACTATCGCATGCGCGGCGAACATGTGGGCAAGTTCCAGTGCTGCAACAACATCGTCTACCAGACGAGTTTTCAGGTCGAGACGTTGCCGGAGGAGATCTTCCTGCACGTTCATGACGAGATTCTCGCGGACGGCGCCAAGGCCGGCATCCTGCACAATTTTCAGCCGAACCATCGGCTCGCCATCGCGCCGCTGGGCTATGTCGTGGTGGAACCGCGGCAGAGCTGTTTGCACTTCGCGACCTTTCACACGTTCCCCGAAGAGAATACGATCATCAAATCGCAGACGTTGATTGAAAAACAATAACCGCTTGCGGCTTAGCGATCGCCTGGCGCCCTGCGAGCGCTAAGCCGCAAGCGGCAAGAAAAGGACGCCGCTATGGCCACGTTTCGACTCCCCGACGGCTCTGTCAAGGAAGCGCCCGCCGGCGCCACCTCGTACCAAATCGCCGAAACCATCGGTAAACGGCTCGCGCAAGCCGCCATCGCGGCGAAGGTGGACGGCGAGATCGTCGATCTCAATCGCGAATTACCCGCCGACGGCGAGCACACGTTCCAGATTCTCACCGACCGCGACCCCGAAGCGCTCGATGTCTTGCGCCACAGCTCGGCGCACGTGATGGCCCGCGCCGTCATGCGGCTCTTTCCCGATGTGCAACTCGCCTTTGGGCCGACGGTCGAGAACGGCTTCTATTACGACATCGATTCGCCGACGCCGATCCGCGAGGAGGACTTCCCGAAGATCGAAGCCGAGATGAAGAAAATCGTCGATAAGGCAGAGCCGTTCGAGCGCTTCGAGCGCCCGACCGCCGAGGCACGTGGGCTTTGCGCTGACCTGAAGCAGAAGCTCAAGGTCGAGCACATCGACGAGGAGCTGAAGCAGCACCCGTCGTTGAGTTTCTATCGGCAAGGGGAGTTCATCGATCTATGCCGGGGGCCGCATATTCCGCACGCGGGCAAGATCGGCGCGTTCAAGGTGATGACCATCGCCGGCGCGTACTGGAAGAACGACTCGACGCGTCCGCAACTCCAGCGGCTCTATGCGACCGCGTTCTTTAACCCAAAAGACCTCGAATCGCATCTGAATCGCATCGAGGAAGCCAAGAAACGCGATCACCGTGTGCTCGGCAAGCAGCTAAAGCTCTTCACGATCAGCCAAATGGTCGGCAGCGGCTTGATCCTGTGGATGCCCAAGGGCGCCACCGTGCGCGGCATCCTCGAAACGTTCATCAAGGACGAGTTGCTCAAGCGCGGCTACTCGCCGGTCTACACGCCACACATCGGCCGGCTCGAACTTTATCGCACCAGCGGGCATTTCCCGTACTATCGCGATGCCCAGTTCCCGCCGATGTATCATCGCCCCGCCGCCGGCACGCTCGATCTGTGCCAGTATCGGCTCGCGATGGGCGAAATCGATGAGAAGCGTGAACGCGAGTACATCGAGTACATGAAGCAAGCGCACATGCTGCCGCCGGAGTATGTCAGCGAGACCTCGCAGGCGAAAAAGCTCGACATGGTTCACGAGTTCGTTCTGCTCTTGCTCAAGGACCTGCGCGTGAACCTGCCGGAGTATCATCGCGCAACCAATCACCAGGAACGAGCCGACGCGTTGTTGAAATGGCTGCTCGATCAGGAAGGCTTCCTGCTCAAACCGATGAACTGCCCGCATCACATCCACATCTACAAGGCGGAGCCGAGGAGCTATCGCGATCTGCCGGTGCGATTGGCCGAGTTCGGCACCGTCTATCGCTATGAGCAAACCGGCGAGCTCAACGGCATGACGCGCGTGCGCGGCTTCACTCAGGACGACGCCCACCTGTTCATCACACCGGAGCAGGTCGAGTCGGAGTTCCGCGCCAATCTCGAGTTCGTGCTGTTCTTCTTCCGCACACTCGGCCTGAGCGATTACCGCGTGCGGCTCGGCTTCCGCGATCCGGCCAGCACCAAGTATGTCGGCGACGCCGCGGATTGGGACACCGCTCAGAAGTCGCTCGAAGCGATCGTCAAATCGCTCGGCATGAGCTACAGCGTCGAGCCGGGCGAGGCGGCCTTCTATGGACCAAAGGCTGACTTCGTCGTCAAGGACTGCATCGGGCGCGAGTGGCAACTCGGCACCGTGCAGCTCGATTACAACTTGCCGAAGCGATTCGAGCTGGAATACATCGGGGCCGACAACAAGCCGCATCGGCCCATCATGATCCATCGCGCCCCGTTCGGTTCGATGGAGCGATTCATGGGTATCCTGATCGAGCACTTTGGCGGCGCATTCCCGACCTGGCTGGCCCCGGAGCAAGTGCGCGTCTTGACCGTCAGCGACAAGTTCCGCGGCTATGGCGAGAAGGTCGAGCGTCAGCTGCGCGAAAAGGGGATCCGCGTGACCGGAGATTTTCGCTCCGACAAGATCGGCGCCAAGATTCGCGAGGCTCAGCTCGAAAAGATTCCCTACATGCTGGTCGTCGGCGACAAGGAGCAGGCCGCCGGCACCGTTGCGGTACGCGCCCGAACGGAGGGCGACCGTGGCGTCAAACCAATTGCCGAATTTATCGATTGTATCGACCGTGAGGTGCGGGAACGCTCGCTGGTGGCAACCGTTTGACCACGGCACCGCTTGCGGCTTGGCGCACGCCGGATGTACACCGTTACAACCGAATTATGCGGCGAGCGCGAAGCCGCAAACGGCTAAAAATAAAAGCGCAACCCACGAAACTCGTTTGCATTGCGGTACCGACTTCGATTATGATAATGGTGGAAAATGCGCTCCAGGCCGGCAATCTTGCCGCGACCACCTATTTTGCAGGGAGTCTCCCATGGCCGTCATGTCCAGCTTTAGACAGATGTGCCCAAGTTGCGAAGCGATGATCAGCATCAAGGAAACCATGATCGGCAAGAAAGTCGAATGCACTAAGTGCAAGGACAAGTTCATCGCCGAACGGCCCGACGACGAAGATGCCGAAGACACTCCGCCGTCAAAAAAAGACACCAAGCTGCAAACGAAGAAAAATACTCCGCCCCCTCCGACCGGCAGCGGCAAGTCGGCGGGCAAACGCCCCAAGCCGCAGGACGACGACAGCGACGACGACGTGCAAGCCAAGTCGAGCAAGCCGAAGGCCGAGACGAACGGCAAGTCGAACGGCAAAGCTCATCCAAGAAAAGCACCTGCGGACGACGAAGACGACGGCGGCACCGCGCCGAAGAAGAAAGAGGGGGCGAGCTCCAACAAGCTTGTTATCGGTCTCGTCCTTGCGGGAGTTGGCATCGTCCTGCTGATCGCGGCAGGGTACTTTTTCATGAATGGTCCGAGTCAAAGAGGAGGACCGGCACCCGGAGCCGACGCAAATAATAACAAAAAAGACAAGGAGCCGAACGACGGCGGCAACAAGGGCGATAAGCAGGAGTCCGCCGCAGGATCCCTCAACGACGCCGAAGCGGCCAGGCTCTCCAACCTGTTGCCGAACAATACCGAAGACGTCTTTCACGTGTTTCAGAATGACCTGTTCAGCACCAACAGCCCGTTGCGCGATGCGGTCTTTCAATCGCCCGGCACGCTGGATGACGCCGACCTGCAAAAGAAGCTCGGCTTCTCGGTGCTGGGGATCGACGATCTGATCTGTGCCAAGAAACACACCGCGCCCGCGTGGCGTTACACGGTGATCCACTTCAAGGACCCAATCAAGGAAGCCGACCTGAAAGCCGCCTTGAAACTCACGCCCGTGAAGCTGGAAGGAGAAAACTGCTACAAGATGACGGACGGCAATCCGTGGTTCGATTTCCTGTCGCGATTTTCGTTTGGCATTCCGAACCACCTGCGCTCGCTGGATGGGCGGGCGCGTGACAAGCCTTCCTTCATTCGCCTGCACAATGCGCAGACGATGATCATCGGCGATGAGGCGCCGGTGACCGAGTTTCTGAAGATGAAGGGCCAGTTCAAGGAACTAACGCCCCGGAATCAGCCGAGCACGCCGAAAACAGGCGGCGCTGGCGGCGACCCAACGCCCGGTGCGATGATGGGAGGCGGAGGGCCGCCCACACCAGGGGCCATGATGGGCGGCGGCGTTGCGCCGCCGACCCCCGGTGGCGGAGGCGTTGCTCCGCCGAAGCCCGGCGGCATGGGCGGTGCAACAGCGCCCGGACTGAAAGTCGGCGCCAATCAACCGCTACCCACGAACGATCACCGCATCGCGGCCTTCGTGGAGCTCATGAATTACGCTGCATCCACGATGCCGGCGGGTGAGACCGAGTATTTCGTATCCTTCCAGGCGACGCCTCCTCCGCCCGGCGGCATCGGCGGCGGCTTGCCCAATCCCGGCGGCATCGGCGGCGGCTTGCCCAATCCCGGCGGCATCGGCGGTGGCTTGCCCAATCCCGGCGGCATCGGCGGTGGCTTGTCCAATCCCGGCGGCATCGGCGGTGGCTTGCCCAATCCCGGCGGCATCGGCGGTGGCTTGTCCAATCCCGGCGGCATCGGCGGTGGTGGTGGAAACAACAACCCGCCCCCGAACCCTGCCGCCAACATCCGCGATGACATGTACTTGACCATCAAGCCGAGCCTGAAGGCGATTCTCGATCACATGGAACTGCGTGGCATCGACACCAAGGACAAGGTCCTCTTCAGCTCCGCAACCGACATGGAAGCCAGCCGCATCGAGACCAATCTCCCCGAATTCAAGAACGCCGTCGTCCGCCGGCCACGCCAGTTCTGGGACGTGACCATCGTGTTGACCGAGCAAAAACCCCGCATCCGCAACCTCGGCACCGCCCTGATCCAGAAGAGCACTCTCAAATACCAGTACCGCAACGAGATCCAGTGCATCCAGGAAATCGATGCCAAGGAATTCGAGCTGGAGCTGAGCGACCGCGTTTCGCAGCAGGTCGCGAAGTTTATTCAAAACCTGATCGACCACGAAGTTCGCCTGCCGAAAGCCGAAAAGAAGGACACGGCCGTATCGAACCAGAAGGCCGAGGACAAGCAGGACGCGCTCGTCTCGCAGATCACGGTCGAGCAGAAAGCTAACACCGTGGAGTTCGTGCTCGACCTGGTTCTCGACACGCCGGCCCTCTTGCAAATTCAGGCGATCGCGTCGCTCTCCGCCAGCGTGATGCGCATCGAGATGGAGGCCGCTACCAATCTGTCGCTGCGTCATGGCCTCGCGAATGCAGGCCGGCTCCTCGGCGAAAAGGGGATTTCTCAGCGGCAAGTCGCTCCGGGCAACCTGCCGCCGGGCGCCTTCAAACGCGAAGCTGAGAAGCGCGACATCGAGCTGCGGGCCGAGCGCGAGCCAGGTCGGCGTATCAGTTGGATGGCTGCTCTTCTGCCGCACATGGGGCATGAGACCCTCTTCAACAAGATTAACTTCCGCCAATCGTGGCGTGACTCGGGCAACTGGACGGCAGGCAACACCATTGTGCCGCAGTTCCTCGATCCGGCCTACCCGGACAAGACGCGCTACCTAGGCGTCGGCGATTTGTCTCTCGACTTCGCTGCCACGCATTTCGTCGGCATCGCCGGCGTAGGCCGCGATGCAGCCTCCTACAAGCGCGGCGACCCGGCAACCAACCACCTGCGCGGCCCGCTTGGCTACGACGAATCCGCGTCGCTCGACGAAATCAAGAAAGGCCGCGGCCTCGCCAACGTTATCCTCCTGATCCAGGCGCCGCATGATGGCATCACCGGCGTCAGCCCCTGGATTGCCGGCGGTGGCGCCACCCTGCGCGGCGTCCACGAAACCAATGCCATTGCCGACTTCGTTCTTTCCACCGATCGCTATAGGAATGTGATCCAGCCGGTCAAAGTCACCGCACTTTCCACCAAGGACGTCAAGACCCCCCTTGGCTTCCGTTATGAAAGCCATGAGAAACGCATCGAAGTCGGCAAGAAGTTCACGATCGACGAGGATAGCGGCGCTATCGTCAAGACGGAACCCTCCAAGACTGCCACGGCTGTCTACGTCTGGCAGAACAGCAGGGGCACCATCACGAAAGCGGAAGAAAAAGAGTACACCGGCAAACGCGGCGCCTACGTCCTCATGACCGACGGCTCCGTCCGCTTCATCGACCAGAACATAGACAACGAGGTCTTCAAAGCAATGTGCACCATCGGCGCACCTCAGCTTGATCTCGAAAAGAACCCGAGTATCCTGAAAATCACGGATCCGGGTATCAAGATCAAGGCCCCGGCGCCGCCGCCCGAGGAAGCGCCGCAACCACCCAAAGTCGACGCGGAAAAGAAGCTGCCGGTGACCAAACCGGCTGACAACCCGGCGCCGCCGCCCGTCTCGAAAAAAACAGCCCGCGCCAACTCGGCCAATCAAGAACGTCACCAGCGTGTCGCGGGAGGTGAGGACGCATCGGTCGGTCCGCAGGAGAAGCCGCTGTCCAACCAATGATTAAGAGTCGTCGGCAAGATTCAAGGGGATGAACGGACCACGCCGACTCCACTGTCTTGATATCTGAGGGGACCTTCGCGTCCCCTCAGCAGCTTTTCTGATATGATTCCCCACTTCACCTACCCCTGGGCACTCATGCTCCTGGCGCTTGTGCCACTCCTCTCGTGGCGGTTTGCCACAAAATCGCGTAGCATGTGGCGTTACTCGGATCGCCGGTTGTTGCCTACCCCTGCCGGCGCGCGCGTGCGCTGGGCATCATGGGGCGGCGTAGTCTTGCGCACCGGGTGTCTGACTCTGGCAATCATCGCGTTCGCGGGGCCGCAGTGGATCGACGAGAAGAACCCCCTGCCGACCGAGGGCATTTCCATCGCCATGATCGTCGATGTCTCTTCCAGCATGGCCGAGCAGGATTTCGCCTGGGAAGACACCAAGATTTCGCGCCTGGTTGGCGTCAAGAAGCTGTTTCGTCTATTCGTTGCGGGTGGCACGGGCCCGGATGGCATCCACCTGCCCGGCCGGCCGCACGATATGATCGCCCTGGTGACGTTTGCCATGCACCCGGAGACAGCTTGCCCGCGGACGCTCGATCACGCCGCGCTCCTAAAAATCATGGAGGCCCAGGAGCCCCGCATCGCCGCCGACGAGGGCACGACGAACCCCGGCGACGCGATCGTCTGGGCCCTGCACGCCTTGCAGCAAGCCCCGACACAGCGCAAGGTGCTGGTCTTCTTGACCGACGGCGAGAGCAACGTGCCCGGCAAGCTGAAGCCTCGCCAGGCCGCCCAGCTCGCGGCGAACCTGTCGATCCCGATCTACGCCATTGACGCGTCGCCGGCCGACCCGAAGACCAAGGAAGAAGTCGAGGAAGCCATCCGTGCCAAGGAGACCCTGCAAACGCTCGCCAAAATGACCCAGGGCCTGTACTTGCGCGCTCAGGACGGACGCGGGCTCCTGCATGCCTACGAGAGCATCGATCGCCTCGAACGCGAGCGCATACTAAGTTTTCAGGTTCGCCGGTTCCACGAAGGTTTCGCCTGGTTTACCCTGACGGCCCTGGCGTGCTGGCTGACCATGATTGGGCTGGAAGCGACGATCTGGCGGCGCGTGCCGTGAGACCCAATGTTTCGGCACGGTCAGGAGTCCGTGCTACAACAAGAGAATTCCTGTTGTGGCACGGTCTCCTGACCGTGCCACAATAGATACAAATACGCCATGCTTTCCACGTGGTTCGCACACCCTGAATTCCTGCTGACCCTGCTGGTCGTCCCGACGGCAGCGGCGTTGATGCTGTTCGCGCATTGGCGTCGCCAGCAACTGACGGCTCGGTTGGCGAATCCGCTACTCTTGCGTAAGAGCGTGCTCACAAGGCCGAGCGTACGGCGCGCGAAGGCGATCTGCCTCTTGATTGGGATGACGCTGCTTTCAATCGCCTGCGCCGGGCCGCAATGGGGCCTCGACAACACCGGCCAGGTGCGCAAGGGCCGCGACGTCGTCCTTGTCCTCGATTTGAGCCGGAGCATGTCCGCCGAGCAGCCCAGCCGCCGCAAACTGGCCTTGCGCGCCCTGCGCCATCTCGCCGACACGTTCGAGGAGCACGGCGGCAACCGCGTCGCCCTCGTCGCTTTCGCCGCCCAGCCACGCCTGCTTTTCCCGTTGACGCACGACTGCGACCACCTGCGGCACACGCTCCAGCAGATCGAAGCGGACGACATCCCGAAGCTGTCCATCGATGAGCCGATCTCCGGCACTCGCATCGGCGCCGCCCTCAAGCTGGCAGCCGCGGCGAGCGATCCCGCCCGGACCAATCGCCCCGTCGTCGTCCTGCTTTCCGACGGCGACGATCCCGTTGACGACGGCGAATGGCTTCAGGGAGTTGCGGCTGCCAAGGAAATCAACCTGCGCGTTCACGTCGTCGGCATCGGCGACCCGCACCGGGAGGAGACGATCCCCGCCGGCCGCGATATCGTGGAGTTCGAGGGCAAGCCGGTCCGCACGAAACTCAACGAAAAGCTGCTGCGTGAGATCACGAGCAAGACCGGCGGCGAATACCTGCCCGCTCATACCCAGACGTTTCCCCTGGGCGCCTTCGTCTTGCACCTCTTAGATGCCGACGAGTTGCGCGAGGAGATCCCGTCGACCGATGCCCTGCCGGTGTATCAGTTGCGCTATGCGTGGTTTCTCTGGCCGGCCCTCGTCTTTTTCATGCTGACGATGCTGTTCGACGAAGGCCCGGCCGCCATGAAAAGGCAACCTTTGCATCAGGCTCGTTCCAACACCTTGCGCACGAAGGCCGCCGCGTTGCTCCTTGCCGCCATCGCGATTTGTGGCGTCAGCGCCGCCGATTCGCCGGATGCGGAGGCGCTCGTGCGGCAAGGGACCGACGCCTTCGCCCGGCAAGAATATGCGGAGGCGATCAAATCCTTCGAGCAGGCCGAACGGCTGACTCACGATCCCGGCTGGGTGTCCTTCAACAAGGCCGCCGCACATTTCCGCCTGGGCCAGTACCGCGACGCAATCGACTGCTATCGCCGCAGCCTGGAGGACGATTCCGCGCCGCCGGAGCGCCGCGCTCGGGCCCGCTTCGATCTCGGCAACGCGCTCGTGCAGTATGCCACCGAGCAACCGCTGCCGCTGGCCGACGCTGTCGCGTCGTATCGTGCGTGCCTCCTGGAGCCGAGCCTCCCGGACAAGCTGCGTGCCGACGCCCGGCACAACCTGGAGATCGCCCAGGTGCTTTGGCTCAAAGCCGTGCAGGCACAAGCGAAAGAGGGCGGCCCGCCGAAGCAGAAGGACCCGAAGTACCCGGAGAAACCTGACGAAAAAGACCCGAACGCCGCGAGAAAGGCGTACGACGTCCCGGCCGATCCAGGCCCGGGCCAAGAGGTCCGGAAGCCCAGCACGGGCAAGCCGGGTGGCAAATCCGACAAGCTGAGCAGCCAGGCGCTGCTGACCTTGCCCGATACGGAGCAGATTCAGCCGCTTTCGCCCGACATGACGCTGGAACAAATAGCCGCCCGCGCGCGGCGCATCGCCGCAGCACGCCGCATGCAGCGCAACCCGCCCGGCCCGGCTTCCCTTTCCACGAAGGACTGGTGAGCGCCGATGGCACGCGCAATCCTGACGGTCTTCCTGCTGCTGCTTTCGATCGGCCCTGCCCTCGCACAGCCAGCGCCGATCGATCCGCCGGTCGCCGGCCGCCCCGAGAACTTCAGCAATATCGTCGGCGATTACAAGATCAGCGTCGCCGCCCAGCCGACCGATGTGGGCGTCGAAGAATCGATCAAACTGCGCATCTGGATCACCGGCATCGGCCCCGAGAAATATGTTCCGAAACGCAAGTATCTGCAACTCTTCCCCGCTGCCTGGGAGCGTGACTTCTACGTCCTGCCGTTGCCAGATGAGGATGCAGTCGATCGCGAAAAAACGGGAAGCTGGCTCTTCGTTTATCGGCTCAAGCCCAAGCACGACAAGATTACCGCCATCGACGGCATCACGCTGTGGACCTACAACCCGAATCGGCCCGGCAAGATGAAGTTCGTTCCCGATTTCGCCAAGCCCATCGCCATCAAGGTTAAGCCGAAGGTCGAAAAGACGGACATCGAATTCGATGTTCAAGCGGTGCCCGATTCGTTCTACACGAATGCAGAAAGCAAGGATGCGATGGCGTGGCCGACGACAATCCCGATGAACGGGTGGCAACTCGCCGTGCTGCTGGCGCTGCCACCGTTTGCGTGCCTTGTCGGCGTCTTGGCGTGGCGTCGCTACTTTCCCGACGACGCGCAAGTCATGAGCCTTCGCCGCGGCGCCGCTGCACTCCGTGCTACGGATCGCCTGCAAGCGGATAGCGCCCGCGCATGGGAGGTGGTCCGCCAGTATTTGGCGGAATGCTTCGACTTCTTGGCCATCGATCCAACGCCCGCGGACGTGTCGGCCTTCCTGAAACGCCGCGGCTTCGCCAAGACGCTGTGCGAAGAGAGCCGAGCCTTCTTCCAGGCCTGCGATGCTGTCCGTTTCGCCCAGCGCGAACCGCCGCGCCAGCTTGCCGACGATGCAAGCCGTTTGATTCACAATCTGGAGGCCGACCCATGCGCCCGTGGTTGATCGGCATTCCGCTCCTCGTGTTTGGATTTCCTGCGCAAACGCAGGCGGACAGCGTCGCTGCCGAAGCGACTCTCGACAAGGCGCAAGCGGCCTTTCGGCAGGGAGTAGAAAACAAACCTCGGCTCTTGCAGGCACGCAAGCATTTCTCTGAAGCGACCGACGGGTACTGGCAGCTACACGAACAAGGCTATCGAATCGCGGCCCTCTACCGCAGCCTCGGCAACGCCGCCGTACTCGCGGATCGCTGGCCCGAAGCGATCTGGGCCTATCAATGCGGCCTCAAGCTCGATCCGAACGACCGCTCGATGCGTGAGCACCTCGCCTTTGTCCGCGCCAAAGTGCTCTACTCGCCTTCCGGGCTGGGCCGCCCGGACGCGGAATTTTGGCCCATCTGGCTGTATCGCCCAGGCCTGTTCGCGTGGGCCTGCATCGGTTTCTTTTTCTACATTGCCCTGTGCATTGGTGGCACCCTTGCGTTCGCCGCCCGGGCGACCTTGGAAGGACACTATTGGCAAACGGCCGAAACGGTCTTGATAATCGCCGGTTTATTCCTCGGCGGCTGGATCGTTATCTCGCGGCCCGGAGGGCGCCGCTTTGTCATTGCCGGCGCATTGGTTGCCGCCCTTGTGCTCGTCGGCATCGGCTCCTGGCAGGAACTTCGGCAAGCCCAAGGAGATCACGCCGTGCCGCTCGTTGTCTTGGCCGCCAACGCCGATTTCCATCGCGGCAACGGGCCGAGCTATCCGAAGCATCCGGTGCTCCCCGTGTTGCCACGCGGGCTCGAAGCGCGGCAGATGCATCGTCGCGGCGAGTGGCTGCAAATCCGCCTGACCACCGGCGAGACCGGCTGGGTACACGCAAGCCAGGCGCTGATCGTTGGGTCGTGATTTTGCCGCCCGTTTGTTTTACAATGCATGATAACCGTCCCCGTTTACGTTTAGCGTTCGCGCGGTGCCGTGCGAACGCTAAACGTAAACGGGGGTTGGAAAACCCAACGAAAGGCCCCGCGTGTCCACCGACAAAATCACCGAATATCTCGCCCAGTTCAGCCAGGCGAAGACGCAAATCATCGACCAGCTTCGCCGCACGGTCGTCGGCCAGTCCGACGTCATCGAGCAAATCCTCGCCGCCGTCTTCACGCGTGGCCATTGCCTCCTGGTCGGCGTCCCCGGCCTCGCCAAAACGCTGATGGTCAGTTCCATCAGTCAGATTCTCGACGTGCAGTTCAAGCGTATCCAGTTCACGCCGGACCTGATGCCGAGCGACATCACCGGCACCACGATCCTGGAAGAAACCGACGGCAAGCGCGAGTTCCGCTTCGTCAAGGGCCCGATCTTCGCGAACATCGTGCTCGCCGACGAGATCAACCGCACACCGCCCAAGACGCAGGCCGCCCTCTTGCAAGCGATGCAGGAACGCCAGGTCACGGTCGGCCAGGAGACGTACAACCTGCCCGACCCGTTCTTCGTCATCGCCACGCAAAACCCGATCGAGCAAGAGGGAACCTATCCGCTCCCGGAAGCCCAGCTCGATCGCTTCATGTTCAATATTAAGGTTGATTACCCGAGCTTCGACGAAGAACGCAAGATCATCAGCCTTGCCACCAAGGACGAGGCCGCGGAGATCACCAAGGTCCTGAGCGGCAAGGCGATCCTCAACATGCAAAAGCTGGTGCGTTCGGTGCCGGTCGGCGATTTCGTGACCGAATACGTCGCCAAGCTGGTGCGTGCGACTCGCCCCAAGGACCCGTCGGCCCCGGAATTCGTTCGCCGCATGGTCGATTGGGGCGCCGGCCCCCGCGCCGGCATCTTCCTGGTCCAAGGCGCCCGTGCCATGGCCGCCATGGATGGCCGTTTCAGCGCCGCCATCGACGACGTCAAAAAGGTCGCCATCCCCGTCCTGCGTCACCGCGTCAGCACCAACTTCCAGGCCCAAGCCGAAGGCGAATCGAGCGAGGACGTGATCCAGAAGCTCCTGGAGACGGTGCAGCCGCCGGAGATTGGGAAGTATGACAAGAAGCGGAAGTAGGTTCTTTAGCCGCAACCGGCGTGGCACATGAAAAAATCCGAACAATACCTGCGCCCCGAAGTCATCCAGCAAGTCGCCCGGCTCGATTTGCGCGCCAAGTTCATCGTCGAAGGCTTTCTGCAAGGCTTGCACGCCAGCCCATTTCATGGCTTCTCGGTCGAATTCTCGGAGCATCGCAAGTACACGGCCGGCGATGATCTCAAGGATCTGGACTGGAACGTTTATGCCAAGACCGACAAGTATTATCTGAAGAAGTACCAGGCCGAGACCAACGTCACCGGCTATCTGGTGATGGACCTGTCGGCGTCGATGGGGTACACCTATCGGCAACAACTCACCAAGTTCGATTATTCCATCTGCCTGGCGGCGGCGCTCGGCTACATGATGATCCATCAGCAAGATCCGGTTGGGCTGGTCGCGTTCGATACGCAAATCCGCTCGTGTTTGCCGCCGCGCAGCAAGCGCACGCAGCTTGGCACGATTCTCGCGCTCCTGGCGAATCTCAAGCCGGCGGGACAGACCGATGTCGCGCACGGCCTATCGCAACTCGCCGCGATGGTGCGCAGCAAGAGCCTGATCATGCTGTTCAGCGATCTGCTCGCCGATCCAGAGCCGATCATGCGGAGCCTGCACATGCTGCGGCACCGCGGGCACGATGTCATCGTATTCCACATTCTCGACGAGGCCGAAGTGCATTTTCCGTTCGAGGGGCTGGTCGAATTCAAGGACGTGGAGCAGAACCAGAAGATGACACTCGACGCGGCCGCCATGAAGCCGGACTACCTCGACGCCGTCCAGCAATTTCGCGCGAAGTACAAGGAGGATTGCGCCAGGGCCGGCATCGATTACTTCGCGACCGACACCAGCATCGGGTTCGACAAGGCGCTGATGGAGTACCTGTTGCAACGGCAAAAGCGGTTTTGACAAGCTGGCGAATCGGGGAAATTCTGCCGAACTTGCGGCCCTGCAAAATCTTGCGGTTTCACGAGTAAATGCTTGATATTCCGTTTTCGGTGAATATATTAGAATGTTACCATTTCACGTGAAATGGCAACCTCTCACATCGGGTAAGGGGATCTTTATGAGTCATGGAGTACTGGAGATGGACCTGATCGAAGAGCTTCAGTTGCGTCGCTGGGCGCGAGAACACTACGTGCCGCCGGAACAGCGAGATGGAAGCTGGCATCCCGTCGTCCAAGACGAAATGAAGAAGAAGGACAACGAAAAGTTCTCCCCGAAGCAACGCTGGAACAACAACTAACTCCTCGTTCCAAACAATCACCGCGACCCGAGGCGTGAACATCTGTTGACGCTTCGGGTTCTTTCTTTTCCGCAGAATGGATTGTGCACACAATGGGTTTTCTCTCTGGCCGTGTCACTTGCATGCGTTTTCGCGTCAGCGGCAGGCCGCCGCGCACTTTTGGAACGGAGTTTCTCGACCAGCTCGCCGCGAACGCCATCGGCAAGCAGCGCGTCGCATCCAGCGATGGCTCGCAGGCCGGCTGGATTGCGGGGGACCACATCCTCGACACGTCGTTCGATCTTGCCAAGAATGTCATCAACGACGGCCTCCACGTCGCCATGCGCGTCGATGAGCAGAAGATGCCGAGCGATCTTTTGCGCGCGTATTACCAGGTCGAGTTGAAAGCACTGACCGCCACCAATCCGAGGGGGCATCCGAGCGCGAAACAAAAACGCCAGGCGCGCGAATACGCCAGGGATCGGCTCGAACAGGAAGCGAAGGACGGACGCTACCTTCGCCGCAAGGCGATTCCCGTTTTGTGGGACGCCCCCTCGAACGAACTACTGGTCGGTTCGACGTCGGTCACCGCCCTCGATCGGCTCGTCACGCTCTTCCACCATACGTTCGAGCGCAAGTTTGAACTGCTCGGCGCTGGCCGCCAGGCGTTCGCGCTCGCGGAACTGTCGAACCTGCAACGGTATGTCGATGACGCCAAGCCGACGCCGTTCACGCCGGGCGGCAATGTCGGCGCCGTCGCCTGGATGCCGGACGAGACCAACCGCGACTTCCTCGGCAATGAGTTTTTGCTGTGGCTGTGGTTCACGCTGGAGAACGAGACCGACACGATCAAGCTGTCCGATGATTCCGAAGTTACGCTGATGATCTCGCGCACGATGCAGCTTGAATGTCCGCGCGGCCAAACCGGGCGCGAAAGCATTTCGAGCGACGGTCCCACGAAGCTGCCGGAAGCTCATCGCGCCATCCAGGCCGGCAAGTTGCCACGCAAGATGGGCCTCACGCTGGTTCGGCACGAATCGCAATACGAATTGACGCTGCAAGCCGAGACACTGGCCATCAGCGGCGCCAAGCTGCCGGCGCCGGAAGCGGACGATGGACACGCCCGCTTCGAAGAGCGTGTGACGCAAACGAGGCATCTCCTGGAATCGCTCGATCTGCTCTATGCGGCGTTCATCCAGCGGCGGTTGGGTGATGCGTGGGCGAAGGAAATGGCCAAGATGAAGAAGTGGTTGCGCTTGGAACCAGGCAATTAAGCGGAGATTACGACACTACTCGCTGGTCCCCGCCAGAGAAAAAAACCACGGGGGAAAACGGGGGGCACGGGGAAAGGCCATGTAAGACCGAAATTGTGCGGATGATTCAAGATCTCGTGAGGGATGGACTGATGCACAGACTTTTCCGGCATTTTCTCAAGCTTTTCCCCGTGCCCCCCGTTTTCCCCCGTGGTTCTTTTTCAGTGGGGATCGCCGAGAAGGGTCGAGATTACTTCGCCTTGTCGAATTTCTCCAGTTCCAGCACGATCTCATGGCTCTTCGCGCGCACGCGCTGCTTGACCATGCCGATACTTTCCACAAACCAGTAATCGATCTCGACGCGATCGTCGCCTGTCTTGGTGTCGCGAAAGGACACGAGGAAGGCGTCGTACGTGGTCTTGCCGACATTGACGCGATTCAGGGCGCCGGTGAATGTCCCATTGATCGTCGTGTTGCCACTGACGGAGTCCGCATTCCACTTCCCGGCGGTCTTGAAGAATGGCAACGGGGGCGAGATGGGCGTGCCCGCGGCGTGGATGCGGTAGACGCCATCGGCCAGCACCAGAACGTGATCGCGCGTGGTCTTGCCGCCGCTGGTCGACTTCACGAGGAAGCCGGTGTATTTCGTGACGACTTCCTTGCCGTCCTTGTTCAGCTTCTTGTCCACGTAGATTTCTTCGCGCTCGACCTCGACGACGACTCTGCGCGTCGGGGCGGCTTTGGCGTCGGGCGCCTTGAGGTCCGTGGCGAGATAAGTCCAGCGATTGCCGACCTTGAGCGGATAGTACTTGAAGTCATACGGCGGTACCTGCGCGGCCGCCATACTTGCTGACGCGACCAACACCACGACGCCTACCAACCACTTCGTGTTCATGCAAACCATCCCAAGAAAAATGCCCGACGTCAGAATCTAACCAAGATTCCTTGTCTTACCGTCTTGACGGTTTTTTCGCCAATGTCCAACTGCGCGGATCAAACGCTTATTATCGGCCGCCGGCCAGTCGGACTTGACGAAAAAAAGAAATCCGGCTATCGCCAGCAACCTGAACGCGGTTATTCTATCCAACCGCGCTGAATTCGAAACATCGGAGAAGGTTCATGCTGGTGAAAAAACTTCTCTTGGCGGCCATCGCGCTCAGCTTCGTGATGAACAGCGGCTGCTGTTCGTTTTGGGAGCGTTGGTGCCATCGGCCGAGCCATTTCGGCGGCTCGGCACCACACTGCGTCCCCGTGTGCCCGCCAAACCCGTGTTGCCCGCCGACGGGAAGCTTTTCGCCGCCGCCGGGGAACGCCGTGCCGGTGCCGCCGAGTTCGAACTGGCAACGCTGCCCGTAAGGGTCGGAGTGTAGTCCTCACGCTCCGAGGATGTGAGAAAATCAAATACGACTCACACAAAGGCACAAAGGCGCAAAGAAATGCCAGAGAAATACATCGATTCTTGTCTTCCTTTGCGAGTTTGCGACTCTGCGTGAAATTAGTTCACATGCTCTCCGCCTGGGGACCGCATCACGCGCAGTGCGATGGCTACACCAATTCCATCTCTCTTCTATCAACGTATTCTCACAACAACCGTTACCCCGAAAGCTGGGCAAATCTTAAGGGTTGCGACAAGCTGCTGTGGCGTCGCGCCCGCGATTTGATTAACATAACAGAAGCATGCCCTTTTTCCTCGCAGGGGTCACCATGAAGACGAAAATCACGCCACGGAGTTCAACAATGGCAAGGAAATGCTTCGGATTGCTGTTGGCCGTCACGATCAGCTTCAGCATGGGCGCCGCGAGTTTGCGTGCCGGTGAAGCCGATTTGGCAAAAGAGTTGGCCGACTTGAATCGGTTGACAGGAACCGAATCGATGCTCGGCGTCCTCAAGGCGCTCACCGCAAATCCCAAGCACGCCAAAACGCTGCTTGCCTTCGCCCAGCCCGCTGCCAAGAAGAAAGAGTTGTCCTACAACGCCGCTCTCGTGCTCGGCCTTACCGCTGCGGATCTGAAGGAATTCAAGACAGCCGAGACGTTTCTGCGCGTCTGCATGGAGAAGGCCGCCAAGCTGCAAAGCCTTGAAAAGCTCAGCCAATCGTACGGCCTGGTCACCGATCTCTACTTCGAGCAAAAGATGTACGCAGACGGTGCGCGCGTCTGCAAGGAATTGCTCGAACTGAATACCGACGACGGCAAGGACCGCAAGGTGGTCGCCACCATTGCCGACCGCACCGGCGAGGTCGATTTCAGTGAGCCTCGCGACCGCTTTGATACTGCCGAGCTGCTACGGCCCGTCATCTTTGAAACCTATGTCAAGGCAACCGCCAAGCAGGGCAAGTACGACCAGGCGATCAAGCTGGTCGATAATCTCCTCAAGAAAAAGGACGACTGGATCGACCGCCATCTCAAAGGCTGGGTGCTGCGCGAGGCCGGCCGATACGAGGAGGCTGCCAACACGTTTGAGGATGTAATCAAGCAAGTCGGCGAGGATGAGCGCCGGTCCCCGCAAGTCAAGGATCGATACATCATCCAGTTCCGCTACGAGGTCAGCAACATCTACGTCGATCTGAAGAAAATCGATCGCGCCACCGAGCACCTCGAGTTCCTTCTCAAGAAACGTCCTGACAATCCGATTTTCTACAACGATCTTGGCTATATCTGGGCTGACCACGGCATGAAGCTCGAAGATGCCGAGAAGCTGATCCGCAAGGCCATTGATCTCGATCGTGAACGCCGCAAGAAGGATCCGGACTTCAACCCGAAGACCGATCACGACTCCGGCGCGTACCTCGACAGCCTTGGCTGGGTCCTTTTCAAGCAAAAGAAAAACAAGGAAGCGAAGGAATGGCTGATCAAGGCGCTCGAAGACAAGAGCGCCCAGCACCTGGAGATCTTCGATCACCTGGCCGACGTGCACATGGCGCTCGGCGAACGCGCCCTGGCGATCCAAGCCTGGCAGACCGGCCTCAAGCACGTGACCGAAAGCCGCCGCGACGTGGAACGTAAGGCAGCGGTCGAGAAGAAACTCGATAAGGCGAAAAGCTCAAAGTGATACCGATCCCCGTTTAGCGCTCGCCGCAAAACGCCGGGCCGCTTGGCGTTTTGCGGCGAGCGCTAAACGGGGAGACGGATAGGATGAGGACGAAATGGACCATCCAATTCGCATCGTCCTCGCCAAGGTGGGCCTCGACGGCCACGATCGCGGCATCAAGGTCGTCGCGCGGGCCCTGCGCGATGCCGGCATGCACGTCATCTACGCCGGCCTTTGGCAAACCCCCGAAGCCGTCGTTCGCACTCTAGCCGATGAAGACGCCGACTGGCTCGGCCTCAGCCTTCTCTCCGGCGCCCACATGACCCTGGTGCCGCGCGTCCTCGAATTGATGAAGCAGGCCAACCTCGACAACGTCGGCATCATGGTCGGCGGCATCATTCCCGAAGCCGACATCGCCAAGCTCACCGCCATGGGCGTCGCCAAGATCTTTGGCCCTGGCACCTCACTCGACGAAATCGTTGGTTTTCTCAAAACGCCGCGGGAGCCGAAGCCATGATTGCGGCCCTGCTCGATCGGCTGCGCCAGGGGGACCGCAACGCGCTGGCGCGTCTGATAAGTTTGGCGGCGCAAGGGGAAGGCCTCGCGGAATTGCAAGCCTCACTCGCGGCCAATCCACGCAGCGCTCGCGTCGTCGCATTCACTGGCAGCGGCGGCGTCGGCAAGAGCACACTCATCGGCAAGCTGATTCCACTTGTGCGAAGCCAGGGCCACAAGGTCGCGGTCCTCGCCTGCGATCCGCAAAGCCCGCTCTCCGGCGGCGCGCTCCTGGGCGATCGCTTCCGCATGGGGAGTTCCACCGACGACGGCGTCTTCATCCGCAGCCTTGCCGCTCAGTCAGGCCACGGCGCGCTCGCGGATCATCTCGATGTCATGATCCGCCTGTTCGAAACCGTCGGCTTCGAGGTGATCTTTCTCGAAACCGTCGGCGCCGGCCAGGGCGATGTGGAAGTACGCCGGTTTTCAGACGTCGTGGTCTTGATGCTGCAACCCGAAACCGGCGACGATGTGCAATGGGAAAAAGCCGGCATCCTCGAGTGCGCCGACATCGTCGTGGTACACAAGGCCGATCTGCCAACCACCGAGCAAACCGCCGCCCAGGTGCGCGCGGCCCTCGATCTGTCGCCGGCACGTCATGTCCCGGTGCTGCGAGTCAGCACGAAAGCCAATACGGGGCACGCAGAACTTTGGCAAACGATCCATGCGCTGCCGCTGCGCCGACAACACGCGACGGCAGCGAGCCTGCTCTTGGAATCGGCAATCGCCTGGTTCAAAGAGCGTTATCAGGCCGCCGAATCTCGGCACGATGCGGAGCTGGTGAAGCTCATCGAAGCCTGGCAACGCGGCGAAACACCGACCGAGATTGCGGCGCAATCGCTCTTGAACACATTGACCCGAGCCAAGCCGTAGGGTGGGTCGAGTGAAGCGAGACCCACCCTACAATCACGCTTTCCCTCTCTATAATTCCCTGGTAGCCCCAAGTGATGAGGAATCGCCATGCCCGTTGCCGACCTGCGACCCGTTGCCCTCAAGAAGGACGGCGACGATCGCCTAACTATCGAGTGGTCCGACGGCCATCGCAGCAGCTATCTTTGGACGCATTTGCGCAGCCATTGCCCGTGTGCCGGCTGCAAGGGGGAGCATGAGCAACCGCCCGACCCGTTTCGCATCCTGAAGCCGACGGAACTCGAGCCGCTCAAGCCGGTATCGATAAGCCCGATCGGCCACTATGCGTACAAGATCGTCTGGAGCGACGGCCACGACTCGGGGCTCTTCACGCTGGAGCACCTGCGCGCACTTTGTCAATGTCCCGATTGCGTCAAGAAGAAACCTTGATCCCGTTTAGCCCCGCCTCGAAGTGGCGGGCGAGGAGATACTTTCATGCCTCCACCAGGCCCCGTTCAAGAAAAAATCGCCATGCCCGGCGTCAAGAATGTCGTCGCCGTAGCTAGCGGCAAGGGAGGCGTCGGCAAGTCCACCGTCGCCACCAATCTCGCGCTCGCCCTGCACATGCTCGGCCGGCGCGTGGGCCTTCTCGATGCCGACATCTACGGCCCCAGCATCCCGATCATGATGGGCGTCAGCGAAGTCTTCGACCCGAACACGACGCAGTTTCCGCTCGATCGCTACGGCATCAAGCTGATGTCGATGGGGTTCGTCGTCAAGCCTGAGACGGCGATGATCTGGCGCGGCCCCATGGTACACAAATACATCACCGCTTTCTTGACGCAGATCAACTGGGGCGAACTCGATTACCTCGTCATCGATCTGCCGCCCGGCACCGGCGATGCCCAACTCACCTTGACGCAGACGGCCCCCTTGTCCGGCGCCGTCATCGTCACGACGCCGCAAGAAGTGAGCCTGATCGACGCCCGCAAAGGCTTGGAGATGTTCAACCAGGTCCGCGTACCCGTCATCGGCATCGTGGAGAACATGAGTTACTTCGTCAGCGGCGACGGCAAGCGGCATGAGATCTTTGGACACGGCGGCGGCAAGAAGCTCGCTCAGGAAACTGGCGTCCCGTTCCTCGGCGAGATTCCGATGGACCCGGACATCGTCAAGTGCGGCGATTCCGGCGATCCGATTGTCCACAAGCTTCCCGATAGCCCAATCGCCAAGACGTATTTGAGCTTGGCAACCTTGGTATCCGAACAAGTTACGAAATCGAGCAATGCGGCCGCCGAGCTGCCGACGTTGCAATTGTGATTCTCCAGTACGGCCCGGATGCTTGGCTTGGACTGTAAGAAGTGAACCACGGATTTCACTGATAACACAGATGGGAAATGCCAGCGTGTAATTTCCCATCTGTGTTATCAGTGAAATCCGTGGTTGTATGCGGGTCCTTTGCGGACCATGTCGTAATAAAGATGAAGGCTCGCGACGTGCTCAAGATCGTCAGTGCCAATGAACAAACCTTCGAAATGTTTCGCCAGCCCGAAGGGGCGCCCGACGAGTTCAAAGTGATGGAGATCAACTATTTGCGCAAGAAGGACGTGAAGAAATAACCAACGAAAACCGGCGGGCGAAATGCGATCGATCAGCGGGCGAAATATCAATGTCCCTCATCCTCCGTTTCTTCAATCAGGGAGAACCCATGAAAGCACTCGGTTTGGCATCTTTCGCAACGGCCCTCTTGGTAGTGCTGACGTCGCAAGGTGGAGATGATGCCGCTCAGAAAAAGGACAAAGCCGCTCTACAAGGCAAATGGAAAATCACCAGCTTCGAAACGAAGGGCGGGAAAGACGCCAACCTGGAAGGCGCCCACATGGAGTTCGACAAGGACGGCAAAAATCTCACCTTCACCAAGGGCGACGAAACGAAAAAGGGAACGTTCAAGCTCAACCCCACCGCCAAGCCGAAGGAAATCGACATCATGCCGGGGGATGAGAACAAAACGTTCGTAGGGATCTATCAACTCGATAAGGACA
Source organism: Gemmataceae bacterium (assembly GCA_009692065.1). Classification (GTDB taxonomy): domain Bacteria; phylum Planctomycetota; class Planctomycetia; order Gemmatales; family Gemmataceae; genus SIAQ01. The sequence goes on from SHZY01000007.1 coordinate 71,426, forward strand.
AGCTGAAGCTATGCCTCGCTCCCGACGCAGGCGACGGCCGGCCGAGTTCGCCGTCAAGGACGGGAAGAATTTCGTCCTGATCACGATGGAACGGGTCAAGTAGAAACGCTTTCGCAAAGCCCAGGGACGGCCGTCCCTGGGCTTTCAGAATTTTCTAGGCAACAGCGGATTGCGCTCGAAGCCTGTCGGGCGGATCACCGGGCCCACCGGCAGCGACGGCGTGGTTGGGATCGTCACCGTCCCAACGTTCCCCGCGTCGATCTTGAGTAGCATGCCGTCGGCCTGCGGGATGGCCGTCACCAGGCACGGTTGGTTCTTCAGCATCACCTTCGCGTTCGTGACCGCCTTGCTTCCTTCCCACACCTTGCGGCCGCTGTCCCATAGTTCCAGGTTGACGTGTTTGCGAATGATATCGTAGCCTGGCTCCAAAGGTTGCATCGGGATCTTCGTCGTGGTGCCGGGATTGACCGCCATCATCACCTCGCCGCGGTTGATGATTTCCAGCGGCGAGCGGCGTTCCATCACGACCTTGACCTGCGCCACCCAGTGCGGCGGCGCCGTTTTCGGGGTCAGGAGTCCGCTCGGCTTGACCAATTCTCCTGTGAGAATGATCTTCGATTTGTCCGGCGAAGGCTGAACTTCAAATTTGCGTGCCAGGGCGTTCTTGTCGTTCTTGTTGACCAACTCGACACTGACGATCGTGCAGCCCGACTCGATGGGCCGCTCCTTGCGCACCGCCAGGACGTTTTCCTTGGCATCCGGATGCCAACCGCAATAGATCCGCACCTCGCGCTCAAAGCGTTGCACTCGGACAGCCTCGTAGGTAACGGCGAGCTTTGCCGTCGGTTCGCTGCCGTCGCTGCCGCCGACGTACACCGTCTTGGTCTTTTCGACAACATCCCTGCCGTTGACCGCGGCGAGCCGGACCGTATACGCGCCCATTTCCTTGAATGCGACGTAGCGTACCTGATCGCCGGCGCCGTCGATGATTTCCATGGGTCGATCGTCGCCGACCGACAGGATGCAGTAATTCGCGAGTTTTGTCTTGCTGATCAGCTTGTAAATCGCCGGCGCGCACTCACCTGGGGTGAATGGCTTGAGCTCGAACGTTTCGATTTCGGGTTTAAGTGCGCTGTCGGCTTCGATCACCACCGACGTGCTGCGCTCGCTGGCGTCGCCGAGCAGATTCTGCAGCGCCAACTTGACAGTGTACGTGCCCGCCTTCGGATAGACGTGCTTGAGGTTTTCGGTCTTGGGATCGAAGGGTTCGAGGGCGGTGCCGTCGCCGAAGTCCCACCAGCCCAGCACGGCGCCGGTCGAGCGATTGTTGAACTCGACGGTGAGGTCCGTGGCATGCGTCGCGAAATTGGCGACCGGCTTGGCGGGCTTGATCACGTTGTTGACGACCGGCGTCAAGTACATGATGACGGCGCCGGACACCAAGCCGACGACGCTGGTGATCGCCGCCTTGAGCCAGCCGCTGAGTGTTTTCTTGACGCCTTCGGGTTTTTCCTCGGACATGCCTGGTCCTCCTTGACCGGAACGTTGATGCGTGAGCGCAGTTTACGAAAAACCAGACCCGCAGGTCGAGAGCAGATGTCCGTCTCCCCTCTCCCGTCGGGGGTGAGGGCGCAGGGCTCCTGGTTACCCCGATTTCGCGGGAGCGCCGGTTGCCTTCGCCATCTTCCCCAGCGGTACCCGCAACCACCTCTCGCCCATCCAAGGCAGTCGTGCCGCAATCACCAGAGTCGGCGTCTCACGCAGTTTAAGCAGCTTGACTGCAAACCCGCCACGCCGGCACAGGCCGAGCGCCGTCGGCTTCCAGCGCATGTCGAACGCGAATGCCTCCAGCCGGGCCGCATCGCTGGGGGGACCTAGTGCTGCCAGCCAGCGCAGAAACTCCCGTCCGTCGGCGAGCGTGCTGGCTCCTTCGGGAAGCGGGTGGGCTTCAGCGTAGCTCGTGAACGTCTCGGGATAGGACTTGCCGATGACGCGAATCAGGCTTGGCCATGCACGCGCCAACGCCTGCCGGCGTTTATTAACGAGCGATCGAGCGAAGGCGTGAAAGCGTGCCTCGTGGAACCCGAGCGGTAGTGGCCCCTGTGCGACGAGCGCGCGGACCACCTCGGCCTGCTCTGCCGCCAAACGCTCGCGTGCTGCGTCCGTCATGGCAATTCCTCGGCCGCCAGAGCGTGATGTAGGAATTCGCCAGCCGCACGCCGTGCCTGGCCGCGCTGCATGGCCTCTGCGATGCCGTCAAGCTCCGCATTCAATTCGGCTTCACCGGGAAACTGGTCGTCGCGTTCGAGCATTGCCCCCGGCACCGCAGCTCGGCAGCACAGCTCTTCCAGGAGGTCGAACACCTCACGCGGAATCGCATGAGCATGCGTGTCGTGAAACAGTCCGCCCGCTTCATAGCCGCCGGCGACATGGACGTAGGCGACGCGATCGAGCGGTAGCTTTTCGAGAAAAGCAATCGGATCGCCGCCGAGGTTGCGTGCGTTGGCGTAGACATTCTCGATGTCCAGCAGCAAGAGCGCCTCGGTGCGGTCGAGCATGTCCGTCAAGAATGCCGCTTCGTCCATCTCGTTGCCAGGCCAATCCACAAGCGTCGCGATGTTTTCGAGTGCGAGGGGAACCGGTAGTTCGGCCTCAACCTGGCGGATGTTGGCGACGAGCAGATCGAGCATGTCGCGAGTTCTTGGCAGGGGCAGGAGATGACCGGTTTCCAGTCCACCAGCACGACAGAACGCCAGATGCTCGCTGACGAGCGGCGCTTGCACTTGCTGGGCGAGATGGGCCAGAGATTCGACACGCCTTGGATCGATTGGATCGGCGCCGCCCAGGGAAAGCCCGATGCCGTGGGGCACGATGTGGACGCCGCGCTCGTGGAGATCGAGGAGTGCTTGCGGGATGTGATCGGCCAGAAAGAAATCATCGGCAACGATCTCGACGAAGCCGAGGTCGGTCCGGCGCTGGATCGCCTTGGCAAGCGGTCCGCGCCAGCCTATGCCGAGCCCGAGTTGAGAGGATGAAAACATGGCTGTTCATTCTCCGCCGCCGCCTCCACCGCCGCCGGAATCGCCGCCACCGCCACCGCCGCCGCCGCCGCAGGCCGACCCACCACCACCGCCGCCGCCTGCATCACCGCCGCCGCCACAGCCGGCGCCGCCGCCACCTCCGGTATCGCCACCGGCATCGCCGCCGCCGGCATCACCACCGCCGCCACAGCCGGCTCCGCCACCGCCACCATCCCCGGCATCGCCCCCGCCGACATCACCGCCCCCGGCATCACCACCGCCGCCACAGCCGGCTCCGCCACCGCCAATGTCAGCGCCCTTGCGGGCATCTTCGCCCTCGTCGTCCCCGTCGCCACCGCCGGCGCCGCCATCGCCTTTGCCGCCGGAGACGCCGTCATCGCCTCCCTGTCCGTCGGCCCAGCCGGCGGCGCCATCGCTCTTACCGCCGCCTTTGCCGGGGTGGCCCCCTTTGAAGCCACTGCCACCTCCAACGCCGCCGCCGACACCACCACCATATACGCCACCGCCGCCGCAGCCTCGCCCGGCGTTACACGACCCGCCGCCTCGATACCCGCCTTGCCCGCCGCCCCGGCCCCAGAAATAGTAGGCGGCGCCGCCAACACCCGCGACAAGCATCAGGAGAAAAATGCCGCCGCAGGCAAAGAGTCCACAAAGTCCGACGGATTCCATGGCGGCTACCTCTCAACAAAAACCTACCGCAAGAACGCGGCGAGTGGATCGAAGACGCCCTGACGCAGGTGATGCTAAGACGCGGGGCGGGGTTTGACAAGAAGATTGTCGCAAAAAAAGAGGCCGGTTGGCAAGGTTGGTTGCCTATTCCGGACGGGACGGCGCGGGCCGCTTGGCCAACCGCTCCAGCGTGGCTCTGGCGTCCTGCGTGCGCTGCGAGCCGGGTTCGCCTTGAGCGAGTGGCTCCAGCAATTTCTTGGCTTCGGGCGTGCCGATGTATTCCAGAACCTCGATCGCGCGGGAGTGACGTCTTTCCTCGACCCAGATGCGCCCCTTGGCGGGATCAAGTAAATCTTCGATGCAAGCCTTTACTTTGTCCGATGGATTGCCGGCGGAAAGCTTTCGCAGGCTTGGCTCGGCTGCGGGGCCGATATCGACCAATTCCTTGGTGGCTTTTTCGCGGACGTTGAAGTTGTCGCCGTCGAAATCCTTGAACAACTCGTCGAGTCGTTTGGGTTCCATTTTGACATTTGGCCGCAGCCGCTTTTCAAAATAGGACACGGTCTGTGCCGGTCTGACCACCAGGGCGTGAATGGCCTGCCAGGCCTCAGCGGCGTCGGCTTTGCGCATATCCACCACCCCCTCCTTGAACGCGTCGCCCTTGCCGAGATCCTCCCAGCGCGCGCCAAGTGGCTCGGCATCTAGGCGTGCGGGCGTCCTCTTGGAAGCCTGGATTTGGCCTGTCACGTCCCAGACCAGCGCCACGCAATCCCGGCCGATCGAGGCCAGCATAAGACCGCACGGGGAAAACGCAACCGAATGGACATGCGAGCCACCGCCGTCAAAGCGTGCGCGCTGCCTGCCGGTCGCCGTCTCGAACAGGAACACGCTCGAACCGATACCATTGCCTGCCGCAATCTCCCCCAGACTCGCGCCCACTGCAATCGTTTTTCCGTCCGGAGAGAAAGCAACAGAATACACCCAGTCGACCCCCAGGCACCCATTTTTTGGGTATCCTCCGACGATGATCCGCCAGCGTAGCTTGCCGGTGTGCAAATCCCAAAGGCGAATGCAATTTCCTACACCCGCAAGCATCTTTCCATCGGGGGAAATTGCAATTGAGGTTAGCGAAAAGCGTGTAGACTCCTCTTCAAAATGATGTAGTTCCTTGCCACTGGCCAGATCCCAGAGTTGGATTAGAGGAAAATTCGAGTTATGGTGTGCCGCGGCCAGTTTTCTTCCGTCAGCGGAAAAAGCCAACGATTGTATATCCGATGTCATCGGAAATTGCTGGACTTGCTTGCATGCGGGAACCGCCCACAACCGCAGCGGCACATCGCTCGTGCGCGGGATCAATTGGCCGCCGCCCACAGCCAGGTAGCGACTGTCAGGAGAAAACCGAAAAGTGGCGCGGTTAGACGCCGGGATTTGACCGACCTCCTTTTCCGCTGCAAGATCGAAAAGACGAATTGTTTTGTCTCGGTGATCGCCTTTTGAAGCCAATGTTTTTCCGTCCGGTGAAAGCGACACATTCAAGTGGCCACCCCACGAACGGATGGCCTTTCCCGTCGATGCGTGCCAAAAAGTGACTTTCTTATCCGGACCGGTTGTTACCGCGGTGCGGCCGTCAGAAAGAAAGGCGACGGAGAGTGCGCCCAAATTGCTCTCATGGATTTGCGGCGTACCTAGCAGCCCGTTGATTAAGTCGATATTTCGGCACCGATCACGTCGAGCGCGACGGCGACGGTCCAAAGGTCGGTCGTCGGAACATTTTCACTTCGGTGCGACCGGCGGCCGCAGGTTCGACTCCAAAGCATCTCGGTGGCAAAATAGA
>SHZY01000099.1 GCA_009692065.1 Gemmataceae bacterium
GGCATCAACTCGGCGCAGCGCAAGGCGTCAAGGTAGCGGTGCAGGTAGGCCAACTCGACAGCTTCCCACGTGAGCCCGCAGGAAACGTAGATTGGCACAACCGACTCGCCGCAGCGCAGCGCGTCACCCAGCAGGATGGCGCTATCGAGGCCGCCGGAGATCAAAATGGCGAGGGTGGAGTGGGACATGGATGAACAAGATCCGAAATGCAGAATCTCGAAACAAAACGCGCATCTACCGTTATGTAGCTTTCAAATTTCGAGTTTAGAATTTGTTTCGGATTTCGCGCTTCGGATTTCTCAATCGGAGCCGCCCAGCGCTTCCATGGCTTCCTGGCGCGTGCCGTAGATTGCCCAGAGCGTTTCGAGGTCGAGCAGTTTGAGCAGTTCGCGGGCGGGGTCGCTGGCGCCGGCAAGGACGATCTCGCTGCCGTGCTTGCGGGCCTGTGTATGGCAACGCAGCAGGAACGACACGAAGACGGAGCCGAAATAGGCGACCTGGCTGAGATCGACGACGATGCCCGCGGGCGGGTCGGCCTTCAGCGACTGGATCACCATGCGCGCCGCCTGCTCGATCATGGTCTCGTGCATTTCCTCGACCTTGGCCGACGGGGTGACGACGGCGACTTCGCCGTGGCGTTCGATGTTGAAGGACTCATGACCGGTTTCGGTGCTCATGGCGGTGACTCGCTACAAGTTTGGCGATGCGGCGTTTTATCGTTTAGCGTTCCCAAGACGCCACGCGAACGCTAAACGAAGTTCGGAGTCATTATACGGCTTCCCGCCAGGAGTATCACTTCTTTTGCACACTCACGGTGAACGCGGGCGATACGCTCACCAAGTTGTTGAGCGCCGTCGCGGTGCCGCCCACCGTCACTGCGATGTTTGCCACGGGCGCCGCCTTGGCGTCGGCGGCGATTTCAACCTCGGCATCGTCCTTGTCGGCTGCGATGATAATCTTTCCGGCCGTCACGTTGGCAGGCAGATTGCGGAAATCGAGCGCGATCGGGCCCTTGTAGCCGCCCTTGCGTACGGCCGTCACCTTCACCTTCGCCTTGTCGCCCGGCTTCAGCGAGACGGCCGCCTGCTCGACCTTCAAATCGAAGGGCAACCCCAGCACCAACATCAAGGGAGGCGTGGCGCCGGAAAGCTCCTTGCCCTGATGCTTCGTCTTGGCGGTGACGAAAATGAAATACTCCCCCATCGGCGTCTTCACGTTCAAATCCAGAGGAAAGGACGTTTCAGTCTTGCCCTTCGCAATCGCGGCGACCGTTTTCGGCGCAGGAATCGTCGCCGGCAGACCGGTCGGCGGAATCAAGGTGATCTCCTCGTCGAACCCGGCTTCGCGCGTGGCCGTGATGGTGACCTTCGCGGTCCCTCCCGGAACTCCCTCCGGCGGGTCCATCTTGATGGCCAGCGTGAACGGCGCCTTCTCTTTCACCGCAATCGCCACGAAGCTCTCGAGGTGCATCGGTGGGTAGGCCAAACCGTTGAGCGCCAGCATCACCTGCTCCTTGGCGCCGGCGGCGCGGGTGACGGCCAATCCATCGACCGTTGCCTTGGCGACCACCTTGAACTGATACGCCCCCATTGGCACGTCCGCCTTGGCCGCAACCATCAGAATGCCCGCGTTCTGGCCGGCCTTCAGCGTCGCCGTACCGGTCAATCCCGGATGTCCCGCGGCCGTCAACTCAATAGGGCCTGTGTAGCCCTTGCGCACAACCTGGACCGGGATCGCCGCCACGCCGGTCGGCGCAACATCAAATCGCTCATTGGGCAGCACGATGTCAAAGCTGTTGGCCGGCGGCAGGAAGGTGATGCGATACGATTCGCTCGGCCCCCCCGCGAAATGCAGGTGCTGGACTTCCAGAACGTAGTCGCCGTCGTCGGCGGCCGTGAAGTCGATCTTCTGATCGCCGGGCAGCGGGGCCTGCGGATTGGAGCGGCCGATCTCCGCGCCGGTCTTGGCATTGCGAAGAATCATGAGCACCAGGCTTGGCGAGTAATACTGAATCGTCTGCGCCTCGATGGCCAGCTTCTGCCCCTTCTTCGCGGAGAACAGGTAGAAATCGACATCATCGCCGCGCTGGAATCGGCCCGTGACGCCGCCGGGGACGGCAACGCGATTGGCTTGCTTGATGTCATTGTTCGGTTCCGTTTCGCCGGCTTCATCATTATCGCTCAGCACCAGGGGGACTGGCCAACCGTGCAGACCCGCGGCACTTTTCGGCGCAACCCAAATGACGTTGATGGCAGGATCGCTGGGTACTTCGACGTCGATGGGCGCGATGCCTTCGACAGCCGGGCCCGCAAAGCCGACCTTGGCTTTGGTGCCTCGCTTGGCCGCCATCGGCATCGGCGTGTTGGCCAGCGGGAAATCGCCGATGCGAAGGTAGTAGAAGAACTCCGCGCCGCCGCGTTTCAGGACGTCGTTGACTTCAACGAGGTAGTCACCCGCTTCCTTGAAGGTGTAGCTGATGCGCGAATCAGTCTGGCAGCCTGGCGAATCGTTGTCGTAGGCGAGCTCGCGCATGCTCTTGGCGTCGTAGACGGTCATCTGCGCGTCGACGGCGCTGCCGATGCGGCGTGCGAGACAATCGAAGCTGAGGCGCTGGCCGGCCTTGACCGTGAACTTGTAGAAGTCGCCTGCTTCGGTGGCGACCGCCCCGGTGACCGTGCAGGGAACCGGTATTGCCTGGGCCATAGTCTTGTTGCGGTTCGCGCTGTTGCCGGCGATGGACGGCAGATCATCGACGCACAGAATGCGCAGGTTCGAGGCGCCTTTGGTCGTTGCCATACGGAAGGGATACCAGCCGACGGGCGTGTCGGCAGGAAACGCGATGGTGACCTTGAACTTAGCCGGATCCTGGCCGTTCTTCGCGTCGGTTGGGATGGTGATCTTGGCCGGCACACCGAAGGCGACACCAGTCGGATTGGCGAGGTTGGTGCCGGTAATCATCAATTCCAGAGGCACCCCGCGCTGCGCGCCGACGGGCACCAGCGGATTGATGGTCGGCGCCTGGGGGTTCGCGGGGGGCGGCGCCTTTTGGCCCCAACTGGTGCCTGCATCGATGAATGGCCATGCCAGACTCATACTTGCGGTGAAAAGCAACAGCAGTACTCGATTGGTTTTCATGGCAGACCTCATCGATTCGAAAAAGGGAAGCGGCGTATTCAGGCAGGATTGTGCAACTAATTGCAGCTTCGGTACATCATAAGGAATGGGGGCGCAAGAGAAAAGAAAAATAACGCCCCTGAGGCAAGAAGGAGCTTTGCCAACGTTTTTTTCCTTATCGTTTGCGCATGGGACGGTAATGGGAGCTATATTACCTCTGGAACTAGATAACAATCTGGCAACCGCCCCATTATCAGTGACAGAGGCGTCCGAAGGAGAAGCCCTCGTGAATCGCCGCATTCGCTTGCGTGGCATCAACGCTGACGTGGAAGGCAAAACCTGGGACGCCGAACACATTTTGCGCGTCGGCAGACTCGCGACGCTCGAAATCGTCCTGGATGATCCCTCCGTCAGCCGCCGACACGCAGAGATTCTCGCCACCGAGAAAGGCTGGAGCGTCCGCGACGTCGGCAGCACCAATGGCACCCATATCAACGGCACCCGTCTGAGTCCCGGTGAATGGCCTGTCCGGGCTCATGATATCGTCCGCTTCGGTAGTGTGAACGTAGTCGTCGAAAGCATTCAAGACCCGGACGCGGAGGGAGACGGCACGGTCTGCCCGATCGAGAACATGCACGTTGCCGCCATTGGCAGCCAAAGCTGGGAGGAAGCGTTCAGCTTCCCCTTCAGCCAGGACGAAAACCCACGCGCAGGCGAGCAATTGCAATCGCTTTTGCGGGCGGGGTACCATCTCGTTCATCTGGAAAACGAAGAAGACCTGCTGCACACCATCCTGCGCGACGCCGTCGCCACGCTGAAAGCCCAGCGTGGCGCCATCGTCCTTGCCGACGGACCGGAAGGCCCGTTGCGTTTGCGGGCGCTGGACGCCGGCAACAACATGATCGCCGCCCGAACGGCCTTCAGCCAAAGCCTGGCTCAACGCTGTTTTTCGCAAGGACAATCGATCCTGTGTTGCAGCGTCGAGGAAGACCCCGAACTTCTGGGCGCCCGCAGTATCGCGGAAGGGACCATGGCGTCGGTGCTTTGCGTCCTCTTGCGTACGCCGCGCAAGCGGCTCGGCGTGCTGCATCTGGATCGCGGCCCGATCGGCGAGCCGTTCACCAAGGACGACATGAACCTGGCCGACGCCCTCGCCGCCCACGTTTCCGCGGGCATTGAAAGCGCTCAACTGCTGCGCAAACATCGCGAGCTGTTCTACGCCACCGTCACCATGCTCGCGCAGCTCGTGGAAATGAAGGACAAGTACACAGGCAACCACACGATGCGCGTCACCGAATATTCGTTCCTGCTCGCCCAGCAGCTCGAACTGTCGCCAAAAGATCTGCACCGGATCCGCTCCGGCACGCCGCTGCACGACATCGGCAAGATCGGCATCCCTGATGCCATTCTCAACAAGCCAGGCAAACTCACGCGCGAAGAGTTCGAGACCATGAAGGAGCACACCACCAAGGGGTCGAAGTTCCTCGAACAGGTTCCCGACCTGGCGGATGTGATCCCGATCGTCCGCTCGCACCACGAACGCTGGGACGGCGGCGGCTATCCCGATGGCACCGCCGGCGAGAAAACCGACCGGCTCGCTCGCATCGTCGCCGTCGCAGACGCCTTCGACGCCATGACCTCCGACCGACCCTACCGCAACGGGATGACGCCCGAGATCGCGTTCGCCGAGGTCGAAAAGATGCGTGGCAAACAGTTCGACCCGGTTGCCGCGGACGGGTTCTTGGCGATCAAGCAACGCATCATCCAGGAAATGCAATCCCAGAGCACGAACATCAACATGCAGCAGTTCGGCATGCTCCGCCTGGCGTGAGTAGGCGAGCGTAACGGAGTTGTGGCACGGTCTCCCGACCGGGTCACAACGTTGCCGTCAAAAACACAAAGCCCCTTTCCGGCGAGGAAAGGGGCTTCGATGTTTGTGCTTCAACTTCTTCTGTCGAATTTCCTAATTCATCACCACGAATAGATTGCGGATGCTCCGCGGCTGGCACGCTGAGCTTGCTCGTACCTTCGTTGGCAAAATGAGGCCAGCGGCGAGGTAGGCGTGACTACCTCCGCCGCGACGGATAACAGACAAAACGCGGCCCAAGGCTGTGGGGACGACCGATCCGTCGAGCCGGTCGTCTCGTCATGAAGGCGGTTTTGAGTCATGGCGTTGCTCGCTTCGCCCGTTCATCTATTCTCATTCTTTACTATTATCATCGATTTGATCGACTATTGCAAATCAGCTCGACTCGTTTTCTTTCCGCTCCACTACCGGTGCGCTAGAACTTACGGAAGAAACCGAAAAAGCGGGCCGGCACCGCTCTATCTCGGACCGGAAAGAGCGAAGACGAATTATGTCATTTCCCTGCTTAATCTTATGGAAAATTACCACGCTATTCGTGTACGGCGGCAGGTGCGGCAGCGGCCCGTGAAACGAATCCACCGATCTCCGCTAACTACCGTCGGTCGTAACCGAGGAATTCGCTTATGGACCGGGATACGAATCCTCCCGGCGAGAACACGTTGAGCGTTGGCCACAATGGCCTCGCCGGAGGCAAACGGCTAAACAGGCTGGCGCTCTGGACGCAGGTAAATGAAACTCTTGCCTAATCTGCCGCCGTAATTGCCCGCCGAAATCCTGACGAGCCCGGGCGTCTCCAGCGCGGCGCCGATCGCCGCTTGCGTCGCTTGCGCAATCGTCGGCAAATCACGTCCGTTGATGATGATCTCCTGAATCGCCGCGACGCCGGCCGGTAACTTCGACTTGTCCCCAAGCTGCGCGCGCAACGTCGGGCAGAACACTTCATACGTGCTGGCGATCGAGAACTTGTAGCGGCTGCCCGCCTTGGAACCGCTCGATGCAACACCGCCGGGAAATGGTAAGATCACGCCCGGGACTTCGCTCGCGCCGCGCACTGCGTTCTCGGCTGCCTCAAGAGCCGCATCGGCCGTCGCGCCGAGGAACCACAGGTTGCCCCCCATCAGCCCATCGCGGTACCCGAAACGTCGCTCCAGCACGAACTCGCCGGACAGGATTGGGATCACCCACACCTTGCGGCCAAAGCGCACGTCGCGGAACTGATAGCCGTCGCCGAAGAATGCAATCTTGCGGCCCAGCTTGAAGTACGTCGGCTCGTCGAGAAGGTTAAAGCACGCCGTGGTGGGGCAAGTCAGCACATTCTGACTGAGCCGCACGAGGAGAGATCGCTCCAGTCGCTTGTCGCGATCTTTATGAAAGCGAGGCACATGGAATTGCAAGATGGCGCCAGGCCGCGCATCGGGCGTACTGTCGGGGCCCACGTATCGGTCCAGCCCGGCTTCGCAATCGCAGAGGATGCTGCTGGAGGCATTGCCCGTCGCCGCGTTGACCGCATGATCGAGCCAGCTACGATCGCGTGCGGTGATCAGCACTTCCGCGTAGATGCTGCGAAAGGCTTCGGCGTAGGTGTCATCGATTTCGGCGCGCTGGGACATGGTGATCCTCGTGTAGCCGCTTGCGGCATAGCAAAATGCTACGCCGCAAGCGGCTAATGTGAACCTCGCCCCTTGCCGTGGTAGCTCGCCCGCTCGGTGATAATCAGGTCCATGAAGATATCGTGCGGCGCCGTCGGTATCTCCGGGAAGAGCTGACACTCGAACGCCAGTGCAACCAACGGGGCATCGAGCCGAGCGTGCTGCAAGAGCTTGTCATAGTAGCCCTTGCCGTGCCCCATCCGCGCGCCGGTGCGGTCGAAGGCAACGCCGGGGACCATGATCAGATCGAGGTCCGGCGCCGTCACCTGCTTGGCCGGCAGCGAACGCAGCTCCAGCTTCGGTTCGAGGATCTTGTACATGCCGATCGCGAGCTCGTCCATGCTTTCGAGGTGGAAGAGTTCCAGCTCACCCTGGTCGTTGCACCACGGCACCACGATTTTCTTGCCCTGCGTCAACGCCGTCGGCAACGCGTGCCGGGTGCGCACCTCGCTGCGGACGTCGATGTAGTACATGACCGTTGTCGCGTGGACGTACTCTGGAAACGCGATGAACCTGGCACAAATCTCCTGGCTCAGCTCATCCTTCTGCTCTTGAGCGTTCCGATTGGCGTGTGCCTGCTCGCGGAGCTTCTTCTTCTGTTCCTGCATGGATTCGATGCTGGGATTCGTCATGGATGGTGGGGCCTCGTAGGGTGGGTCGAGCGCCGTGAGGCCCACCAGCGATTGCAAGTATCGGCGGGTCTCGCGGCGCTCGACCCACCCTACGTCTTTGATAGGATCGCCGCGTGCGATTGTCCCGCGTATATCATCACTTGGCGTGGCACGAACGATCGGAGCATGCGAGTGCAACAGGCAACGCGCGAGGGGTTTCTCTACGGGCTCGGCGCCTACATCTGGTGGGGACTCGTCCCGCTCTACTTCATCTGGCTCGGCAGGTATCCGCCGTACGACTTCGTCGCCCACCGCATCGTCTGGACCGCGGTGTTCCTCGCCCTGATCCTCACCGTCACGCGCCGTTGGCCTGAAACCATCCGCTGTCTGACGACGCCAAAACTCATCCTCCCCCTGTTCGTCTCCGCAATCCTCGTCGCCGGGAACTGGCTCTGTTATGTCCTCTGCGTTGAAAACAAGGTGATCGTTCAGGCGAGTCTCGGCTATTTCATCCTGCCGCTCGTTAACGTCGTGCTGGGCATGCTCGTCCTGGGTGAACGGTTGCGCCCCTTGCAATTCGTCGCGATTGCGATCGCCCTCGTCGGCGTGAGTTTGCTTACCTGGGGGTACGGCGAGTTTCCCTGGCTCGCCATGGCCCTCGCGGTGTCGTTCGGCTTCTACGGGTTGATCCGCAAACAGGTCCCGGTCGATGGGTTGACCGGCTTGTCCGTGGAGACCATCGTGCTCTTGCCGCTCACGCTGATCTACCTCGCATTCGAATACGCGGCGCGGCAGGAAATCGAGGTGCCGATGCTGCTGTTCAAGCTGTCGCTGAGCGGCGTGGTGACGGCGGTGCCGCTGTTGTGCTTCGGCCAGGCGGCCCGGCGATTGCCATTTACGACCCTCGGCTTCATGCAGTACATCTCGCCGAGCTTGCAGTTCTTGCTCGCCCTTTGGTTGTTCGAGGAGACGGTGAAGGATTGGACCGGCTACGTGAGCGTCTGGGCGGCGCTGGCAGTATTCTCGCTCGATTCGCTTCTGTGGTATGGTGGGCGCGACCGCGTAGCATCAAGTGGAGACGTCGAACCACGCGAACTTGCCGAGGCATGACGCGAGAATTTCCCATCGTAATTCTCATTTCTTCGGCTCTCCACGATGTTTGTGGATTCGTCGCAAGCCCAGGGATGAGGTACTCTGAATCCCTGGGGTTCGGAGTACCTCACCCCTGGGCGTCCACAGAAATGAGGAAATGAGGGAGAACCATTTTTTCTTGTTGACAACGGCTGCAGCGCGGCCTTAGAATTTTCTTTGTTCCCCACCCGCGCATTTTTTCCCCAATCTCGATGATGTGTTCTGATGCTCCGGCTGCCTGTGCTATTCGGTTTGGTGACTCTCGCCCTGGCCCTGCTCGTCAGCGCTGGCGGCACCCAGGACGCCAAGAAGGACAAGGATGAAAAGAAAGACCCTCCCAAGATCAAAGGCTTCTTGCCGCGGGGCTTCAAGGACCTTGGGCTGAGCAAGGCGCAGATTGAGAAGATCTACACCGCGCAGAACGAGCATCGCAAGAAGATCGCGGAACTCCAGGCCAAGATCGGCGAGCTGAAGAAATCCGAAAACGCCGAAGTCTTCAAGGTGCTGACCGAAGATCATCGCGAGAAATACCTCAAGAACAAGGGCGTGGAGACGAAGGGCAAGGACAAAGACAAGGACAAAGACAAGGACAAAGACAAGGACAAGGACAAGGACAAGGACAAGGACAAGGACAAGGACAAAGACAAGGACAAGAAAGACGGCGAAAAAGACAAGTAGTAACCCATTTCTTCGTTTAGCGTTCGCCGTCGCAGCGCGAGCGCTAAACGAGGACTGGCTTCTTCAATCGCGCACCACCATCTCCAGCGCCTTCGCTGGGCAAATCAACACGCACAAAGTACAACTGACGCAATCCAGCGGCCGCGGCAGCCACGGCAGGTGCGGGCCCAGCGCCAGGCACTCGGTCGGGCACACGTCCACACACCAGCCGCAGCCGGTGCATAAAGTCTCGACGACCACCGGCAACTCCACCTGCCGCCAGTGCGCCTCCACCACCCGGTTCTTGTTCGACTTGCTCATGGGGCCCTTATCGGCAATAATTTGACGATCAGTTCCGTGAGCACTTCCACCGGCGTCGGCGGAAACAACGCAAACGTCACACCCAGTTCCCACGCCAATCCTGCAAGAGCCGGATGATCCGCCTCGCCGATAGCAAATACGGGCGTCTTGGGCAGACACGCGTGTAATTGCTCCAACAACGCAAGCTCACGTTCCAGATCGCGGCCCAACACCATCACGAAGACGCCAGGCGAGGAAAACAAGAGGCTTTGGCAAGGTGCAAACTGGCTGGTCTCGCGCAGCCAAAATCGCTGCGCCTGCGCCAGTTCGCGCAAATGCTCGGCGAGGGCCCCATCGATGCCGTAGGTGATTACTTGGGCTTGGTGCATGTTATTTCCGAAACCCCCAGGAATCGTCCGCATGCGGCGAACTCATCCTGGGGTTTGATGATCATCACTTTTGAAGCCGAGTTTCTCGACGCGGCGCAAAAGGCGCGGGCGCCAAATCTCGAGCAACTCGGCGGCCCGTGTGTGGTTGTTCTGCGTCAACTTCAGCGCCAGCCCGATGAGCCGACGCTCCACCTGTTCGAGCAGCGTGTCCAGGGGCAACCGGCGTTCCGCGGGCAACGGGCCTTGCTTGACGTAGAACGGCAAATCGGCCAGCTCAATCCGCTCCAATTTCGCGCGCCGGTAGGCGCCATGCACGACGGCCTGCAGCTCGCGAAGGTTACCCGGCCAGGAGTGGGCACGCAGCACCGTGAGTGCCTCGGGGCCGACGCCATGTACTGCGTGCGGTTCCAGTTCGCGCAGCCTCGCCAGAAACACGTCGATGAATCGCGGCAGCTCAGCGCTCCGGTCACGCAACGGCGGCAACGCAATGGTTAATGGGCTGACGGCGCAGTAGAGTTCCTCGAGCAATCGGCCCGACTGTATCTCCAGCCGTGGGTCGTGACGCATGCCGATGATGAGGCGGGGGAATTCCGGATTCTCGCGCAGGTGGAGCGTGTCGGCAAGCCGGCCCTGCCATTCGCGCGGCAAGAACGCCGGCTCGCGCAGATAGACGGTGCCGAAGGCGAGCTGCAAACTGCGCGTTCCGAACAACAACTCGCCCAGGAGAGGCGCGGGCAGGCGCTCGGCATCGAGACAGGCGAAGTAGCGCTGCCGCTGGTCGCCGTGGGCATGGATGGCGCGGGCCAGCCACTCCTTGCCGGCGCCGGCTTCACCGAGCAGTGTCATCGGCACGCGCGTCTGGGCCGCCAGCTTGGCTTGTTCGTGGACCCGCTGCAGCGCCGGCGACGTCAGCTCAAGATCGTCTAGCCGGTAGCGCGCCGCGGAGCGATCACGCAGCGCCATCAACTTGTCCGGCAGCGTGAAGGGAGCGTGCGGCGACGGTGCGATGACGCGGACCGTGCCGAGAATGCCCAGCAGGTCCTTCGCGCCCGCCAATGGCAAGAAGTGAATCTCCCACCAGCCCGCGCCGCCCGGCGCACGCCGGCGAACCTGGCACGTCCGCCCCTCAATTGCCTCCAGCGGCGGGGCACACACGCTCAGCGTCGCCTCGTCCTTCTCCGCTGACGCCGAGCGCCGCCGGCACACCCGGCCGCGCACGTCTGCCAGCGTCAAGCCCGTGCATGCTTCCCAGGCGCGATTGACGAAAAGCACGCGCCGGCGCCGATTCACTAGAAACATCGGCTGCGCGGCATGTTGAAAAAAGGATTGCCAGCGAAAGGCATCGGCGGATTCGCTCATGGGCTTTTCCGCGAAGTCATGGAAATGTTGGGGCGGTCCCCGTTGTGGCACGGTCTCCTGACCGTGCCACGACACCGGTGCGTCTCACATCAAATAGGCAACCGCGAACAGGACGATGGCGACCAGGACCATGAAACCGAACATGCGGATGCCCCAGCGGAACGCTTCGACGAGGATATCGTCCCAGGCGTCATGCCGGGTCGCGCTGTACACCAAGCTGATGACCAGGAGCATCAACGGCAAATGCCAATAGATCGAGAGCGAGACCAGCATCAGACCGCCGCCTCCTTCGTCACTTCCGTCTTGGCTGGAAAGGATTCCTTGGCGCCGCGCCACACCGGCGGAATCGGTAACGGGCCGACGTACGCATCGTAGATGACCAGCAGGTTGAGCATGCCCGCGATCACCGTGTAGACCCAGCCGAGATCAGGGGTCTTGTCGCTAATTCGCAAGAAATTGTTGACTTCAGATTCTTCCGGCGTCTTTTGAAAATTGTGCCAGAATGGATTGGTATCCTTTTCGGGGACCGTCATGCCGTAGTGTTGCCACAGGGCCGGCCAAGCCGCGATGCCGATCCAGAATTGCCCGCCGTAATGCCAGCGAATCATCAGCCCCGAGATGAGGTTGCCGCGCCCGCCCGGCTGGTTGCGTGCATCGGGCACGTAAACGTTCTGCCACTTGCCCATCGCCTGGCCTAAGAGGAACATGCCCAGCAGCGAAACCATGAAGAGCACGCCCTTGCCGTAGCGCCCCTGGTAAATCTGCCCGAGTCCAGGGATCAGGTAGCTGAGCACCGCGGCGAGGCTCGATGGTTCCTGAGGGGTGACGTTCGGCGCCGAACTCATGATGCTGCCGCTCCGTTGATCCGTTCTGTCTCTTGCGCTTGGTTCGTTCGCCAAGGCTCGGCATTTAACCGCTTGCGGCTTCGCGCTCGCACGGAACCGCACGAGCGCGAAGCCGCAAGCGACCTACCACTCGCTTATCCTATGAACCAGCACGCTCAGTTCCACCCCAGGTAATCCTTGAGGAACCAGCCGATCGCGACCATGAGAAGTGCGACCCCCGAAAAGCCTAGCAACATGCGGCCCACCTGCCCGCGCAACCAGCCCCCCGCGCCGCCAAGAACGTGGGTTGTGCCGTCGAAAGCCTGGTTCAGCCACAGGAGCGTCTGAAAAACTGGTTGCGTCGATGGCGACTCCGGCTCGGGGATCTCCGTCAGGAGCGGCGCCAGGCTCGGCGGCATGACGTCATTCGTCAACGGCTCGGGATGCGGCGCCGGCGGTGTCTCACTTTGCTTGTGCAGCAGCATGTGCGGCGGGTTCAGCGGCGGATGCTCCAACCGTTCCGGCGCTAAATCCCGCGCCAGGTCAAGGTGCGGCGGACTCACGGGCAGCGGCGGCGCTTCCAGCAGCGTCAGCTTGGCCGACAACGCCGGCGTCTTCACGACCTCTTCTGGGAACGGCGCCGCGTCGCCCGGATCATTGACGGGCAGCGACAGCATCCGCTCCATCAGCGCGTCCAGCTCATCCAGCATCTGCTTCGTCGTCTGCAGCGACGCGTCTCTTGGTGATTTATTCGACATGGGTTTCCATCCCTTTCCAGGGGTCAGGGGGCAGGAGTCAGGAGTCAGTTGCACGGCACCTGAATCTTGATTCCTGACCCCTGACTACTGACTCCTGGCCCAGCGCCGCGTAATCTACCACAAATGTCCGAAAGATTTTACGTCAACTTGCCGCTCTGCCCTGGCCCGTTCCTGCTCGACGGTCCGGAAGCTCACCATCTTGCCGCGGTGTGCCGACTTCGCCCAGGCGACGAAGTCTGCCTCTTCAACGGCGACGGCCATGAATACCCCGCCCGCATCACGCACGTTGCCCGGCGCGAGATCACGCTCGAGATCCTCCGCAGCGCCGCACCGCAGCGCGAATTGCCATTCACGCTCGAAGTCGCCGCGCCGTTGCCAAAGGGGGATCGCAGCCAGTTTCTGATCGAGAAGTTGACGGAACTCGGCGTCACGACTTTCGTCCCGCTCAAGTGCGGCTTTTCGAACACGCATCCGCGCGAAACCAAGCGCGACAAGCTGGAACGCCATGTGATCGAGGGATGCAAACAGTGTGGCCGCAATGTGCTGATGCGAATCGAAGGCTTGACCGACTGGGCAAGCTACTGCACACGTGGTAAGCCGGACGAGCTGCGCGTGCTGGCGCATCCCGGTCAAGCCGAGGACCTGGCGAGTTTTTGGCGAGCCGCGAGCGTCAGCGACCAGAGACGCGTGATCGCAGTCGGTCCCGAAGGAGGCTTCACCGCCGCAGAAGTGGCGCTGGCGATCCAGCACGGCTGGCAGGCGGTGAGTTTGGGGCCGCGCATCTTGCGCGTGGAGACGGCGGCGATTGTGATCGCGGCGGCCGCTTGCGTTTAGCGCTCGCACGGCGCGCTGCGGGCGCTAAACGATGATTTGGGTCACTGCAACCCCGCCAGGAATTCCACGAGATCGCGCACCTCACTCCGAGATAGCTTCTGGATCACATCGCTCGGCATCGCCGACGGCCCGCGCGTGCGCTCGTCGATATCGGCCTTGGGGATAGCCAGGAATTGCCCCTCGGCCGTCATGATACGGACCTCCTTGGCGTCCTCGCTCTTGAGGATGCCGGTCTTGATGATGCCGCTGTTGAGGGTGATGACGATGGACTCGTAGCCTTTGGCGATTTGCTTGTTGGGATCGACGATCGCTTCGAGGAGGTAGTCGCGCTTGTGCTTCTTGCCTATGCCTGCCAGATCGGGGCCGACCTCGCCGCCGACGCCGCCGACCTTGTGGCAGCGCAGGCAGGAGACCTCTGATTTTTCAAAGAAAATCTTGCGGCCGGCCTCGGCATCGCCGCCGACCATCGCCTCGCGATAGACCGACATGGGGTTCTTGGCATCGCGCGTGGCTTCGTACTGGGCCAGCTTCTTGTTGACGGTCATCTTCTTGCAATCCCTCGCGGCCAGCACGATGTCGAGATGGATCTCGGCGGGCGCCTTCCCGGCGAGCAGCTTATCGAGCCAGCGTTCGAGCAGTTCATCCGCCTCATCGCTTTCTACTTTCGTCAACAGCGCCAGCGCACCCTGGCGCTCGATGCCGGCGCCCTTGTCGAGCACTTCCGCCAGGTTCCGCACCGCGGCGGCTTTCGACACTTTTTGCAGTTGGATGCGCCGGCCTTGATGGCGCAAACGCGGGTCGTCGTCGCTGAGCGCGATACTGGCGGCCCCGTCAAGGCCGGAGTCCTTGAGCGTTTCCAGGGCTTGCAGCGAGGCGATGCGCGCGCCGGCCATTTGCTTCGGATCGGCGGCAATCGCTCGCAGGGCCGGGCCGATTTCCTTCATGCCATGTTTGGCGGCGAGCTTGGCGCCTTCGGTACGCACGCTGGCTGGTCCGGTCATCAGACTGGCGAGCGTGGGACGCAGGACCGCCGCGACATCAGCGCTCGGCCGCTCTTGCAGCGGACGCCACAGGCCGACGATCCAATCACGGCCCGAAGGCTGCTCCCACGCTTGCAACATCTTGAGCGCTTGCTCGCGCAGCGGCGCGGGCACATCGGAGCGCGTGGCCACCGTGACCAGGGCCTGCGCACCCTCCTTGCCGCCGAGCCGATGGTTGGCCGCCAGCATGCGCCGGAACGCAGGTTCGGGCACGTCCTTCAAGTTGTGGTGAGCCCTTTCCGCCAGCTTCGGCAGCGCGGCGGGGATTGGTTCATCGTAAATCGCGCGGGCGGCTTCGAGGACAATCTGGCGATCGGCATCGTTGAGAAAATCCGCGACCTCCGACATCCGCAGGCGGCGCATTGCCAGGAGCGAAGCGAGCCGCACCGATGCCGACGGATCAGCCGCCCCCCGCTTGATCGCATCGCGATCACCGATGCCGGCGAGCGCCATGACCCCGGCATGCCGCAGATACGGGTCGGCGTCCTTGTTCGCCTTGAGCATCGCAAGAACCGTGGGAACCACCTCCTTGATGCCCAGTTTTCCTGCCGCGAGCGCAGCATGAAAACGGACGCGCGGCTCCGGGTCGCTCAGGCCGAAGACGACGCCGACGATGCCTCGCTGAAAACGGCAATCGCCCGTGACTTTGTTGATCTGGGCACGCATGTCGGCGTCGGCGTCCTTGACGAGATAAATCAAGATCTCCAGCGCCTTGGGATCGCTGCGGCCGATCTGGCCAAGCCCCCAGATTGCGTGAAGGCGTGCCAGCTTGCCGCCCTTGACGGCAACCTCGGCCAGCGCCTCGGTCGCCTTCTTGTCGGCCAGCGCGAACTGTGCTGCCTGGCGAACGCGCTGATCCTTGTGTTCGAGCAGCTTCGCCAGATCCTCGCTCGGGCGATGATCGAACCCTTCCGCAAGCAGCTTCTTCACCTCTTTGACCGCGGCGTCGTCGAGCTTCTTTGGATCGAACAGCTTGAAGATGCGGCCCTTGTTGGGCATGCCCCAGCCTTCGACCCAGTCGCTGAGGTAGAAACCGCCGTCGGGGCCGAAGTCGCAATCGGTAACCAGAACGGACCAGGCGAATTGCTGGCGGTTGACGACCTCGAACGAGGCGCCCTTGGGCTTGACCTGAAAGGCGTGGATGCCGCTGCCGCCTCCGGAACCGCGGAAATCGCACAGGAAGAAGTGCTTCTCGTATTTATCGGGAAGCAAGCTGGTGCCGGGATGGTAGGCGAGGCCGGAAGGCCCGTTGGCGATATGGGCGAGGGGGGGCAGCAGGTAGGAACCGGTGTTGGTCGGCTGGGTGTGCCAAAGTCGTTCTTCGTTCCAGACTCCAAGGCCGGGAAGGTACTGATAGCTCATGCGCCAGCCAGTGTCGCCGCCTTCGACGACGTGGACCCAGCGGGCAGCGTCGCCGCCGTCGGCGTTGTTGTCACCGGTGAAGAGGTTGCCGAATTCGTCAAACGCGAGCTCTTGAGGATTGCGCAATCCCGTCGCGAACAGTTCGAGTTCGGAGCCATCAGGATTGCAGCGAAGTACGGCGCCCGTATCGGGCGCGGAGATAGTTTTACCGTTTGTTTCGACGTGCAAGCCGCGGTCGCCGATCGAAAAGTACAGCTTGCCATCGGGGCCGAAGCGGAGCCCGTGCATGTCGTGACCCAAGAACGCGGTGTGAACGCCGTAGCCAGTGTGCAGCGATTTCTTGACGTCGGCCCGGCCAGTCCCCTTGGTGTCCTGTAGGAGCCAGAGATCTGGGATGCAGGTGTACCAGACCTTGCCGTTGCGCGCAAGCACGCCGGAGCCGAGGCCGGCCGCGGCGTCTTTGAAGCCGTCGGCGAACACCGTGGATTTGTCGGCCCGGCCCGTGCCCTTGGTGTCCTCGACCAGCTTAACGCGATCGCTGTCCGATTCGTACGTCGGGAACTTTCCCTTGAGATGTTTCTTGTACATGGCGACCCGATCCGCCACGGTTCGGCAAGCAAGGTCGTCGTCGGTCCACGCCCGCGGATGGTTGCGGTTGTCAGTCACCCCGGCATGCAAGCGGAACGTCTCGGCGACGTAGCAGCGCCCCTTCTCATCGAAATGAAACGAAACGATGTTCGCCACGAGCGGCTCGGCGGCCCACAGGTCTGCGTTCACTCCGTCCGGCAGTTTCATGCGCTGCACGATCTTCTTCCAGTCGTCGGACGCTTTGCCGATTTTTTTCGCGTAGGGATCACTTGAATCCGGCTGCGCGGGAAGGTACGCCGCCATCGTGATCGAAAGAATGACCGATCCAAGAACGCCGATTCGCATCATGGTAACACTCCCATTGCCTAACTTCCCGCTTTGGTTTCGCCGCTTGCGGCTTAGCGCTCGCGTGGCGCTATGCGAGCGCTAAACGTGAACCATGAGGGTGTTTTACACCTTGAAGAAAATTCGGCGACGATAGAGCCAAAAACACAAGATCCAGAAAATCGCCAGCACGATGAGCGACATGAACAGCGGTTGCAGTGTCAGCACCAGCGGCGGCGACGTCGGCAACACCAGCCTCGCCGATTTGACGGCCCAGTCCCGCGCCAGCGACACTCCCACGAAGACGATCAGCGCATTGCGGCCGACCAGCGCCACGGGAAGCGCCCAGCCGCGCAGCAGCAGGCCATCCATCACCAGGTAGAAATAGGTGAAGAGCAGCAGCGTCCAGCCGACTGTCGTCAGGAGGAACGTCCAGGTCATGAGGGCGCTGATCATCGGCACGAGGGCAAACCAGGACAAGTCGATCCAGCCGTTGCCGCCGGATAGAACCCAGCCGAAGAAAATGCCGCAGAAGCTCCCCGCGGTAATGATGGCAACCTTGGCGCCAGGCGTCAGCCCGGTACGAATCAAGCCGGCGACGAGCACGCCCAGGAGAACGATCGCGGTCGCGGCAAGAACGTTGAACGTTACGAGATGGCCGGGATGCGGCGCGATGCGCAGCCACTGGTCGAGCGCGATGCCGACGTTGTGGTCCTTGCCCCAGAAATCGTGCCCGGTGGGAATCGCATAGATGACAAACGCCGCGAGTTGGCCGACCAAGAGGAACGCAACGGTCACCCCCTGCACCACTTTGCCCAGGGGCAGGACGAGAAACGCCAGCAGATACGCGATGCCGATCTGTTGCATCTCGCCGCGCAGATCGAACACGAGATGTCCGGCTCGGTAGGAATCAAGGTACAGTCCGACGCCGACAAGTAAGACAGCGCGTTTGAGCGCGTGCGCGCATTGCCGCATCCAGTTCTGCCCCTGCGCCTGGCGATTTGCGTAGGAGTACGGCATGGCGATGCCGACGAAGATGAGCATTGCCGGGTAGAGTAGATCCCAGAGGGTACAGCCTTCCCATTCCCGATGCGTCCACTGATTGGTGATCCAGTTCCAGCGCGCGTCCGGCAGCATCTGCTTCAAACCGAACCCGCTGCTGACGAAAAGCAAGAGGACCACGCCGCGGGCAGCGTCGAGGCTGGAGAGCTTCTCGGCCTTGTCGGGCTTGGGGGCATCGGCATTGGTGTCGCGGAGTTTTACCATGGCGTCTTTCTCCCCTCTCCCTTCGGGAGAGGGGTAGCGGGTGAGGGTGCTTGGACCACCGATGAACGCTTTTGCTGTACCGAGCCATGCGGTCTCGTACCCTCACCCCCCGCCCCTCTCCCGAAGGGAGAGGGGAGCAATACATCATTTCATCAGAAACTACACAAGCTCGGCAAGCATTATCGTGGAAAAGGCATGGTCGGCAATCGTCGCTTGCCTGGCAAAGGTGTTAAAGTCCGCATTCCTGATAATCCGATGTTAGGTACGACGGATCAACAAGACCGTTGATCGTTTGGCGCCCGCGCTGAGGCGCCAGTTACCCGACGTCGGGCTGCGACCGCTAAACGGTGATCGGGAAAAAGGCACTCTACAGAATTTACCATGAACACTATTCTTGGCAGCGGCCTCTTGGCAGCGAGCATGCTTCTCGGACAGCCTGGCGACCCGCCATCTGAAAAAAGCGGTGGCAAGACAGTCGGGCCGGCGCCGATGGCGACGCAGCCATCCTTCAGGCCGGTCATCGGCTGGCTCAGTCGGGAGGAACGGCCGACGTTTTCGAGATTCGGCAGCTGGTTCAAACGCGATCAGAAAGATCCGCCAAAAGACGCGCCGATCGTCCAGACCAAACCAGGGCCCGCGCTTCCCCCCGTGAAGGACCCGGCGTCGAACGACTTCCCGCGCAAGCTGCCGAATCCCTCGAGCCAATCCAAGACGCCCGCTGCGGCCCTCGCCAAGGGCAGGTCCGCCCGGGCACCCAAGGAAGTGCAGCAGGTGACGCTGCAGCAGATCGCCACACCAAAGAGCGCCAAGAGCCCGATTTCGACGCAGTTGGCCAACAAGATCGGCCGCGATGAAAAATTCGAGTGGATCACCGGCCAGCTCGAAATCGAAAATGGCAACCACGTGCTCTACTACGCCACGCCGGAAACCATCGACAAGTACCACGGCCGCATCGTCCTGCTCCCGCAACAGGTGGATATGACCCAGTTCAAGAAGGGCGATCTGGTCTCCGTGCGCGGCACCGTCACGCAGCGTCAGACGACGCAGGGCATGGTGCCAATCTATCGCATTACCATGGCCAGCTTGATCGAACGGCCGAAGGCACTGTAGGATGAAGCAACCACGGCCGTAGAGACAACGCGGCGCTGAGATAAGGAGAAGGGGAGACAAGGAGACCGTGGCCCGGTTTTTCCCTTGTCTCCCCTTCTCCTTGTCTCCGCGCCTCCTTCAGACTGGCGGCGCTAGCGCTCGCGGTTCATCGCACCGTCGTCGTCATGGCCGGCGATTTCGCCAGGGTCTGATAGACGACGCAGTAGCGCTTGGTCAGCTTTATGAGCGTCTCGATTTGTTCGGCCGGCGCGTCGGTGTCGAGGTCGATGACGAGGCGAATCTCCTTGAAGCCGATGTCCACGTCCTTGCTGACGCCGAGGGTGCCACGGAAATCGAGGTCGCCTTCGGCCCGCAGCGTTCCCCCCTTGATCGGGATGTTCATCGCCGTGGCGACGGCGGCGAGCGTGACCCCCGCGCAACCGACGAGTGCCTCGAGCAGCATATCGCCAGAACAAGCGAACTCGCCCGCGCCACCAGCCGCCGGGTGCAAGCCCGCTTCGATTGGTCCGCGCACCGACTTGACGACGCAAGTGACCTTATCCTGCCGCAGCTCGCCCTCGACACTCAGAGTCTTGAGCGCGCTCGCCGGGTCAGTACGATACTGGTCTTTCAACGGCGTTTGCAGCGTCTTCAATTCGTCGGCCTTCATGTTGACAACTCCTCTCGCGATGATGCTAAAGCTATCGTATAGTATGGGAAGATGGTTCGTATGCCACCGCAGGAGAATGCCATGACCTCCCTGGCCGGCCAGTTATTGATCGCGCGCGCCGCCTTGCGCGACGGCTTCTTCGGGCGCTCCGTCATCTTGATGTTGCAGCACGGCCCTGAAGGCGCCTTCGGGCTGGTGCTGAATCGGCCCGCACAGGCGAAAGAGTTGCCGTTCCCCGTTTTTGTCGGCGGACCGTGTAAGATGGATGGCCTGTTGATGATCCACGGCCGCACGGAATGGGTGACCGACGACGGCGAATCGTCGATGGAAGTCTGCCCGGGCGTCTTTCTCGGCACGTCGGAGCAATTCGAGAAAGCCACCGAGGAGGGGAAAAACGCCAGCGACAAGTTCCGCGTCTTCACGGGCTACGCTGGTTGGGGCCCCAACCAGCTTGAAGCGGAAATGCACGAGGATTCCTGGATCGTCTTGCCAGGCAGCGGCGAGATCATCTTCGAAACGCCGGTTCAGGAGTTGTGGGAGACGCTCTCCCCGCCGACGTTGCCGGAGCCGAGCTTGAATTAGTTAGCCGGACGCGCCAGCGACGGACACACATTCCGTCGCTGGCGGGTCCGGCTAACGACAGATCATTTCAGAAACCGTGCCGCGACCCGCGGCGACACTCGCAATGCGGCGGCGATCAAGAGTGGCCCGCCGATGCCGAACGGCACCTCCAGCATGTCGCGTGGCACATCGAGCGCGACGGCGAGTTGCGTGAAGAAATCGCTCGGCCAGCCCTCGCTGTGATGCTGGAACATCTCGCGCACCGTCACCCGGCTCGGCATCGCGAAGCTCCGCAGCGCCCGATAATTCCGCCGCGTGAAGAGTCCGTCCGTCAGCGACATGCGCAGCAAGAAAATCCGCTCAGGCAAGAGCCGGCGGTCGCACAGCACGCTGATGAGCCGAAGCTCCGTGAGATCGGCACAGCCGAACTCGGCAACGCTTGCGCGGCCGCGCCAGATTGCCTCCACGTGCTCACGGCAAATGAGCCGTAACTGATTATCTGCATCGACGATTAAATAGCGCACTTTCATCTCCCTAACCTCCTTGACCGGGAACCGTTTTCTTTCCGTCGCTCACCAAGTGTCCATCCATGACCGCCCCATCGTAAACAATCTGCGAGGTTTGTCCCAGAGAAATTTTGCCAAAGTTTTTCGAGGATGTTAACCTGGCAACAGTAAATGAAAAAAAATGGTTGACAAGACTGGAGAAAGGTGCACACCCTGGCAGTCACGAAAGCGGCCCTGGATCGTCCTGCTTGGAAAGGAAAAATCCGGAAAATAATTGTAACGCTTCGCCAGCCGCCGGCTCTTACTGGCATGACGGCCGCTCCGAGGAGAAAAACTCCGTGACTGCGGACGCTCGCAAGACGATCGAGGACCTCTTTCGCCGCTACGCCGCGGGCGTGAGCCGGTACGCCGTCTTGCGCGTCGGCAGCCCCGAGTTCGCGGAGGAGATCACGGCACGCGTCTTCCTCGCAGTCGTGCGGAACATTCATCAACAGCACGGCTCGCCGGTCGGCTGACTATCGCCTGACATCGGTCGCGATGACGAAGACGACCCAGATCGGCGTGGGCCGCGCGGGCATCACGGCCGGGCTGCCCTTGGCCGTGCAGGTGTTCCTGCCGAGGTTCGCCGTCGAGAAGGATCGCTTGCTGGCCGTCGCGCTCGTTCACAACAATTCCGACCAGAAGCGCGATTGTTCCTTCGCCTGGCAGATCGATGCCTCGCTTGCTGAGATGCCGAAGCCGGCGCCGGCCGATTGGAAGCTGGTTGAGCAGAACGGCAAGCTGGTCGGCACCGGCCACGTCAAGGTTGCGGCCAAGAGCAGCGCTAAGGTCAGCGTGTGGCTCAATCTCGACCGCCTCGGCACGGCACGGGTTGGCTTCAGCGCCACGGATGGCAAAGAATCCGACGCCGAAGTCCGAGTGCTGCCCGTGCTGCCGCTGGGCCGGCCGGCCGAAGTGAACGTCAACAACGAACTCGCCGCGGTCCCGCTGGCCAAGCCGACCGAAAAAATCGTGCTCGGCAAGTTCAACAAGGACGGCCGCATCCAACTCCCCGCCGGCTTCCTGGCGAGCGAACTGGACATCAGTCTGGCGGCCTCCGACTTGGCCCAGGCGCTGGCCGACCTCGACTACCTCGTCGATTATCCCCATGGCTGCATCGAGCAGACGATGAGCCGATTTCTGCCCGTCGTCATGATCAAGCACGCGACGCAACATGCGCCGATCGCCTTGCAACCGGATATCACCAAGAAGCTGCCCGACATCCTCGCGAAGGGCCTGACTCGCGTCTACGGCTACCAGCACGCCGACGGCAGCTGGGGCTGGTTCGAGAAAGATAGCCGCAATTTTTCGATGTCGGTCTATGTCGTGTACGGCCTGGCCCGCTGCCTCGCCACCGGCACGAAGGTCGATGAGCAAGTCCTGCGCAGCGGCTGTAACTATCTTTTGCAAGAGTTGCGCACCAATCAGCAGGATCCCGAACTCGCCGCCCGTGCCTGGTATGCCCTCGCGCTCGCCGAGAAGGCGGACACGAAGGAACTGGAGACGTGGTCACGCGACATTCTCAAACGCAGCCAACAGGCGGCGATCCTGTGCAACCTGGCGCTCGCCTGCCGAACCGCCGGGCTGAATGAACTCGGCGAACAACTGTGGTCCAAGGCGCGCGGCTGGCAACCACACGAGACCGAATCGCTCGCCCTGTTCCTGAACACGCAGCTC
>SHZY01000100.1 GCA_009692065.1 Gemmataceae bacterium
TCGTCGTCGTCGTCGTCAGAATCGGCGCCTTCTTCGTCAGTCTTGCGACGACGGCCCGCGACCGTGACGAGATCGTGTTCGCCAAGCTTCCACCAGGGGGCGTCAAGTTTCACGCCGGCCAACAACGGCTTGCGGAGTTTCCCAGCGTACATTCCGTGTTCCTCGAAGTTGGAGAAAAGTTCAGCCGGCGAGCGCACTCGTCGTCCAATACGGCCTGTGGCGAGCAAGCTCGCCGGCTATACCAGCAGGTCAAATCGTAGTCATTAGCTAATAAAGTTCTGCAGGCTTGTCAAGCATTTCACGCGGCTTTTCCGAACAGATTTTTTAGCGACGCGAAATGACCTAAATCTTGGATCAATAAGCGGGTTACGTGCACGCCGCGCGACGCGCTGGCCGATCAGCCATTTAATTCCACGGACTCTTCCCAGTGATCGTAGAGTTCCTTGAGCTTGACCTTGGCGTCCTCAAATGCCTGCATGATTTCGGTCACTTTGCCCCCCTCGCGGTATAGATCGGGGGAAGCGAGCGTGGCCTCCAGGTCTTTCAGGCGGGTTTCCGACGCGGCAATATCGGCCTCGAGGTCGGCGACTTTGCGGTACGGATACTGGCGTTTTCGCTTGGCTGGTTTGGCCCCACGTAAATCCTCTTTGGCCAGGTCTTGCTGCGGCAGTTCGGTTTTGGCCGGGTCCTGCAGAAGCCGCATCCGTTCATACATGTCGTAGTTGCCGTAGATGATCTGCACTTTGCCGGTGTCTTCAAAGACGAGGAGCAGATCGACAACGCGATTGAGAAAGTAGCGATCGTGGCTGACGACGAT
Source organism: Gemmataceae bacterium (assembly GCA_009692065.1). Lineage (GTDB taxonomy): Bacteria > Planctomycetota > Planctomycetia > Gemmatales > Gemmataceae > SIAQ01. The sequence goes on from SHZY01000100.1 coordinate 818, forward strand.
GGCGGTCCCGTCGAAATCGAGCAGGGCCTGTTCCAGAGCGTCGCAGGCCCACAGGTCGAGATGGTTGGTCGGTTCGTCGAGAATGAGGACGTTGACCCCGTCGGCGACGAGCTTGGCGAGGGCCGCTCGGCTGCGTTCGCCGCCAGAGAGCTTGTCCACCGTTTGGTAGACTTGGTTGCCGGTGAGGCCGAAGCGGCCCAGCAGGTCGCGCATCGCCTGCTCGTTGGCGTCGGCGTCGTCGTGTGGCCAGACGGCGCGCATCACGGTCTTGGCGCCATCGAGCTCCTTCAGGTGTTGATCGTAATAACCAAACTCGACGAGATGGCCTTGCTGCACGTTGCCGCGATCGGGCTTCTCCTGACCAAGCAAAATCCGGAGGAGCGTCGTCTTGCCGCAGCCGTTGGGCCCCATGATGCCCAGGCGCTGGCCGCGTTTGAGGGTGAAGGTGAGATCGGCAAAGAGCGGGCGATCGTACGCCTTCGACAACTCCTCGACTTGCAGGACGATATCGCCGGTGCGGCGCACTTCGCCAAAGTGCATCCGCGGCGTGTCGATCCAGACGGGGCGCTCCACTCGCTCCACGCGATCGAGCTGCTTTTGCCTCGACGCGGCCTGCTTGTGCAGCTGGCCGTAGTGGACACGGCGGATGTATTCCTCCTGCTTTTCGATGTACTCCCGCTGGGCTTCCCACGCCTTGAGCGCCTGCTCGTGGCGTTCGCGGCGCAGTCGCCAGTAGGCCTCGAAATTGCCCGGGTAGCTTTCGATGCGCTGCGAGTTCATCTCAAAAACCTTGGTCACGACCTTGTTGAGGAAATAACGGTCGTGGCTGACGATCAGCATCGCCTCGGGCTGCTTGACGAGATAATCCTCCAGCCAGCGCGTGGCGCCGATATCGAGGTGGTTCGACGGCTCATCGAGCAGCATGACATCGGGCGCGGCCAACAGCAATTTGGCGAGCATGAGGCGACTTTGTTGGCCGCCGGAGAAGGTATCGACGGATCGATCGTAGTCTTCCTTGCGAAAGCCGAGGCCGTCGAGCACCGATTCAACGTGATGATCGACGTTGTAGGCGTCGTGGAAGCGCAGCATCTCGTTGAGCCGATCGTAGCGCTCGGCCAGCGTTTTCTTCTCCTGCTCGCCGGTTGCTTTTGCCAACGATTCGGCGGTGTGAACGAGATCGTCGTGTGCGGAGATCAGCTCCTGCAGGGCGTTGCGGGCTTCGTCAAAGAGGGTTCGCCCTGGAGCAAACTCGGGTTGCTGGCAGAGGAGCGACACGCGCGCGCCGGCGTGGCGGCGGACGTCGCCGGTGTCGGGCCGATCGAGGCCGGCGAGGATGCGCATGAGAGTAGTCTTGCCGACGCCGTTGGGGCCGACGAGGCCGACGCGTTGGCCGGAGAACAGCTCGAACGCCAAATCCTCGAACAGTGGCTCCGCGTCGAAGCCGCGCGACAGTTGGGTGCAACTCAATAACAACATGGAGAGTATTGTAAAACGATGAGCGCGAAACGGACAAGCGGAGTTGTGTCGCCGCTTGCGGCGTAGCAGTCGCACGGCACCGCGCGCCTGCTACGCCGCAAGCGGCCTATTTTGCAGCCACCTTCAGAAACAGGTCGCTCCAGCGCGGATTCGCGGCGAGCGTCTTCGCTTGCGTGAAGTATTCGACGGCGGTGTCGCGCTGGCCGTCAAACCACGCGAGGTAGCCGAGCAGGAAGAGATGGTCGGCGTCCTTGGGATGCAACACCTGGGCCCGTTCGAGGCGGTTGCGGTGTTCGCGCCAGGCGGCGTCCTGGTCGCCGTACATGTCTTTCCTGGGCCGGAACGCAGCAGCGGGCCAGTTGGGCTGATTGCGCAGAGCTTCCTGAAGAATCTCGGCGGCCTCATGGTATTTGCCCATCGCGATCAATGCCTGGCCTTGATAGAATTGGGCCCGCAGCGCCAACGGGACCGAATCGTCGGCCTGACGGAAGCGCAAGAGCGCGAGGCCGAACTCGCCGGCCTTGAATGCGGCGATGCCCATCTCCAGAAAGCGTTGTCCCTCCGGCAAGGGCTCGTCGATTTTGGGGCGCGGCAGGACGGCGGGCTTGGCCTGGTTGGCGGCGACCTGGATTTTCTCGCCCGGTTGCTCCCGCTTGACGACGCCAGGCCTCTTGCCCCAAAGCTTATCCGGCGACTCAACGTCAAGATCGATGCCCGACAGGTCGTTCTGCGCCTGGCGCGGCGACACGATGGCCGGCGGATTGATGATCGTCACACTGACGCGTTGTTCGACGGAGCCGTATACGGGGTAGCCATAGCCGTAGTAGCCGTACGGCAAGTAGGCCGGGGCGACTTGACGATAGCCGAACCGCGTCGGCGTGACGGGAACGATAACCGTGTAAGGATCGCCGAGCGGGAAGAATCCGTCGATGCGCAGGCGCCGACCGCCGATGTGGAAGCTGACCCCGTCGCGGGCAATGACGGGCAGGCCGATCACCGGGAAGAACTGCGCGGACGCGTCGGCAGTAAGCGTGAGGCCGAGCAGCAGCGCCAGAATCCAACGGGTCCGTGTCATGGCGGAAAACCGATCCTTTCTTCGCGCACCAAATCCCATCGCGCAATTCTACTCGACCTACCCAGACAAAAGCCAGTGAAAAAAAAGGAGACGCCCAGGGATGAGGTACTCCGAATCCCAGGGATTCGGAGTACCTCATCCCTGGGCCTGCCGCGAACTTACGACAGCGTGAACGCCGGCAGGCGCATGATCTCGCCCCCCTTCATGGCCGACTCGTGCGCGAGGATGCCGACGCACGTCCAGTTGGCGGACTGCACTGCGTTCGGGAACGGGTCACGTTCTTTCACGAGCGCGTCCACGAACTCGTGCACCAGGTGTGGGTGTGAGCCGCCGTGTCCACCTCCTTGCACGAACGACAGGTGCGCGTGATCGCCGGCATCGTAGACGCCCTTCGTCGTGAACCGGCGAATCGGTTCCGGCAGCAGGTGTGCGTAATCCGGCACTTTGACCCGCTGCGGAATCTCCGGCTCCGGCTTCTTGGCGGTGTGAATCACCGGCTCCTCGCCCTCGATCAGCGACCATTCAAACGCCTTCTTTGAGCCGTACACATCGATGCTCTCACGATACTGCCTCGCGACATCGAAGAGTGAGCGGATGATGCGAGCGCTCAGATCGCTATTGCGGAATTTCATGTGGCACGTCTCGACCGCGAACGGCGAGTTGTACTTGGCGATCAACTCTGGGCGAATGGTGCCGGACCCGAAGCACGAGACGTATTCTGCTTCAGCGCGCGTTAAGGCGAGGCACGGGCCGACGCAATGGGTCGCATAGTGCATTGGCGGCAGGCCGGGCCAGTAGTTCGGCCAGCCGTCCATGTCTTGCTGGTGGCTCGCCTGGATGTACTGTATCTTGCCGAACTTCCCCTTCTCATACATCTCCCGGCAAAACAGAAATTCGCGGGCATAGACGACGGTCTCCGCCATCATGTACTTCAGGCCGGTCTTCTTGACCAGCTCGACGATCTGCTGGCAGTCGGCGACGCTGGTTGCCATCGGCACCGTGCACATGACGTGCTTGCCCGCTTTCAACGCGGCGATCGATTGCGGCGCGTGATCGGGAATCGGCGAGTTGATGTGGACGAAGTCAACGTCCTTGTCGGCGAGCACGTCCTCGAACTTCGTGTAACGCTTGGGGATTCCGTACGCGTCGCCGACCTCGTGCAGCTTCTTTTCGGTGCGCTGGCAGATGGCGTACATGTTGGCGTTGGGATGCTTCTGATAGATCGGAATGAACTCGGCGCCGAAGCCCAGGCCGATGATGGCGACGTTAACTTTTTCCTTGGCCACGGTGGTGTCTCCCTTGATTTATGGTAGTTTGGAAGCCCAGTGGTGAGGTACTCCGAACCCCTGGAATAATGAGCGAGGTCCCAGGGGTTCGGAGTACCTCACCACTGGGCTTCGCCGGATATCACTTTACACGCAGCAACTCGCCGTCCCCTGGCGCCAGCGTCAAGCGCAGAGCGCCTTTTTCCAGCGTAAGCAGCCGCCACTTCGCCGTCTTGCGGTCTATCAATTCGAGCGCAATCGCGTCGTCCTTGAACCGCAAGGTTAACTCGCGCGCCTTGTCCACTGCATGGTTCACCGGCATCAGGTAACGACTCTTCTGTTCGTCGTGAAAAACGCTGACGAGGAACGACTCTCCCTCCGGCTGAAACCACAGATCGGCCGGCGCCTTCTCCGCGCCAATCGGCAGCGTCTTGTCCGTGTGATAGACGGCCTCGTTCTTCAATTTCAGAAGGACCGGCCCGATCGCCTTCAATTCCATGCTGACTTCCGAGACCGTTTTCGCCTGGTCGCTTAGGCCGAACACTGGCTTGCCGTCTTCGAGCACGGCGTTGCGGTCCTTGTCCATCTTGCAGGTGACAAACCACGGCGGCCAGAAGTGAAACGCCTGCACACCGTACGCCAGGCTGACGTACATCGACTGGCGAATCTTCTCCGGGGGGTTATTCGAGCCCAGGCAGCGCATCTGTGGAATGTCATGCTTGACGCTCAGGTCGCGAAACATCTTCAAGTAGAGATAGTAACGTTCCGGATGGTTCTTGTGATACCAGTGATAGTGATAGTAATCGAGCACCATCGGCTTCACGACGGTGACGAACTCCGGGAACTGGTTGTACTCGGCCCGGTTGATGAACAGCGTCGGGTGGTTCGGATCGGCTACCTCGAAATCGCGGGCGGTCTTGGCGAATCCAGGGAACGCCTTGCTGGTGCGGCGGTCGGAGATGTAGTAACCAAACACGGCCGGGTCCTCCTTCAACTTCGGGGCGGCTTGCAACAACTTGTTGAAATCGATGCTGCCGAGACGCACCATGAGCCCGGCCTTGCGGCAGATTTCCAGCTTGTCCAATTCGGCTTCGACGCAGTTGAAGCCTTTGCTGGCCGTGTATTTCGCAATCGCTAGTTGATGCTCGGGTTGATTGGGAAAGTCGGCGTAGGCGATCACCATGATCGTCGGCATCTTGTACTTCGGCGTCGCCGGTTTCTTGTCCTGGGCATGCGCGCTTGCTGACCAGGAATGGCCGATCGACAGCGTGAATCCGAGCAGCGCCAAGAATCGCAGCATGAGTTTTCTCCGGCTACCAGATATTTTCGCCGACGCCATTTTATGCGAGCCGATCAGACGGTGCAAAGGCAATCCATCTGCGACTGGAAGAACGTGCGCAGCATCTCTTCGGGATAAAGGCAGAACGCATAGTCGCGCCGGCCTGCGACGGCTTCCAACTCCGCCGGCCCTCGGCACGCTTCCAGGCGATGCTGCAATTCCTGCAAATGCGTCAGTACATAGGGCCGCAGTTGTCCGTTTATCTGGCGAATGCGTTCGAATCGTTCGGCACGTTCGACGTGAGTCGAACCACCGCGTCTAATCCAGTCTTGCTTGGCAGCCATCAGCGGTTCGACCTTTGGGCTTCGTTCGACGAAAAGCTCCGGCTTGTAGACCAGATCGCGCCAGCGCCTGGCAAGATCGCGCGATTGATGACCGGCATCCGGAAAGCGAGGCAGCGGCAGGAGAAGCGTTGCGGAGACGGTCAGGAATGCGGGCGCCGGGATGGCGAAGTACCGTTCCAGGATGCGATCGGTCAGCTCGTCGTAGATGCCGCCGCCGATGCCGTGGATGAAAACGTCGGCCAGGAGTAGGCGGGCGAACATGGTCGTCGTCAAGGCACGCGAGCGGATCTTGAAGCCTTGCGATTCGAGGCCCCGCCAGCCCTCCGCCGCCTGCGTGGCATCATGCCGCGGCAGGCTCGGCCAAATCTCGCCGGCGACGCGCAGGTCGAGCGTCGTCGGCGTGTGGCGAACGAACAATTTGCCGCGCCGCCCCTGCCCACGCCGCCAGGCCCAGAACGGGGCCTCCAGCCAAGCGCCATCGCCAGCCAGATCCGGCACTGGATGACTGCGGCTGCGGATGCCATGCTCTTGCCGATACTCCTGCACCGTCTGATTGTAAATCGCATGAAACCTCGGCAGGTCAGCGACCACCCAATAGGCGAAAGTCGCAAACGAGGCGGTCTGGCACACCCGGCTCATCGGCACTTCACGCTGCGTGACGCCCCAGCGCCGCTCCATGGCTCGACGCGCTGCGGCAAAGCGTTCACCCAGGAGCGGCGTGCGTTTTGCCCGCTGCATCACCTCACGCCAGTACGACGCCAGCATTGGCTCGAAGTTCCAGCGCGATGTGATCGGCTGCATGCGTTCTGCGAAGTCAGCGAACGTCGTTTCCTCCTCGACGATGCGCTCCTCGTAGGGCAATTCCGCCGTGAAGCGATCGAACGCGATCCACGCCAGTTTGCCCTCTGAAGGGACGTGTAACAGAGCGGGTTTGGCCGAGTCCGTGTCGATGACGAGATTGAGTGCGGTCGCGCCGTGTTGTTGCGCCAGCTTGCCGAGCGCGAAATTCTTGAACCAGACGCCCGGATGAAACAATTCGGGCTGATGGCCCGCCACCAGCCAGCGCTCGCACGATGTGTCGGCGACCGGCTGATCCGCTTCCTGATGATACTGCGTTGATGCCGCGAGGACTTCCTGCCGCGCCAGGGTGCGCAACTCGGCCAGGCTTTGGCTTGATGTGGAGAGGCGGGCGGAATTCAGGCTGCGTTGATTATCGACGAGCAACCGGCCTACCTGGTCGAGCGCCGGGACCGCAAGGACCTGGCCGTGCTCTTGGGGAGCGCGTAGGCGAAGCGGTTTCACCGAGAGCTCCTCGCCGTGGACACTGGCAGGCACTCACAAAACCATTCCGAAGCCGCCAGCTCGCCCTGGATTACCCGGCGGTAGTAGGCGAGCCGTTCCTCGGCGTCGTTGAGAACGCCGCCGAAGGCGCGGTTCGGGTCGAGGTAAAGCCGCGGCACGCCGACTTCCTTGATGCGCAGGCCTTGCTGGACGGCTTGCATCCAGACTTGCAACGGCATGCCCCAACCGGTCTCGGTGATGCGCAGTGCCGACAGAGCTTCGCGCCGGTACGCCTTGAAGCCACAAAAGGCGTCGGTGAGGTCGAGGCCGAGGATCTCGTTTAGCTCGCGCGTGATGGTCTCGTTGATATAGCGCCGATCGGCGGGCGTCGCCAGGGTGTTCTGGCGAAAGTCGCGCAAGTACCGGCTGCCGCTCACAATGTCGGCGTCGTGGATAGCCTCGAACAGGACCGGGATGCGCGACGGCTCATGCTGGCCGTCGCAGTCCATGGTGATGAGTGCGTCGTAGCCAGACTTCAAGGCGTAGTCGAACGCCGAGATAAGGGCGGCGCCGTAGCCGAGGTTTTTTTCGTGGGTGACGACATGTAAAAGCCCAGGGACGGCCGTCCCTGGGCTTTTGAGAAGTTCTGAAAGCAATTCGGAGGTGCGGTCCGTGGAGCCGTCGTTGACCACGAGGATATGCGTGGAGTAGCGGCGTACTTCCTGAAGCACCGCTTCAAGATGCCGTTCTTCGTTGTAGACGGGGATGGCGGTCAGCAGCTTCATGGGGCACCTCGTGGTTGGGTTCTTTTCCATTCTAACGGCGAGGCCAAGGATGTCAAATCGTGAGCAGACTGCGCAGCTTGCTGCGCACTTGCTGCAAGGTCAAACCGAGTAAGAGAACGTCTTTCTGTCGACTTCTGTGCCCGCTCAGAAGCTCGATCTGGGCGTGCTTGAGCCCGAATGCCGTCGCGAGCACGCCGAGGATCGCGTCGTTGGCGCGTCCCTTGTCGGCCGGCGCCGTGACGGCCACCTTGAGTGCACCGGCATGCTCGCCGACGATGCCGTTGCGCCGCGCACCGGGTTGAGCTCGCACGTTGATCACGCAGCCGTCGGCACGCTCGGTGACCTGGATCGCATGGACCATCCCGTGACTTCCGAGCCTGAAGCGTGAGCGAAGAAAACGCCCACTTCGCTAACGCTTCAGGCTCGGATGCCTTCGAACAACACGCTGCCGAGCCGAATAAACGTCGCGCCTTCCTCGATGGCGATCTCGAAGTCGTTGCTCATGCCCATCGACAGATGTTCGACCGCATGCGAACCGACCAGCAGCGTGCGCATTTGGTTGCGCAGCTTGCCCATGGCGACGAATGTGGGCCGACACGCTTCCGGCTCTTGCAGGGCAGCCATCGTCATCAGGCCGCGGACCTGCACGTGCTTGAGTTCGCGCAAGGTCGGCACGAGATCGGGCAATTCGGCGGGCGTGAAGCCGTGCTTCGACGTCTCGCCGCTGGCGTTGACTTCGAGCAGCACCGGCAACGTGCGATGGTACGTCGTCGCCTGTTCCTCCAGCGCTTGCAGGAGTCGAATGCTGTCGACCGAATGGATCTCGTGCACAAGCGGCAGCGTCTTCTCGATCTTGTTGCGCTGCAAATGGCCGATGAGGTGCCAGCGAACTTCCGGCGGCAGCGTGCCGACCTTGGCCCAGAGGTGCTGCGGCCGATTCTCCGCGAGATCGAGAATCTCCATCTCCGGCAACAAGGCGGCGACTTCGGCGGACACAGTTTTGGTCACCGCGAGCAACGTCACCTCATAGCGCTGGCGGCCGGCGCGGGCACACGCCGAGGCGATGCGTTTTTCGACGGCGACGAGGTTCGCACGCAGTTTTTGGCGGACGGATGCGTCCATGTCATCAGATTACCCCGATAGATGGCCAACGAAAAGGCGGGCTTTCGCCGGTGGCTCCGCTACAACAGAAGGTATCATCGTGCCCCCGAGCCCGCAGCGCAAGCAAGGGATTCCGCAAACCCTTGCTTGCGCTGCGGGCTCGTTACGCGAAGGAGTCATCCTCATGGCCGAAGTGCAGGCATTCCGCGGCTTTCGTTACGATCTCGCGAGGATCGGCAACCTCAGCAACGTGGTCGCGCCGCCGTATGACGTGATCGATTCATCGCTCCAGCAGGCGCTCTACGATCGCAGTCCGTACAACGCGGTTCGCCTGATCCTTAACAAGGAAACGCCCGCCGACAGCGCGCACGCTAACCGCTACACGCGTGCCGCTCAGACCTTGCGCGACTGGACGAACGACGGCATTCTCGCCCACGATTCAGCCAGCAGCCTTTATGTCTATGAGCAGCACTTTGACGTTGAGGGAACTCGCTACACCCGCAAGGGCTTCATGGCCCGTGTCCGTCTTGAAAAGTTCGGCTCGGGCCGTATCTATCCGCACGAGGAGACGATGTCGGGCCCCAAGGCCGATCGACTCAAGCTCTTTCACGCAACCAGCATGAACTTAAGCCAAATCTTCGGCCTGTTCCCGGATGAGCTGGGCGAGGTGCAAACCTTGCTGGACGCGGCCACACTGCGAGCGCTGCCGATCCAGGCGACCGATCATCTCGGCGTCGTCAACAAGCTGTGGCCGATCACCGATCTGCACGTCATCAACGCGGTGTCGCGTCTCATGAGCCCGAAGCCGGTGTTCATCGCCGATGGCCACCACCGCTACGAAACCGCACTGCGTTACCTCGAGGAGCAGCAGCAGGTCGGCGAAGTCACGGGAAGTGAAGCGCCGGCGAACTTCGTTTTGATGATGCTCGTCAGCATGCAGGACCCCGGCTTGATCATTCTGCCGACTCATCGCCTCCTTTCCAACGTCGGCCCCCTTGCGGTGGAGGACCTGCGTTCGATTCTCGCCAACCATTTCGACCTGGAGATCGTCGGCACAGGCCCCGAGGCGGCGCGCACGACCTGGGAGTGGATCGAGGCGGAGGGTTCCCAGAGTCTACTCGGCTTCGGCACGGTGGCCGATAGCGTCTGGATGACGGCCCGATTCCGCTCACCGGAACTCATGACGCAACTGGCCGGCGAGCACAGCGCGGACTGGCGCGGTTTGGCGGTCGCCGTGTTGCAGCGCGTCGTCCTAGAAAAGCTCTTGCCCGAATCGGGGCGAAGCGAGCCGAAGGTTCAGTATGTGCATCTTCTTGACGAAGTGAATGAGACCGTTGCGGCCAAGTCGTGCCAGCTCGCAGTGCTGGTGCCGCCGGCGTCGATGCAGCATGTCGAAGAGATCGCGGGCAACCTGGAGAAGATGCCACCGAAATCGACGTACTTTTATCCGAAGCTGCTGACGGGGCTCGTGTTTCATTCGCTGAAGGTGAATTGATCCGGGCTTGCGTTTAACGCTCGCAGGGCGATGCCGGTGGCATCGTGTTCTCGATGTCGTTAGACGGGCGCTAAACGAAGATGCGTTTCAATCCACATACAAAAACTCATTCGCGTTCAACAACACCTGGCAAAAATCGATCCAAGCCGCCCGTCGCGCATCGATGACCACCGCGACCGGAGGCAGGTTCGCGGAACTGAAGCGCTCAAGCGTCAGCCGATTCGGCGCGGAGTCCTGGAGCATCCCCGGCGTCGTCTCGAATTGCCAATAGCCGACGGTGTTCTTCGTTATGCCGTCGGTGTTGATAAGCAGGTGCTTTTGCGGCAACGCGATGTTGGACAGGCGCACGTCGTCGATCAAACCTTCCCAGGAGCGTTCCAGCTTGCTCGCGGTGCCGCCGATCGTGAAGACCCTCACCCCCAACCCCTCTCCCGGAGGGCGAGGGGAGACAGAGGACATTTTCACGACCTTGTGCGTGGTCGAGTAGACGCCGAGCGGTTCCTCGTCGTTGGCGAGGTCCTTCAGGTAGAAGGTAATCCCCTTGTCGCCGGTTTCCTTGAGGTTGACGGCGACCGCGACATAATAGGAGCGATTCAGTTGCAGATGCAAACCGGAGAAAATTGCGTCATAGGCAGTTTTGTCGGCGCCATCCTTGCCCCAGAGTTGGAGGACGACAGTCTGTGGCTTGTAGGCGGACTTCTTGCCGGTGACTCCAAGCGACCAGCCATTGCTTTTTGTGTCTCCGTTCCAGTGGGCGGCGATAGTTCGGACCTGGCCGTCCTCGAAGACGCTGCGCAAGTAGACGAACGCTTCGACGGTGAAAGTTTCGTTCGGCAGCTTGGCAGTGTCCGGCAACTGGAATCGCGCCTGGACGCCGCCCGGCGTGATGACGGCGGCCTTGCCTTCGTGGAATGGTATCTTGCCAACGTCGTAAGTAGGCGTCTTGTCCTTCGGGGGAACGACACGCTTGGGCTGGCTAGCCAGGAAGGTTTTTGAGATCAGTCCTTCCTTGCTTGACGGTGAGCGGGCGAACGCTAAACGAAAAGCGCGCTCGACCTTTAGTTCCTCGTTGGCCGTATTGTCCTTGTGGACGCGGTCTGCGAACGACGTGCCTTGCTGGGTCATGAACGGCGAGTTGATCATGAACAGCGCCTGCGTGGAACTGGTGGTGACGTTGCGCAAGGGAGCGCTCGTGAAGCCGTCGGGCACGTCGAAGACTTCGAGCAGCGGGTCCTTGGTATTGCGGTACCATTTGAGATAGACGCTGCGGCGTGGCTCCTTGAACTCGACGCTGGGGCCGCCGACCTTGCGATCGAGCTGGCCCGTCACCATCAACATGGCATCGCGGATCTGCTCGGCATCGAGGCGGCGCGGCGTCATCTTCCATAGCAGGCGGTTGTCGGGGTCCTTCAGCATCGAGACGGCGTCCGGCACGGCCAGCGACGATTGCTGATACGTCTTCGACGTGACGATGAGCCGATGCAGCTTCTTCAGGCTCCAGCCGTCCTTAACGAAGCGGTCAGCGAGCCAGTCGAGCAATTCGGGATGGCTCGGCTTCTCGCCGAGGTTGCCAAAATCGCTGGCGGTCACCACCAGTCCGCGGCCGAAATGCTGCTGCCAAACGCGATTGACAATCACTCGGCTCGTGAGCGGATGATCGGGGCGCGTGAGCCATTGCGCCAGCACGGCCCGCCGGCCGGACGAGGCTTGATGTTTCGGCGGCGCGATTTGGGGATCAGCCTGCCCGAGCACCGTAAGGAAGCCGGGCATGATCGACGTCGCCTTCCGCGGCAGCAAAGTCGGCGGGGGCTCAACGCCCACCTCGCGCGTCGCCTGGCACATCGGCAGGGTGGCCGGCTTGTCGGCGTCGAACTTCGCCAGCTCTTTGCGCAGCTCCAGCAGTCGATCCTTGTCGGCCCCCTTGATCTTCGTGTCAAGCTTCTCGTATTCGAACACGATCTGCCGATAGGCCAAAGTCGCCAGCTGCTGCTCGAGCGGGTTGCGCTCGGCATACGGCTTCTTGAGCATCGCTTGAATGTCGGGCGGGAACTTCGACGACGCAAACGCCTGGTCCTTGGCACGCACCGGATCCTCGATGGCCGCAATCTGCTTGCGAATCGTTGCCGTCTTTTCCTCCCAGATCGCCAGCTTCTTTGCATGGGCGTCATGCTGAGCCGAGCTTGCGTACGGCAGTTCCGTGCTCGGCAGCAGACCATCGAAGAACGCCTTGAACGCGAAGTAGTCCTTTTGGAGGATCGGATCGAACTTGTGATCGTGGCAGCGTGCGCAACCCATGCTCAAGCCCAGGATTGCTTCGCCGGTGACATCCGCGACCTCGGACATCATCTCCGTCCACTGGTTGCGCACGTGCCGCTGGTTGAATTCGTAGATTGTGTGCGTCAGGTAGCCGATGGCGACGAGGCTGTCCGGGTTGTCGGGATAGATCTCGTCGCCGGCGATTTGCTCACGGACGAAGCGATCGTACGGCTTGTCATCGTTGAGCGACTTGATGACGTAGTCGCGATAGCGCCAGGCGTGCGGACGAAAGGAATCGAGGCGATAACCGTCCGACTCGGCGAAGCGCACCACGTCAAGCCAGTGCCGCGCCCAACGCTCGCCGTAGTGTGGGCTGGCCAGCAATCGATCCACGCGTTCCGCCAAAACCCGTTCACGTTTAGCGCCCGCCGCTTCCCACTCGCTCGTAAACTCGTCAACCTCTTCCGCCGTCGGCGGCAGCCCGATCAGGTCGTAGGTAAGCCGTCGCAGCAAGGTGCGTGGATCAGCCGAAGCAGCTGGCTTGAGACCCTCTTTTTGCAGGCGTGCGTGAACGAAGCGATCAAGCGGATTGCTTTCGTCGCCCGCGGGGAGCGAGCCCGGCTTCAGCGGTTGAAACGCCCAGTAGCGGCGATCCTCGGCGGTGATTTTTCCCGGCGCCCGTAGGCCAGACTTCACCGGCGCATCGGTCCACGCCGCGCCGGCTTTCACCCACGCGGTGAGTATTGCGATGTCGTCCGCGGCCAACTTCGGCGCACTGCGCGGCATCTTGAGGTTCGGATCGACGTGCCTGATCGACTTGATGAGCAGGCTCTTGGCCGGATCGCCTGCCACGATGGCCGGCCCATTGTCGCCCCCCTTGAGCATGAAGACGCGCGAATCCAGCATCAGGTCGCCTTTGTTCTTGCCGGCCTGGTGGCTGTGGCACTTGAAGCAATGTGTTTCAAGGACGGCGCGGGCCTTCTTTTCGAGCTCAGCGTTGCCGGTCTGCCCGAACGCCGAGGCGGCGCACTCGATCGAGGCGATCAACGTCAACAAGAAGCGGATTCCGCACGCGTGCATCGGTGGAGTCCCTGGTTTACTTCCGTGGGAGGATTACCCCTACTATACAAAACACGTCGGCAAGCGTGTTTGCAATCGCAAAATCCACTCAGCCGCAATCGGCGCGCTGGCTAACCTACAGAAAAGCAACATACGTACAGGTCCGGCCGCCTTGTTTTCGCGGAACTATTCTTGAATTACGGGGTCTAAAGAGGCAGAATAGCGATGGAAAGAACCAACGCGAGGAGGTCAGACATGAGGCATTTCGGATGGGTCTTCGGATTCACCGGCGTACTCGCAATCTTGCTGGCGCTGGACGTCGCTGACGCCGTGGCGCAGAAAAAGAAAGCGGAGCCGAAGAAGAACAAGAACGTCGCAGACCTCGCCACGCCGGCCGACTACAAGCTCATCCAGAACAAGAAGGAACTCGTCGGCAGCCTTGTTGCTGTCAACGGGTCCACCGTGACGATCAAGGTGGATTTTCCTCATGTCGAAAACAATCCGAAGTACAAGGCCCCCAAGGTGACGAATCCGAAGGCGTCAGGTTACAACGCCCAGGCCAATCAGGAGTATCAACTCTGGCGGACCTACCAGGACATGAAGGTGCAGCAGCAACTCGCCATGAACGCCAAGAATCCACAGGAGCGACAGCGGGCACTACAGCGTTACTATCAGGACATGGCCCGCTTCCAGCAGCAACAGCAGCAGCAATACAAGAAGATGATGACCCAGGTTAACAAGACCAACAAGACAGCGACGGGCGGGGCGAACGATCCGTTTGTCGTCGTACACGCCTACAAGGAATTCGAATTCGAAATGGAAATGAAAGCAGCCGTCAAGAAGATGTACCTGCCGTTCGAATTCGATGACACCGGCAACCCCAAGAAATACACCGACAAGGAAAAGGCCGACCTGCGCGGCGATGACAAGAGCAACCCGCCGCGTTACATGGCGAAGATGGACGAGGCCACCCCCGGCACCGAAGCCAAGCTTTTCTTGACGCCTCCCAAGAAAGTAGAGAAACCCAAGGAAGAAGATGGCGTCGGCAACATCGAACGTGCCACAATCAACCTGTTGCTGTTGACCAAGGAGGGCACGATGTCAGCCGGCGAAGCACCCAAGCGCAAGAAAGACAAGAAGTAATCCGCTTCAGGCAGTTGGCGCTGCGAGACCCGCGAAGAATAATCTTCTTCGCGGGTCTTGTGTTTTATTTATTTCCGAGCCTGAAGCGTTAGCGCGGGAAACCGTCTCATCGCATACGCTTCAGGCTCGGACGGAAGTTGCCATGGACCAACAACTGCTCCGCAAAGCGCAACGGCACCTGGCCCGCCGCGATGCTGTCCTGCAACCTTTGATTCGCGCCATCGGGCCGTGTACGTTGCACCACAATCCGGATCACTTCGAGATCCTGGTCCGCTCGATCGTATCGCAGCAAATCTCCACGAAGGCCGCCATCGCCATCAGCGGTCGCTTGCTCGCCAACGTCGGTCGGTTCCAGCCCAAACGCATCCTCGCCGCGGCCGACGCCGACCTGCGCTCCGCGGGACTCTCTCGTACCAAGGCATTGTCCATCCGCGATCTCGCCCAGAAGTGCGCGGACGGCGATGTGCCGCTCAAAAAGCTTGCCGGCATGGAAGACGCTGACGTCGTCGAGATCCTGACGCACGTGCGCGGCATCGGCCCGTGGACGGCGGATATGTTCCTGATCTTTTCGCTGGGCCGGCTCGACGTTTTGCCGATCGGCGATTACGGCCTGCGCGCCGGCGTCCAGAAGCACTACGCGTTGCGTGAGTTACCCAAGAAAGAGAAGCTGCACGAAGTGACGGAGTCGTGGAAACCCTATCGCTCGATCGGCACCTGGTACATCTGGCGCAGCCTGGGAGGTGTGCCGCAATCGGATTGAACGGAGTGTAGTCCTCCCGCTCCCAGGATGTAAAAAAAAAAAAATCAAATACGACTCACGCAAAGGCGCAAAGCCACAAAGAAATGCCAGAGAAATGCATCGATTCTTGTTTTCCTTTGCGACTTTGCGCCTTTGCGTGAGATAATTTCACATGCTCTCCGCGTGAGGAAAGATCGTCACGCAGAGCTTGACGACTACACTCAATCGCTCGGCTTGCCATCCAGAATCCGCTGCAACAGCACTTCATTGACATGCCCCCGAAAACGCACCTTGCCGTTGACGACGACCACCGGCACGCAATTGCCATGTTGGCGCACCAACTCCTCGGCGTCATCGACATTTTTCGACTCGAGCGCGAATCCGTAGCGTTGTTGATAGCGCGTCAAGATTTCGCTTGCTTCGTTACATAAAGGACAGGCGGCGCGGGTATAAAGGAGGAAGTGTAAGTCCGGACGTTGCTGAGGTGTGCGTGCGAACCACCGTTTGAGAAAAGCCAATACCATCGTGGTACTCGTCCGTGGTTAGGGCCGGCAAGTAGTCAGCCCGCGCTGGAATTCGTATTTTATCTAAATGTCGGAGCGGCGGGGATCGAAAGCCTGCCGGTAGAATGCCAGGATATGAGGACGTTCCATGCCATCGCCGCGTGATCAACCCACTCCCCCTCGCAGCCGGCGACGCCAGGATGCGATGCCCGGCGGTTGGCTGTGGATCGTGGTGCTGCTCCTCTTGGCCGTGGTCATATATATCACCTTCGGCATCTCGAACTACGGCAGCCTCGACTATTCCGATTTCGTCAGGCTGGTCAAGGACGACAAGATCGTCAAGGTCACCTTCACGGAAAACTCGAGCAGTCTGATTGCCGAGGTCAAGGAAGACGCCGAGTTGCCGCCGGAGCTGAAGAAATCGGGCAAGAACAACCGCTTCGAGGTAATGCTCTGGGAAGGGGATATTACTAGCGGCGACTTGAGCGAGCTCCTGAACACGAAAAAGGTGCCGCGCAAGACCGAACGGCAAATGGGCGCCTGGTTGACGCCCATGCTCACATTCCTGTTCACCCTCTTCATCATCGGCGCGATCTTCTTCTTTTTGATTCTGCCGCGATTTCGCGATCCGTTCGGGTCGAACTTCCTCAACAACTATATCCGCAGCCCCGCCAAGCGCTATGACAAGACGAAAGCGCGGACCACGTTTGAAGACGTCGCCGACATGGCTAATGCCAAGTACGAGTTGCAGGAGATCGTCGAGTTCCTCAAGAATCCCGAGAAGTTTCAGAAGCTCGGCGCCCAAATTCCCAAGGGGGTGCTGCTGATCGGACCCCCCGGCACGGGTAAAACGCTGTTGGCTCGCGCTGTTGCAGGTGAAGCAGGCGTGCCGTTCTTTTCGATTTCGGGCTCCGAGTTCATCCAGATGTTCGTCGGCGTCGGCGCCAGCCGGGTGCGAGATATGTTCAAGACCGCCAAGGAGAGCGCCCCGTGCTTGCTCTTCATCGACGAGATCGACGCCGTCGGACGCATGCGAGGCGCTGGCGTCGGCGGCGGCTCAGACGAACGCGAGCAGACGCTCAACCAGATCCTGAGCGAGATGGACGGGTTCTCGCCCAACGAATCGGTCATCGTCATCGCCGCCACCAATCGTCCCGACGTGCTCGACTCCGCGCTCCTGCGGCCGGGCAGATTCGATCGCCATGTCACCGTCGATCGCCCGACCTGGCAGGGGCGCGTGGCAATCCTCAAGGTGCACACTCGCAACAAGCCGCTCGCCGACGACGTGAACCTTGAAGAGATCGCTCGCAAAGTGATCGGCATGACCGGGGCCGACCTGCGCAATCTCGCTAACGAGGCCGCCCTGATCGCCTCGCGCGACGATAAATCTCGCATCGAGCGTGTCGATTTCGAGAATGCCGCTGACCGAGTGCTCATGGGGCCGAAACGCGAAGATGTATTGAATGAGGAAGAGAAGAAACGAACCGCCTATCACGAATCCGGCCACGCCATTGTCGGCTGGTACATGCCCGAGGCCGATCCGGCACAGAAGGTGTCGATCGTGCCACGCGGGCAAAGCGGCGGCGTGACGATTTCGCCCCCTGATGAAGAACGATTTCACCACGGCCTGGACTATTTCAAGGCCAGGCTTGCCGTCGCCATGGGAGGACGGGCCGCTGAACGACTCATGTACAATCAGCCGTACGCCGGCGCCGAGATGGATTTGAAGCAGGCCACGCGCCTGGCACGCTACATGGTCACCCACTGGGGCATGAGCGATAAGCTCGGCCCCATGTCCTTCCGCATCGGCGAGGAGCACGTTTTCCTCGGCAAGGAAATCCAGGAGCCACGCGACTTTAGCGAAGAGACTGCCCAGCTCATCGATGAAGAAGTCCGCAAGATGCTCCAGGAGGCGGACGAGCGCGCGTACAAAATTATCGACGCGCACCGCGCCGAGATGGAACGCATGGTCGCGGAACTTTTGAATAAGGAAGAATTGCTGAGCGAGGATCTGGAAGCTATCCTCGGGCCGAGCCAAAAAAAAACGAACCTTGAGACCGCCGTCAAGGCGTCGAACCACGTGCCGTCGCCGAATGACGATGGCGCACACTAGCCAATAGTTCCACCACGGAGAAACCCATGCTTGCCAAACGATTCCTGATCTGTGCCGTTGTTTTGAGCACGCTGTTGGCCACGCTTGCCGCCACTACCGTCGGCGCGGCCGGCGGCGACAAGAAGAAGCCGGAGAAGAAGAAGGAAGTCTGGACCGACGCTAGCGATCCAACGCTGCCGGCCGATTTCAAGTTTCAGGGAGAATATGTCGGTGACGAGATCGGATGCCAAGTGATTGCGCTTGGTGGCGGAACTTTCCAAGCGGTCTTGTGCAAACGTGGCCTGCCAGGAGCAGGTTGGGACGGACTGGCCAAGGCGTTGTTGGATGGCAAGTTGGAGGATGACAAGGTCGTTTTCGTTCCTACAGCCGGCAAACGCAAATATCTGGCTCAGTCGCCGCTAGAATTCTCAGCGACAGTGAAGTTTCCGCCGCCAGGACAGAAGGACTTCAGGGGCACCATTATCGGTGACACTCTGACAGTAAATTACGGCATCAAGAATGCACTGGTCATGAAAAAGACAATACGCAAAAGCCCCTCCATCGCCGCCAAAGCGCCGGACGGCGCCGTCGTCCTCTTCGAGGGCTCCAGCAAGGACGAATGGAACGGCGGCCGCGTCGATAAGAAAACCGGCTTCCTCAACACCGACGGCGGCGAAGTTACCACCAAACGCAAGTTCTCCAACTACACCGCCCACGTCGAGTTCCTGCTCCCCTATCGCCCCGATGCCCGCGGCCAGGGACGTGGCAATAGCGGCTTCTACCAGGTCGATCATTATGAAGTGCAAATTCTGGATTCCTTCGGACTCGAAGGCATGAACAACGAGTGCGGCGGCGTCTACAGCCTCGTCAAGCCGAGCGTCAACATGTGTCTGCCGCCGCTCCAGTGGCAAACCTACGACGTCGATTTCACCAATGCCGTGCGCGACGACACCGGCAAGAAGATCAAGAACTCGCGCTTGACCGTCAAGCTCAACGGCGTCGTCATTCACGACAACGTCGAACTCAAGGGCGTCACCGGCGGCGCCCGCATGGAGCCCGAAGGCACGCCCGGATTGCTGCGTCTGCAAGGCCACGGCAACCCGCTGCAGTTCAAGAATATCTGGGTCGTCGTCGAAAGGAAATGATCTGACGATCTTCGTTTAGCGCCCGCGTGGCGCCATGCGGGCGCTAAACGAATTCAGCGTTCACTCCTTGATTTCGAAAATCGCCTCCACTTCCACCGCACACCCATTCGGCAACGACGCGAAACCGAGCGCGCTGCGTGCGTGCCAGCCATCGGTCTTCGCTCCGAAGATCTCGTGCAGCAAATCGGAGCAGCCGTTCATTACCTTCGGCTGATCGTAGAAGTCGGGTGTCGAATTGACACAGCCAAGCACCTTGACCACCCGAAGGTTGTCGAGCGTGCCGTGCCGATCATAGACCGCCTGGAGGATTTCGACGGCACATTCTCGTGCGGCTTTGCGTCCGCCTTCGATGTCCAGATCCTTGCCGAGCCGGCCCTTGGTCTTGCTGCCGAATCCGGAGGTGAAGAGCAACTTACCGGTCTTGACGCAGTGATTGAGATACTTCGGCTCGACCTTGCCGAGCTTGATGCCGAGGGCTTTGGCCTTCTCGGTCGGCGACAGCTTCTCCTTCTCCCCTCTCCCCCCGGGAGAGGGGCCGGGGGTGAGGGTGCTGGGCTGCAGAGCCGGCTCCACCGATGACCACGAAAGAGTGGCTGACATCAAGCCAGCGCTCAAGATGGATGCCGCGAGTGCGAACGCCCAGGATCGGCTGGCGAGGGGATAAAGCATGGGAGTGTCTCCATAATCAAGGGGATTGTTGTCGAGGCAAAGAGGTGAAACAATTGAGCCCGCCGCGGACGCGAGCGCCAGCACGAAATCCCTTTCTGGCGCGTCGGGCTCCGAATCAGATCAAATTGCGCAGCAACTGCGGCTGGGCCACGTCCGTCAGCCGTTCGTCGCGCCCATGTCGCTGATACGCGAGCCGCGCGTAGTCCAACCCCAGCTGGTGCAGCATGGTCGCATGCAGGTCGGCGACGCTGGTGCGATCGACGCGGGCGTGGTAGCCGAAGTCGTCGGTGGCGCCGTGACTCTGGCCTCCCTTGATGCCGCCGCCGGCGAGCCAGACGCTGAAGCCGTAGGGGTGATGGTCGCGGCCGTCGCGGTTCTGGGCGCCCGGCGTGCGGCCGAACTCGCCGCCCCAGAAGACGAGCGTTGAATCCAAGAGGCCGCGCTGGGCGAGGTCGGTCAAGAGGCCGCCGATCGGCAGGTCGGTCTGGTCGCAGATGCCGCGCGTGCCGGCCGCGTTGTTCCCGTGCGTGTCCCACGGTTGGCCAGACAGGAAGATCTGAATGTAGCGGACGCTACGCTCGACGAGCCGGCGTGCCATCAGGCAGCGGGTGCCGTAAGCACGCGTCGTCGGATTGTCGAGACCATAGAGCCGTTGCGTTCCGGGCGATTCTTGTGTGATATCGAGGGCGTCGCCTGCGGAGAGCTGCATGCGCGCGGCCATTTCGAAGTTCGCGATGCGGGCGTCCAACTCCAACTCCTCGGGCCGGCGCTCGCGATGCTGGCCGTTCAATTCCTCCAGCAGCCGCATGCGATTCTCTTCGACGCTCGGCGGTCGCGGGGTGCGTGGCCGCAGATTCAGCACGGGCATCCCCTCGGAGCGGAACTGCATGCCCTGATACAATGGCGGCATCCAACCGCTCGACCAGTTCCGAATGCCGTCCACCGGCAAGCCACGGGGATCGGGCAGCACCACATAGGCCGGCAGATTCTGATTCTCGCTCCCCAGGCCATAGGCAACCCAGGCCCCGATCGACGGCCGGCCCGCGACGATCATGCCGGTGTGCATCATCCAGCAAGCCTGCTCGTGATTGCGATGCTCCGTGAACATCGAACGCACCACCGCGATCTTGTCCGCATGCCGAGCGATGTGCGGCAACACCTCGGAGAACTCCAGGCCGGATGCCCCGTGCCGCCGAAAGCGAAACGGACTTTTGAGTAGATTGCCCGTGAGCCGTTCGTCGTCCGCGACTTCCGCCGGCGGCGCCTGCCCGTCATAGCGATCGAGCATCGGCTTCGGATCGAGCAAATCGACATGGCTCGGCCCGCCGTGCATGAAAAGCTGAATGACAGCCTTCGCTTTCGGCGCGAAATGCGGATCGCGTGCTCCACTGTTAGCCGGACGCGCAAGCGATGGAGGATCGGCCTTGAGCAGCGAGTTGAGCACGAGGCCGCCGAAACCGCCGCCGAGCGTGGAGAGTATTTCGCGACGAGAAATAGGTTGGTTCATGATGTCCTCCGTTCCCTCTCTTTGATATCGCAATCTCGTATCTTGGCGATCAGGAACATTGCAAATTGTTCGTCAACTCGCAGTTTGCCTTTGCCAAATTGCAGGGCTCCGAGTCTCGCCGGCGGCCTATCCGGATGGTCTTGATTGTACTTTCTTGCGAGCCTAAATGGTCTTAGGGGCTGTCCGGCGATTAGTGTTACAACTTCATCCGGACGGCCTGATGGTATAGTTCCACTCGCCGTGGAACTTTGCTGGGCGAAGATTCACCGACGCCAGTTCGTCGTCGGTGACCTTGATGCCCGTTGGGTAACTGTTTTTGT
>SHZY01000101.1 GCA_009692065.1 Gemmataceae bacterium
CCTTGGCGGGTTGCGTCCCCGCAGAGCCCGCCTCCGTTTCACTCGGCGGCGAGACGATAGCGACCTGGGTAGTCGGGCACAAGGCCAATGGCAGGAAAAGTGTAGTGAAGAAATGGGCGTTTTTGGTCTAGACAATGGGGTCCACCATACCCTCCTCGCGCTCGACGGCTTGCGGCACCTCCGCCGGCTGGGCGGAGGATGCTTCCTTCTCCTTCTGAATCGCGCATTCCAATTCGGTGATCTCCTGGCGCAGCTCGTCCAGCTCGATTTCCTTGGCGGCGGCGAGGTCGCGGAGTTTCTTGAGCCGGCGTTCCTTGTAGTTGCCCAAGAGCCTGCTGAGCATCTCCAGGAGAAGGAACGCACGCCACGCCTTCAGCATGAGACCGCGCAGACGATAGAGCCTGCCGAGCCGGCTGATCTGGTTGAGCTGCACCAGCCGCGCCAGTTGCCAGAGCCTGAGGATCGGCAGGAAATCAATCACGGGCAAGGCCACCACGGCGAGGTCGATCCAGTTCTGTAGACAGTAGTAGACCTTGTGCTCGGCGATGCTGATCGACAGGGTGAACTAGATCGCAAACGCCATCCAGATCAGGCTGCTGGCGATGTCGAGCGTCAACTTGAGCCAAAAGTACTGATGCACCTGCTCCTCCCAGAAGTACTCGAACCCCAGGATCGGCAGGACCATCAACGCAAAGAGGATCAGCGGCACGCTGAAGAATCGCTCCATCGTCATTCGCAACTTCCGATCCACCTCCTGCCAGCCCAGCCTCGGCAGCCAGATCTTGCCGGAGTCGGCATGCGCTCGCATGCCGATCCTTACGAACGGAAACAGGACCACGACCAGGAGGATCCAGAAGCGTGGCCAGAATGCCATCTGCCGACGGGTGAGGAATAAACGTACGAGCGCCTCAATCGCGAAGATGGGCCAAAGGGCAACCAGGCACCAGGTCATGACCCGTGCTTCGATAAGCGTGACATACCCCTCCTCGATGCGATGAATGACGCCGGCCTCCACCGCGAGATAGACGATGCTCAAGGCGAACATCGGCAAGGGCAGGAAGCGGTCGAGCCATTGGGCCAGGGCCGGAGGATCGATGGGGTCAGTGTGCGGTTGCGTCATTTGGTTCGTTTGCTGCGAGGCCGCAGCTCTCATTCCGTACAGTCCGTTGGCGGAGCGCGTTGGTGAAGCCCGTGCACGGGCCTCAAGAACGGAGCAACTGAATGCGAGCGACAGGTTCGGAATCCTATCCCGCGTCACTTCCGCAGCAAAAACTCCTTGCTATTCAACACCCCCCACAGCAGATCCTCCAGCGCGGCCCGCCGATCAGTCGCACGTTCGATGCGGGCCACCAACGCCGAGCGTTCGCGGTCGTTCGGCGATCGAGTCAATGCGGCCAGGAACAGGTCATCGACGATTTCCGCGTTCGACTTGCCGGCTTTCAGGAGTTTGCCGAGGCGGTTGTCGGGGGTCTTGAGGCCGGTGTCGAGGAGGTTGCCGGCGATCAGTTGCAGGGCTTGGGCGAGCGTGGTATGGTCGGAGCGTTCGCAACTGCATGCCAGGAGGCGTTCGGGTTTGCCGAACTGACGGAGGAACTTGACCCCGACGTCGTTCGATTCCTTGCGATCCAGGCCCGGCAAGCTCGGTAGCTGGGCGGCGCGCGTGCCGGCGGGATAGCCGTTGAACGTTGCGGGGACGCCGGTCACCTGGCTGATCGCGTCGAGCAACGCTTCGGCGGACAGGCCGCGGACGATGGTGTGCGAGAAGTTGGTCTCGTCGTCCTTATTGGTTTCGTTCGGGAGGGCCGAGAATTGGTAGGTGCGCGAGTTCATGATCGTGCGGATCAGGTGCTTCTGGTCGAATTTGTGCTCGGCGAAATCCTTGGCCAGAGCGTCAAGCAACGGGCCGTTGACCGGCGGGTTCGATTGGCGGAAGTCGTCCTCCGGATCGACGATGCCGCGGCCCATCAGGTGGTACCAGATGCGATTGGCCTGCGTGCGCGCGAAGTACGGGTTTTTCGCATCGGCAAGCCAGTCGGCGAGTAGCAACAAGCGATCATCCTTGGGGCCCTCACCCCCAACCCCTCTCCCAGAGGGCGAGGGGGGCAATTCGTCGCCGCCGAGGTATTTTGGCCTGAGCACGAGGCCGCTGACGGGGTGCTTGACCTCGCTCTTGTCGTCCATGAAGACGAGTTGCTCGCCGATGAACTCATGGCTATCGAGCTTGTCCTTGCGCTTGTTCTCGAGGATCTTGTATTGCACGCGCGGAAAGAACGCGGCGAGCTGATGGTAATCGTTCTGCGTGAGCTGGTTGTACGGGTGATTGTGGCACTTGGCGCACTGCATGCGGATGCCGAGGAAGACCTGGGCGAACGCCTCCGAGCGAATCTGCGGCTCGCGCAGGGCGCGATAGTAGTTGGACGCCGGGTCCTTGTAGGTGCTACCGCGGCTGGCGACCAACTCCTGCGCGAACCGATTAAGCCGTTTGTTGACGGCAATACTCTCGCGAATCCAGGCGTGGAAGACCTTGACGCCGCTCTTGTCGAGCTGCTTTTCCTCAACACGTAAGAGGTCGGCCCACTTGAGCGCCCAGGTGTCGGCGTACTCGGGGCGTTCCAGAAGAGCGTCGATCAGTTTCGCACGTTTGTCCTTCGCATGTTCCACGTGGAACATGCGAATTTCCTGGGGCGTCGGCAACTGACCTAGCAAATCGAGATAAGCTCGCCGCAGGAATTCGCTGTCGCTGCACATCTGCGACGGATTCACCCGCAGCTTTTCGAGCCGGGCGTAAACGTGCTTGTCAATGTAGTTGTGGACCGGCGGCTTCGACCAGGCGAAGTCCTTGCGCTCCGGCACGAACGCGAGCAGGGCCGTCGCTTGCAGGTGAAGATAGCGCACGACGATGGTGGTCTCGCCAGGCTCCGTGCTCTTGACATGCCCCGAGCGCGACACGTCGATCTTCGGATTTGTCGATTCGAAGACGGCGAGCGACGAGACGTCCTTGGTGCTGCCATCGGAAAAGATCGCACGCACCTGCACCGTGATCTCGTTCGACGGCTGGACAATGTATTGCTCGACCGGCGTGACCTGGAGGTTGACGAGTCGCGTGGCGTCCTGCGGGTCGAGAGGCATGCCTTCCGCAATCCAGTCGCGTAGGATGCGGTACTCGTTGCTGTTGACGCCGAAGCGGACGCCGCCTTCGTGAGCCACTTGTCCGCTCGGTTTTTGCAGGAGCAGGCTCGCCTCCGGATTCTGCGGATTGACGCGCCGGCCAAGCTGGTCGCGCGTCATGGCGGCGAGATCGAGCGGGAGATCCTGGCCGCGCAACGACAGCTTGAAGCCGCCGCGGCCGTTGAGGTTGCCGTGGCAGATGCCCTGGTTGCAGCCGGCGCGCGAGAGGACGGCCATGACCTCGTTGCGGAAGCTGATGGGGGATTGGGCTTGCGACGTAGACGCCAAGAGAAAAATGAAGGCGCAAGATAATGGACGGGTGAGGGATGGCATGGCAGGAATTCGGTGGGGTAGAAGCCGAGTGCGGTTGATGATAGCATACCCGATAGCAGCGGAAAAACCATGCGAAAACCAAGAGCAAGTCCCTTTGACTTCGATTCCGTGACGTGCGAGAATTGAGAATATGGCGATGAAGCGATTTTGCACTGTTTACTCACTTTGGGCGCTGGCCGCTATCGGCGCGTTCGTTGCTCTGGGGTTCTGGGACCCAGCGACGGGCGCAGCCAACGACAATCATGGCTTTTGGTCCTTACTCAGCTCCCCGGATTCCGAAGAGATGCGGGTGCCCACGATATTTCGGGCTGCATTCGCAATTCTGATCGGCGGGTTGGTGCACGCTCTTATCGTCATCGTCTGGTCGTGGATGCCAGGCGTGCCGTCCGATTGCGGCAGCATCGAGCAAGCACGGTCAAGCGATTCCTTTTCACGTAAGGCTGGCGAATAAAACCATGAACCTGATGGACGAATGCACGGCGAAGCCGCCGCTGGAGTCGGCGCAGCGTTCGATTACGGTCGATATGTCCCCGGCCGCGATTGATCGGCGTTTGCGTTTTGGGATTTCTGGCGGTATCTCAAGCAATTCAAAGCTGACGGGATCCGCGAAACCGCCGAGCGAACTACATGACGCAACAGATTATCACTCGATCTCGCCGTCCCCCTGTCTCCCAGTCTCCTTGTCTGCCGCGCCGACTTCCTCGATCTGCACGTCCGGTTCCTGAATGTGCCGCACCAGCTGGCGAGGCAACGCGCCGAACATCTTGATGCGGTTGTCGTGGAACTCCTGGCGATAGATTTCCGCATGAGCGGCAAGGTACGCAAGCACGCGGCCATTGCCGGCGTCCACGTCGATGGAGACTTGCACGAAGTCGGCGCTGAGCATCTCGATGACGGCGTCCTGCAAGGCATCGATGCCCTGGCCGGTGCGGGCGCTGACGGCGACGGCGCGCGGGTGGTGGGCTTGCAGCACCTGCAAGTACGACAAATCTTGGAGCCGATCGATCTGGTTCAGGACGAGCAGCGTCGATTTGCCGTCGCAATCGAGCTCCTTGAGCACGTCCTTGACGGCGAGGATATGTTCCTCCGCATGCGGATTGCTGGCATCGACCACGTGCAAGAGCAAGCGGGCCTGGCGTGTTTCTTCCAGCGTGGCCTTGAATGACGCCACCAGATGGTGGGGGAGATCGCGGATGAAGCCGACGGTGTCGCTCAGGAGCACACGGCCCCAATCGCCGATGCGCCACTGGCGCGTGCGCGTGTCGAGCGTCGAGAATAGCTTGTCTTCGACATAAACGTCAGCGCCAGTCAGGCGGTTCATCAGGGTGCTCTTGCCGGCGTTGGTGTAGCCCACCAGCGAAACGGTGTGTTCTTCATAACGGCTCTCGACCTCGCGCTGGCGTCGGCTCTGGACGTGGCGGAGGCGTCCTTTCAAGTCGCGAATCTTCAGGCCGACGAGGCGGCGATCCTCTTCGAGCTGCGTTTCGCCGGGGCCGCGCAGGCCGATGCCGCCCTTGTAGCGTGACAGGTGGGTCCACATCCGCTTCAACCGCGGCAACGCGTATTCGAGCTGTGCGAGTTCCACTTGCAACTTCGATTCAACGGTGCGCGCGCGCGTGGCGAAGATGTCGAGGATCAATTCGCTGCGATCGATGACCTTGGCGTTGGTCGCTTTTTCGAGATTACGAACCTGGGCCGGCGAAAGGTCGTTATCGAAGATGACAACCTCGGCGTCTTTGACCTGACAGATTTCGGTGAGTTCGTCGAGCTTGCCCTTGCCGATGTAGGTGGCCGGCACGATCTGCTGGCGCTTCTGCGTCAGTTCGCCGACGATATTGGCCCGGGCGGTCTGGGCGAGGCCGCGCAATTCGTCGAGCGGGTCATCGCCGTTCCAGGGCCTGCTCGGCAGGTTGACGCTCACGAGGATGGCGCGCTCGCGATGCACGGTCATGTTTTCGCGCGTTTGGTTCAATGCAATTCCCTCGTTGTTTTCTGCCGCTTGCGGCACAGCACATGCTGCGCCGCAAGCGGCTATTCGCGCAACATGCGCGCCAGCAGTTGATGGAAAAAATACCCCCCCGCCTCGCGCTTCACGCTGAAGCGACCGGTATCGTACGATCGGCTCTTCAGGCCACGCTGGACTTCCTCGCAGACGCCCCAGTCTTCGAGCTGCACCTGATGGGCGACGGCAATGCTCTGCTCGTTGAATCGCCTGGCCTCGGGAGTCTTGACGTCGGCGAAGTAGAAATCGAAGTACACCCTGCATTTATCAGGCCCGAGCGGGATCACCCAGTTGGTGTCCATCACGCCCTGATAAAGGTTAATCATCAAGTTCGGGAAAATCCACCAGTAGTAGGCGTGCGAGCCGGCACGGACCTTGGCGACGGTCGGATCGTCGGACGTTTTCATCGGGCTGATTTGCATGGTGTTGGTTTCGTGCAGCTCCGTGCGATACTTGGAGTAATCGAGCGCGCCGGCAAGGGTTGGATGCACAGTGTTGACGTGGTAGCCGCCGTCTTGATAGTTATCGACGAAGACCTTCCAGTTGCATTCGAGCACATACTCCCGCCGATCGAAGAAGTGCAGCTCGGCGATCCCCAGGCCTTCGGTCATCTGCGGCAACGGCGCCAAAAACTCCGCCAGCATTTGCTTGGGCTGGCCTTGATGAACGAAGACGAAGGGGCCCCATGTTTCCACACGCATCCGCGGCAGGCCCTGCTCTTCCTTCTTGAATTCCTCGACGCCGTCGAACTCCGGCATGCCCCGCAGCTTCCCGGCGAGATCGTAGGTCCAACCGTGATAGCGGCAGCGCAGCTTGGTGGCATGTCCACACGGTTCGTTGATGACCTGAGCGGCGCGGTGCCGACAGGCGTTGTGAAAGGCGCGCAGCGTTCCCTTCTCGTCGCGCACCACGAGGATCGGCTGGCCGGCGACCTCGACCGTCATGAAGGAGCCCGGATCTTCCACCAGCTCGGCTCGGGCCACATATTGCCAGGTGTTGCCGAAAACCTTGGTTGATTCCAGAGCGTAGATCTCTGGATCGAAGTACCAGGCGCTCGGAATGGTGCGTGCTTTGGCGAGCGGCAACGTCGAATTGAATGCGTTTAAGAGTTCCGTCAGATGCGCGGACATTCGTGCGGCTCCTTTGCACTTATTGTCTATCATTCGGTGCGATTACGCAATGGGGCGTCCGGCATTACTCTCCCCCGGAGGGGAGCGGTGGACCAGAGCCACTTTTCGATGCAAGCGCCGTGCCGTACTTTGTTGGTTGGACGGATCACCATTTCCCCTGCGGAGAACGAATCATGGCCGATCAAAAACCAACGCCTCGCCAGCAACTCATCCAGATGATCACTAGCTACTGGACAGCCCAATCGATCCATGTCGCCGCCAAGCTGAAACTCGCGGACCTCCTCAAGGATGGGCCGAAGGCGGCGACGCAGCTTGCTCAAGCGACCAAGACGCAGCCGCAGGCGCTCTATCGCCTGCTGCGCGCGCTTTCCAGCGTCGAGATTTTCTCGGAGGACGAGCAGGGCCGATTCCACCTGACGCCGATGGCGGAACTGCTGCTCGACGTGCACGGCTCGATGTATGCCGTTGCGATCATGATGGGGGACGAGCACTACCGCTCCTGGGGCGATCTGCTCCATAGTGTGCAGACGGGGAAGCCGGCGTTCGATCATATCTATGGCAAGCCGGTTTTTGACTGGCTGTCGGAACATACGGAACAGGCGAAGATCTTCGACGCCGCCATGACGGGCTTCCACGGCCCCGAGACGCAGGCGATGATCGATGCCTACGATTACACTGGCATCAACACGCTGGTCGATGTCGGCGGCGGCAACGGGACGGTGCTGATCGAAGTGCTCAAGAAGAATCCGGCCATGAAGGCCATCCTCTACGACCTGCCCGGCGTCATCGATCGCGCCAAGAAGGATCTCGAAAGTGCCGGCGTGGCCGCCCGCTGTCAAACGATTGCCGGCAGCTTCTTCGAGTCGGCCCCGCCCGGCGGCGACGCGTACCAGATGCGGCACATCATCCATGACTGGACCGACGAGCAGTGCCACACCATCTTGAGCCACATCCGCAAGGTGATTCCCAAGCATGGCAAACTGCTCGTGATCGAGATGGTTATCAAGCTGCGCAATGAGCCGCAGCCGGCGAAGTGGCTTGACCTCAACATGCTGGTCTTACCAGGCGGGCGTGAGCGAACGGAGGCAGAGTACCGCGAGATGTATGCGAAAGCTGGCTTCCGCCTGGAGCGGGTGGTGCCGACGCCGACGGAGGTGAGTGTGATTGAGGGGCGACCGGTTTGAATCGCCACGTCCGAGCCTGAAGCATCAGCGAACGAAAGGGCGTCCTTCGCTGCCGCTTCAGGTTCGGACACAGGCGCTATTTGGGCACGCCATACTCGGTCGGTTGCTCTTCGATGACGACCGTGAGCCGCAGCGGCTTGCCTTCGCGCAGCAGATCCACGTCGACCGCCTGTTCGATCGGCAGCGCCGCAACGACGCGCTGCAGGGCGTCGCCGTTCTTGATTGACTTGCCGGCAACCGCAGTGAGAATATCGCCCGACTTCATGCCGGCCTTCGCCGCGGGCGTCTTGTCGAACACCTCCGCAATGACCACGCCGCCGCTCTTGGCGAGGCCGAGTTTGGCGGCGGTGTCGGCATCGAGTTCGCGAATGTGAGCGCCGAGGTAGCCGCGTTTGACGGTTCCCGTCGTGCGCAGCGCGGGAACGACGCTCTTGGCGAGGTTGCTGGATGTCGCCAGGCCGACGCCCTGGAAGCCGCCACTCTTGCTCTTGATCGCCGCGTTGATGCCGACCACCTTGCCTTCGAGGTTGACCAGCGGTCCTCCCGAGTTGCCCGGGTTGATGGCCGCGTCGGTTTGGAGGAAGTCTTCGTACATGTTCATCTTGAGGCCGCTGCGCCCCTTGCCGCTGATGATGCCGTGGGTCACGGAACCCACCAGGCCGAACGGAGCGCCGACGGCCAGCACGCGGTCGCCGATCTCCATCGCCTCGGAGTCGCCGAGTTCGAGCACCGGAAACTTCGAGTCTTTCGCATCGAGCAAGATCACTGCCAGATCAGTGCGGCGATCACTCCGGATATTCTTCGACGAAAATTTGCGGCCATCATGCGTATGAACGATGGCGACCTCCGCCCCTTCGACGACGTGGTAGTTGGTGACGACGACGCCGGAAGAATCGATGAAGAAGCCGGAGCCAAAGCCGAGTCGATCGGTTTGGTTCTTGGCGTGCGTCTCTATGTAGAGGACTGCGGGAAGGAGCCGTTTGACGATATCGCGATATGACGTCAACTCGCGTGGCACCACCGGCGGCGGTGTGCCGGCGGGTTGGCCCTGCAGCCAGGAGCCGACAAGAAGGCTGCCGGCGGCGAAACCGATGAGAATGAGGAAGATGCTGCGTGGATAGCGTTTCATGGCGTGATGCCTCCGAGCGCAGCAAGTTGCGCGGGCGGGGATTGAAATGCAGTTCGATTCTCGTCTTTCATCATACGCGGTTTTCTTGTAGAATGCCCCTGCCCTTATCATTGGAGTAATCTCATGTTGACGAAAGCACTTGTTGCAGTGGTTTTGTCGGGCGCCCTGTGGGTAGCCGGCGACGCGACGTATCAGAAGCTCGGCTGCTGCGGCTCCGTGTGCGGCGGGATGCCGCGCGAATGCTGCCACAGCGAGTCGACCGATGAGTCGAGCGAAGGCAGCCCAACAGGATCGTGTTGCCCAACTTTTTCGCGGGCCGGAGTCCTGTCGGGGAAGAAGAGTTGCTGCGCCAGTGAGACTCCGCCCTGCTGTGAGGCGCCGTAGGCAACCTGCGCGGATCGGACTCGATGAAGTATCAGAGCCGCCCCGTCTCGATTGAGGCCGGGCGGCCTTTTCGTTTACCCTCCCCTCTCCCCCGGAGGGGAGAGGGGAACTCGATTTCGTTGCCGGTCTGAAGGGCTTTCGCGTATACTTGCAATAGAGTTTTACCCGCCGGCATCCGGTTGCCACCCGCCCGTTTGCTTCTCGACTCCGACGAGGTCCCCATGAAAAAAGGTTCGCTCGCCATCCTGTGCGGCATGCTGATCGCATCGTATACGGTGGCCGACGATTGGCCCCAGTTCCGCGGCCCCGATCGCACCGGCGTTTCCAAGGAAAAAGGCTTGCTCAAGGCGTGGCCCAAGGGCGGCCCCAAGCTCGCCTGGACCTACAAGGACGCCGGCCTCGGCTTCTCAAGCTTTGCGGTTGCCAAGGGGGTCGTCTACACGCTCGGTACGGACCTGGCATTCGACGCCAAGGGGTTGGCATTCGACGGCAAGGGGTTGGCCCTTGCCAAGGATGAATACGTCATCGCCATCGATGAAAAGACCGGGAAGGAACTGTGGCGTACCAGGATCGGCATCCTTTATACCTACAAGGGGAACTTCTACGGCGACGGGCCGCGCAGCACCCCCACCGTTGACGGCGACTTTCTCTACGCCCTCGGTGGCCAGGCCGACCTGGTTTGCCTCGACATTGCCAACAAGGGCAAGGAAGTCTGGCGCAAGAATCTCGAGAAGGATCTCGGCGGCGTCATCATGGACAAGTACGGCTGGAGCGAATCGCCCCTTGTGGACGGCAAGCATCTCATTTGTACCCCGGGTGGGCCCAAGGGGACGCTCGCAGCACTCGACAAGACCAACGGCAACGTCATCTGGCGCAGCGCCGGCCTGACCAACAACGCACCGTTCTCCTCGATGGTCGTCGCCGATATTCACGGCGTTCGCCAGTACATTCAGACGAGCTATCACGACAAGCCGGGCGATATCCACGGCGAAGTCTCCGGTATCTCCGCCGCCAACGGCAAGGTGTTGTGGACCCAAACGATCTTCACCAACAGCAACGACGGCATTAGCGCCAGTCCGGTGGTCGCCGGCAACCAAGTCTACGTCACCGCGGGCTTCGGCGGCGGCTGCCATCTGTTCGAGATCGCCAAGGGCCAGACCGCGACGGAAAAGTTCTCGAAGGCGATGCAGAAGAAAGTCAAGAACACCCACGGCGGCGTCGTGCTGATCGACGGCCACATCTACGGCCACTCGGAACCAGGGATGTGGGTCTGCCAGAATCTGGAGAGCGGCAAGGTAGTGTGGGACGAGCGTCAAACGCTGAGCTGCAAGAGCGGCGTTGTCACCGCCGCGGAGGGCATGCTCTATTTCTACACGGACGACGGTGAAGTCGGTCTAGTCGCGGCGGATCCCGACCCCGCGGGTATGAAACTGATCAGCAGCTTCACCCCACCGCAAAAATCGGCCATCCCAGGCAACGGCACCAGCCGGCAGAGCAGAATCTGGGCGTATCCGGTCGTCGCCAACGGGCATCTGTATTTGCGCGATCATGAGTATGTGTTCGCGTTCAAAATAACCCCGTGACCCATGGACCCACGCCTGGCTGAACTGCTGCGAACCATCCTGCCGGCCAATCGCTTCTACGCGCGCAAGTTCGCTGGATTGCCGCTCGACGATTGGCAGCAATTGCCGTTCACGACCAAGGCCGAATTGCTCGCCAACCAGGCCGAGCACCCGCCGTATGGTGAACTGCTGACCTACCCGCTTGAGCGCTACACGCGCCTGCATCAAACCTCCGGGACCACCGGCGCTCCGTTGCGCTGGCTCGATACGCCGGCAAGCTGGGAGCGGCTGCTTGGCTCCTGGCGGACGATGTTCGACATCGTCGGCGTCACGCCGGCGGATCGTCTCTTGTTCGCGTTCTCGTTCGGTCCGTTCCTCGGCTTCTGGACCGCGTTCGAAGCGGCGAGCCGAATGGGCTGCCTTTGCCTGCCGACCGGCGGCTTGTCGAGCGGCGCTCGCCTGCGGATGCTGCTGGACAACCGGGCGACGGTCGTGCTGTGTACGCCGACCTATGCGCTGCATCTTGCCGAATTTGCCCGCGAACAGGGCGTCCGCCTTGAGGGCGTGCGCTGCCTGATCGTGGCCGGTGAACCGGGCGGCAGCATTCCGGCGACGCGTGGTCGCATTGAATCGGCGTGGAGCGCCCGCGTTTTCGATCACAGCGGCATGACCGAAATCGGACCGCTCGCGATTGAATGTCCGGCCAGCCCCGGCGGTCTACATATTTTGGAGGATGACTATTACGCGGAGGTGATTGATCCCGCCACGCAGCCCCCCCTCGCCCCGGGCCCGTCTCCCCCGGTGGGGAGATGGGAGAATGCAGGTTTCGGCGAATTGGTGCTCACGAACCTGGGACGAATCGGCAGTCCGCTCCTACGATATCGAACAGGGGACTTGGTGCGAGTTGACCCTCGCCTGTGCCCCTGTGGCCGGAAATGGATGCGGCTCGAGGGCGGCATCCTGGGACGCACTGACGATATGATCGCCATCCGCGGCAATAACTTCTATCCAGCTGCCCTGGAGAACGTGCTGCGGCGTTTTGCGGAAGTTGCTGAGTACCGCGTGACCATCGATCGCTCGCCAGCGCTCGCGGAGATGCGGATCGAAGTAGAGGCGAGTGCTGACGGCCATCTGGCGACGCGGATTACCGACGCGATCCGCGATGAATTGATGTTCCGTGCCGAAGTCGTGTTGGTCGCGCCGGGCACGTTGCCGCGGTTTGAAATGAAGGCGCAGCGAGTACGTGTAAAATAGCCCCCCATTTACGGCGGGTTCGCATGGCACCCGCCGTAAACGGGCGGGCTATATGGAGTGGCCCCATGATTCGATATTGCAATGTCCTGTCGGTGTTCGTCGCGGTCTCCTTGACCGCGTCCGCCTCCGACTGGACCCACTGGCGCGGCCCCTGGCAGACCGGCGTCTCGCCCGACAAGGGGTTGCCTGACAAAGTCGCCGGCAATGTACTCTGGACCGCTCCGTTCGGCAGCCGCTCGACGCCGCTCGTCATGAAGGACCGCGTCTATCTGATCAACTACGAAGCCAAGAAAGTCATGGTGAATGGCAAGGAAGAAGACGTTGCCGAATCGATCCGTGAACGCGTCATGTGCATGGATGCCACGACCGGCAAGAAAATCTGGCAGCACACTTTTCCCGTCTTTCATGCCGACATCGTCACCTCGCGCCTCGGCTGGACCAATCTGGCGGCCGACCCCGAAACCGGCTACATCTACGCCCACGGCACGCAAGGATTGTTCATGTGCCTCGACGGCAAGAACGGCAAGGTCGTCTGGCAGCATTCGATGGGCGAGGAATATGGCCGGGTGTCGGGATATGGCGGCCGCATCACCAGCCCCATCGTCGATGAAGATCTTGCGATCCTTGGCATGGTGAATACAAGCTGGGGGAGCCACGCCCGGGGAGCGAATCGCTATGTTGCTTTCGACAAGCGCACGGGCACCGTGGTCTGGTGGTCCGAGGCTGCTGAATCGCGAGGAACCTATTATTCCGCACCGACGATCGCGACCATCAACGGTCAGCGTCTCTTGATCGCCGGCGGTGCCGACGGCAGCGTCTTTGCCATCAAGGTCCGCACCGGCGAACGAGTTTGGAGTTACAAAAACTTCAGCGTCAGTCCGATCAACAGCACGCCGGTCGTGTCGGGTAACTTTGTCTACATTGGCCACGGCGAAGAGAGCATCGGTACGGCCGTGCAGGGGCGCGTCATCTGCCTCGATGCTTCCAAGATTGAGAAGGGAGTGCCCAAACTCGTCTGGCAGGTCGATGGCATCCATGCCCGCTATGCATCGCCCGTCATCCATGAAGATCGCCTCTACATGCCTGACGACGGCGGCTGGCTCTATTGCCTTGACACCAAGTCCGGCGAACAGAACTGGAAATTCAAATATGGCCGCGGCGAGACTCGCGGCAGCCCCGTGCTTGCCGACGGCAAGATCTTCGTCGCCGAAGTGGCCGCCCGTTTCCACATCCTTGAGCCGGGCGCCGCCAAGTGCAAACGGCTCGCAGTCGAGTTCTTTCCGGGTGCCGGCGGCGTGGACGTCGAACTCAACGGCACCCCCGCGATTGCCAACGGTCGCCTCTATTTCACAACAGCGGATGAAACACTGTGTGTCGGCACCAAGGACGGCATCTCTGCCCCCAACCCGGTGGCCGTAGAACCGATGGTGAAGCCCGGCAAGATCGCCCATCTCCAAATCGTGCCGGCCGAGATCGCGCTCCACACCGGTGGGACCACGAGTTTCAAGGCCCGCGCCTTCGATGAGGACGGCAACTTCATCAAGGAAGTGGGACCCGAATGGTCGCTCCCCACTCCCAAACCGCCGCCGGGCGTCAAGGGTACCCCGCCGGCCCTCAAAGGCAAAATTACGTCCGATGGCGTGCTCACCATCGACGGCAAGCTGTCCAATCAGCAGAGCCTCGTCGGGGCAACCTTCGAAGAAATCTCTGCGATCGCTCGTGTCCGCGTCGCCCCGCGGATTCCCTACCTCAACACCTTTGAAATGCTCCCCGACGGCGTCGTCCCCGGCGGCTGGGTCAACACGCAAGGAAAATTCCTCGTCAAGACCATCGATGGCAACAAGGTGCTCGCCAAGGTCAACAACAAGTTCAGCCCCCTGATCTCGCGCGGCAACGCCTACATTACCCTGCCCAGTTCCAAGGACTACACCATCGAATGCGACGTCCACGGCACCAAGGTCAACGACGCTTTGCCGGAAATGGGCATCGGCGCCAATCGCTACACCCTGGTTCTCGCAGGCAAGCAAGATCCCGACACCAAGAAGGTTGCCGGGTTCCTGCGCATCCTCTCCTGGGACGCCGTGCCGCGCATCGACAAGACCATCCAGTTTAATTGGGAGCCCGGTAAATGGTATCGGCTCAAGCTCACGACCGACATCCAGGAAGGCAAGGGCGTCATTCGCGGCAAGGCCTGGGCGCGCGGCGAAAAGGAACCCGCCAAGTGGAGCATCGAAGTGGCCGATTCGAATCCCAACACCGAAGGGGCCGCGACGCTGTATGGCTATGTCTCGGGGAACTTTAACGACCAGCCCGGCACCGAGATTTACTACGACAATCTGCGGATCGCACCGAACAAGAAATAATCATCCCGCCGCTTGCGGCTTAGCGCTCGCGTGGCGTCATGCGAGCGCTAAGCCGCAAGCGGCGAAAATGGAAAACCTACCACACGGAGCCGTGTCATGACCCCATACTCTTCTCTGAAACGATCCTTCGCCGCGACACTGACGATAGGCTTGATCGTCGGCGCGTTGTACTTGGTATATCGCAACGGGGCCGACTCGAATCCGGCGTTGGCGGAGGACAAAAAGGCTGCCCGCCAGGA
Organism: Gemmataceae bacterium; assembly: GCA_009692065.1. GTDB lineage: Bacteria > Planctomycetota > Planctomycetia > Gemmatales > Gemmataceae > SIAQ01. Next base: position 14,749 of record SHZY01000101.1, read on the forward strand.
TTGGATCATGTATGGCGGGTCGACACTGCGCAACATGGCCAACACAGCGGTCAAGGGCTTGCCTACCGAGTGGGACGTGGGCGATCCCAAGAAAAAAGTTAAATCGGTCAACATCAAGTGGGTCGCCGAGCTGGGCTCCAAAGCGTACGGCGGACCGATCATTGCCGACGGCCGCGTCTTCGTCGGCACCAACAACATGAATCCTCGCGACAAGAAGTGGGCGTTTATCGACAAGATGGGCAAGCCGGTTGACCTCGGCGTCATCATGTGCTTCGACGAGGCGACCGGAAAATTCAACTGGCAGTCCATCCATCAGAAACTACCCGGCGGCCAGGTCATCGATTGGCCTTACGAGGGAATCTGCTCCAGCCCCCATGTGGAGGGCGATCGTATGTACTACGTTTCCAACCGCTGTGAAGTGGTCTGTGTGGACGTCAAGGCGGGCGCACAGATCTGGACCTATGACATGATTGATAAACAGAAAGTCTTCCCACATAACATCTCCGACTGCTCGCCGCTCCTGGTGGATGGGCACCTCTGGGTCGTCACCTCCAATGGCGTCAACGAGCAGCATCTCGATGTGCCGCAACCGGGTGCGCCGAGCTTCATCAAATTGAAGGCTGGCAAGGACCAGAAGGATATGGATAAGAACGATGTGGTCGTCTGGAAGGAAAATTGGCCGACCAAGAAGCTCTTGCAGTTGCCCAAGGGGGCCAACGCCGCCAACTTCTTCAAAGAGCTTGTCAATCGCGGCCAGCTCATCCAGCATGGGCAATGGGCCAATATCGCCTACGACAAAGCCAGCGGCCAGGTGATTCTCCCCGGCGGCGACGGCTGGATCTATTCCGTCGATCTCAACGGCAACCTGATCTGGAAGTTCGACTGCAATCCGCGCGACGCCAAGTATGCCCTGCGCACCGGGGAGCGCAGCGATTTCATCAGCACCCCGGTCATCTACAAGAATCGCGTCTACATCGGCACCGGGCAGGACCCAGAGCACGGCACCGGCATCGGCCACTTCTGGTGCATCGACATGGGCAAGGGCATGAACGGCGAAGATGTCTCGCCCGATCTCGTCACCGATGACACCGTGTTCCCGCCCAAGACCAAGAAGAATCCCAAATCCGCCGCGGTCTGGCATTACGGTGGCGAGATCACCGACGCCAAGTTGCGGAAAAAACTGCAACGCAACTACTACTTTGGCCGCACCATGTCCACGGCTGCGATCCACGAGGATCTCGTCTACATCTCCGACCTGAATGGCATCCTGCGCTGCATGGATGCCAACTCCGGCGAAGTAAACTGGGAATTCGACACCGAAGGCGAAACCTGGAGCTCGCCCTATTACGTGGACGGCAAAGTGTACTTCGGCAATGACAGCAAGACCTTGTTCGTCTTCGAGCACGGCAAGAAACTGAACAAGCTGGCCGAGAACGAAATGGGGGCGCGCATTCGCGCCACTCCCTCCGCGGCCAACGGCGTTCTTTATGTCATGACCGAAAGCAAGCTTTACGCGATCGCGACGAAGAAATAGTGGTGAGTGGCCAGTGGTCAGTTGTGTGCAAGAGGCACGTGAGCGCAACGAACGTGCGGGGTTTTATCGTTTGAGGAAATTCATGAATTCCAAGACCTTATCCATCGCCGCGTGCCTGTTCCCCATCGTGATCATGTCCGCGCTGGCCGGCTACCGCTGGCACAAAACGCCAACGGACCCGCGGCAGCGCCAGCAGCCTGTCTCGCTTCTGCAAGGTGGCGCCAAGGGATCCGACTCCCCCATGTTCGGCGGCTCCCCACAGCGCAACATGGTCAACACGATCGACAAGAATACGCCGACGGCGTGGATCGTCGGGGACAGAGAAAAGAAAGTCAAGCCCGTGAACATCAAGTGGGTCGCCGAGCTGGGCGACAAGTCCTACGGCGGTCCCGTCATAGCCGACGGCCAGATCTACGTCGGAACCAACAACAGGTACCCGCGTGACAAGAACGTCAAGGGCCCCAAGGCGATCCTCATGTGTTTCCGCGAGGCCGATGGCAACTTCCTCTGGCAGAATCCCCACGACATCCCCGCCGATGTCACCTCGATGGACGCGCTTACCCAGGGCCTGTGCTCCACCCCAGTCGTCGAAGGAAAGTTCCTCTACTACCTAACTCCGGGCTGTGAGATCATCTGCGCCGACGTCATGGGCAACACCAAGTGGACCTACGACCTGCACAAGGAGCACAAGGTCACGCCGCACCATCTCGCCAACTGTTCCCCGCTTGTCGTCGGCGATCTCGTGATGGTCATCACCGGCAACGGCGTCGATGACGAAGGCAAGCTGCACGCCCCCAAGGCGCCCAGCTTTGTCGCCATCAACAAGAAGACTGGCAAACTCGCCTGGCAGTCCAGCCTGCCCGGCGACAAGATCATCGAGGGCCAATGGTCGAACCCGACGCTCGCGCAAGTCAACGGCAAGCCGCAGGTCATCTTCGCGGGCGGCGACTCCGTTCTCTACAGCTTCGAGCCCGAGACGGGCAACCTGATCTGGAAATGCGATTGCGTGCCCGTCCGCAAGAAAAAGGGGGATCGCGAGATCGACAACTACATCGTGGCGACGCCCGTTGTCGTCGGCGATCGGCTCTACGTCGGCCTCGGAGTTTATCCGGAGAACCCGCACGCCACGCGCTCGAGCCATTTCCTTTGTCTTGACATCACCAAGAAGGGAGATGTGTCTCCCAAGAGTTATGACGTCAAGGACGCGAAGAACAAGGATTCGGCTCTGGTTTGGGCCTTCGGCGGTCCGATCAACCCGCCGCCGCCAAAGGGGCGTCAGGTTTACTTCGGGCGAACGATCAGCACCGCTTCCGTCCACGACGGGCTGGTCTACATTGCCGAGGAACCCGGCTACCTGCACTGCCTCGACGCCAAGACCGGCGAACGCTATTGGGACCACGACTTCAAGGCGTCGGTCTGGGGTTCTACCTATTGGGTGGACGGCAAGATCTACATCGGCAACGAGGATGGCGATATCGTAATCTTCGCCCACGGCAAAGTGCGCAAGATCATTGCCACGGTCAATATGGATGACGTCGTCCACAGCACCCCCGTTGTCGCCAACGGCGTGCTCTATGTCACCACCAAGGCGAAGCTCTACGCGATCCGCTGACTTTTTCCCCGTTTAGCGTTCGCGCGGCGCCAGGCGAACGCTAAACGATATACTGCAACGACAATCCTGCAAATTCTTATCGGAGAATCATTACGGCAATGAGCATGACACCCCAACAAGCCAAAGAACAACTCGACGCCCATGTGCGGCAAACCGTCGCCTGGCACTTCGATCCCGAAGGCGGCACGCCGTTCTGGGTTGAGGCGGCCGCGGGCAAGAACCCGCTCCTCAAGCTCGACTTCGAACCGCGCAAAGAAGTCAAGTGCTTCGAGGACCTCAAGAAATTCGGCCTCTTCGAGGACGATTGGTTACGCGGCGGCCCCGTGCGCCGCTGGCTGCCGAAGAAACTCTGGAACAAGCCGACCTACGTCTTCGAAACCGGCGGCACAACCGGCATCCCCAAGAGCCGCGTCGTCTGCGACGACCACTGGATCGACTACGAGATGTTCAGCGCGACGCTGCCCGACTCGTATTTTCCCAAGGGGACCAACTGGCTGATGCTGGGCCCCTCCGGCCCACGCCGCTTGCGCCTCGCGGTCGAACACCTCGCTCAGTTCCGCGGCGGGATCAGCTTCTGCGTTGATCTCGATCCGCGCTGGGTCATCAAGATCATCAAGAAGGGATGGATGGAGCACCTCAAGGCGTACCAAGACCATGTGATCGATCAGGCCGTCACCATCCTCTCGGCCAACCACGATATCAAGTGCATGTTCACCACCCCCAAGCTGCTTGACGCCCTGTGCGGACGGCTCGAAAAGGACGGCACAACCCTCAAGGATAAGGGTATCACCGGCGTCTTCTGTGGCGGCACCGAGATGACCAGCCAGTGGATCCGCTTCGCTATCGAAGAACTCCTTGGCCAGGGTATCTACATCGCCCCGACCTATGGCAACACTCTCATGGGTTTGGCCGCTTCCGACATGCCGACGGCGGTCGATGGTTATAAAATCAATTACTACGCTCCGCAGCCGCGCGCCGTCGCTCAGATTGTAGACTTCGACGACTATAACAAGCTGGTCCCCTACGGCGCCGATGGCCGGGTGATGCTGACGACGCTGACCAACGAGCTGTTCATCCCGCGTTTCATGGAACGCGACGAAGCGGTGCGCGAGCAGCCGTCGGCCAAGTACCCGTGGGACGGATGTTCCGGTGTGAAGCCGTACCGCGCCTTTGCAGCGACGACGGTGGTTGGCGTGTATTAGGGCTCGGCGTTTAGCGCCCGCATGGCGCCATGCGGGCGCTATACTCAAGCCCATGAACGAAAAATCTTGTGTTGTGTCCCATTCCCTGTTTCCACATTGGTGTAAGCCGCCATGAAAATCTCGACTCGTATCGCCTTGTGTCTGGTGCTGTTCCTGGGCCTTTCCGCCTGGAATATCGCCCAGGAAACCTCGCCCTCCGAAATCACCATCACCGTGCCCGAAAAGGGGCATTCCGAGACCGTCGTCAAGGTCAACGGCAAAGAGGTCAAGGGCGAAGGCGACACGCGCACCTTCAAGGCTAAGCTTGAGAAGGGCAAGGAGTTTAAGTTCAAGATCGAAGCCTTGATTGAGCCGAACAACTACACGAAGATCACGCGCTTCAAGGAAATCAAGCTCAAGGGGGGCGACAACGCCAAGGTCGATGTGACGGTGAAGAACCCGAAGACGGACAAGATCGTCGTCCGCTGGGTGCCGACGCCGGACGACATCGTCGATGAAATGTGCAAGCTCGCCAAGGTCACCAAGAACGACGTCGTATATGATCTGGGCTGCGGCGACGCTGTCATGCTCATCCGCCCGATCCAGAAGTTCAACGCCAAGAAGGGGGTCGGCATCGACATCGACCCCAAGATTCTCGAAAAGGCCAAGGAAAACGTCAAGAACGCCAAGCTCCAGGACAAGATCGAGCTGCGCGTCGGCGACATTCTCAACGTCAAGGACATGGCGGATGCCGATGTGGTGCTCTTATACATCGGCGACGACCTGGGCGAACGCTTGAGCCCGGTGCTGCAGAAGACGATGAAGAAGGGCGCCCGCATCGTGTCGCACCGCTTCGTCCTGGGTGACTGGACGCCGACCAAGACTGTGACCGTCAAGGGGGCCGACACCTACGAGTATGAATTGCATATGTGGGTGCTGGGCGAGAAGAAGGTCGAGAAGGGGAAGAGTAAGTAGCACACCGACCAGCATTCGTCTAGCCGCCCGCCTCCGGCGAGCGCGAGCGCAATGCCCAGCGATGAAGGATCGCCTGGCATGATGCTCGCGCTCGCCGGAGACGAGCGGCTAAACTGTTTCTTGGGTCCTATAATAAAACACGCCTGCCGACACGATTCATTTTTTTGGAGAGACCTACCCATGTTGCAAATCCCGATCTCACGCTGGGGCGAACCGTACAAGAGCCTCGAGCAAGATAAAGTGGTCCACTTCGCCACGGGCGAAGTCTTGGCCGAAGTCAGCCGCGCCAACGGCGGCCTGGTCGAGCGCGACATGCGCTTTGCTGGGCGCGCCCGCAAGGTGCTGCAAGAGATTCCGATCAAGAAGATCCTCGAAATCGTCAAGAAGGCCGGCGAACTCTACGCCACCGCGACCTTGCCATTGGGCGACGGTACGCAGACGCCTGATCAGTTCGCCCGCATGCAGTCCGCCACGACCGGCCTGCCGGAGCACATGTGCAAGTTCAACATGGAGAAGAACCAGTTCGTGCTTGCCAACATGGACAAGATTCTCGACTCGCTGACGCGCGGCCTGGATCTCGACATCCTCGCCCGCGGCTACGGCGTCGAGCCTCGTGGCATCCCTATCAGCTATCAGGCGCAATCGCCGGTCCTGGGCATGGTGTTGCCGTCGAACTCGCCGGGCGTCCACACACTGTGGCTGCCGATCATTCCGATGCAGGTGGGCCTCGTCCTCAAGCCGGGGCCGCAGGAGCCGTGGACGCCCTATCGTATGACCGAGGCGTTCATCCTGGCCGGCATCCCGAGGCAGGCAATCGCGATTTACCCAGGCCTCGGCGACGTCGGCGCCGCGGTCTTGCAGCATTGCCCGCGCAGTCTGATCTTCGGCGGCACGGCCACGGTCGAGCAATACAAGGGCAACCCGCGCGTGCAGGCGCACGGCCCAGGCTTCAGCAAGATTCTTCTCGGCGACGACAAGGTCGATGAGTGGGAAAAGTATCTCGACATCATGTGCGACAGCGTGTTCGTCAACTCGGGTCGCGGTTGCATCAACTGCTCCGGCGTCTGGGTATCTCGGCACGGCAAGAAGATCGCCGAGGCCATCGCTGCCAAGATCGGCCCGGTCGAGCCCTTGCCTCCGGAAGACCCGAAGTCGGCCATTGCCGCCTTCACAGTCAAGGGCCAGGCCGATGCCATCAATAGCCAGATCGATCAGGACGTGAAGGAAGCCGGCGTCATCGATTTCACCGCCAAGTATGGCAGTCGGCTCGTCAAGAAGGAACACTGCGACTATATGCGTCCCACGGTCATCTACTGCGAGAACCACGAGAAGGCGATCGCGAAGAAGGAGTTCATGTTCCCCTTCGTGACCGTCGTCGAGTGCCCGCAAGAGAAGATGCTGGAGTCGATCGGCCCCACGCTGGTGTGCAGCGCAGTCACGGAGGACGCGAAGTTCCAGCGCGCCCTCGCCGATGCGACGCACATCGATCGCCTCAACATCGGGCCGATGAAGACGATTGCCCTCAACTGGCTGCAGCCGCACGAGGGCAGCATCGTTGACTTCTTGTTCCGGGCAAGGGCGTTCCAGTTTGAGAAGGGGTTCATCAAGATCTAACGCTTGGCGTTTAGCGCTCGCATGACGCCGTGCGGGCGCCAAATGCCGTCATTTCAAAACTAGCTCGGAGCGCAAGCGACGCGGTGAGTGCCGGGAATTTCTGTGCGGAGAACGCTGTGACCGTTCCCAAGGAAGCCCACACAATCGGCGAAGAACTTGGCTGGAGTGAGCCCAGGGACTGCTTCTTTGGAGCCACTGGATTACTGATCTTCGGTTATCTGCTCACCTCGTTTTTTGTTGCCGTAACCATATTGACATTCGGATTTGCTTTCTTTGCTGCGATTCTGAATCCGCGAGCCTTGGGTGGCGACCCAGGAACGGCAGCGGGTGTAGGTGGTATGTTCTTTGCCATCTCCGCGGTACTCGGCCTAATCCTAAAATAAGCGAAGCTTCCTGCATGCGCGGCCGGCAATGAGGGGCCTGGCTCGGGCGGTAGAATTTCCGGATCCCCCGCGAGGGAGACGATTGATTTTTGATTCATGTTCGAGCGCCTTGTTCACCTTACCTTCTGGCCTGCTGGC
>SHZY01000102.1 GCA_009692065.1 Gemmataceae bacterium
GGTGACCATACCCAAGTGGCCACACCCGTTCCCATTCCGAACACGGCCGTTAAGCACTTGGGGCCCATGATAGTGTGAATAACGCGAAAGTAGGTTATCGCCGGCTTTAATCAGAACCCCCAAGGGAAACCTCGGGGGTTTTGCTTTTTCATTCGAATCCCCTTGGCCTCAACCCTCGTATCGCGTCATAATAGGGTCATGGTCGTACGATTGGTTTTTGCAATCTGTGTCCTTGCGATGGGGCTGTTCGCGTCGATTTCGTCCGCTCATCCGGTGGCGAAGGACACCCACGATCGCACCATTGTCGTGCGGTTGCAGAAGGGCGACAAGCCGAACCAAATTCGAGTGCGCGTGGAGTATCGGCTCGAGGCCGATGAGGGGACGATACGCGACGGCGACATGATTCCGTTCCGCGACGTCGTCAATCCGCTCAATTTTCGCGGCGAGGCCTTGAAATACTATGCCGAGTTCGCGAAGACCTACGCCCCGATTTACGCCGACCATTTCATCCTGCGGGTGAACAAGAATCCGCTGGAGGCGCCGCGTTGCATCTCGCACCAGGAGCGATTGGATGATGAGCAGGGCAAGGCCCTCGGTCATCTGCGTTGCGACTTTGTCTTCGAGAGTATTTTCGAGTTGGATCCGGTGGCGAAAACGCAATTCTCCTTTTACGAAAAGAACTACTGGCTCCAGGAGGGACAGATCATCCTGAGCTTGGTCAATGAGACCGGGCTGGGGATTGAGGACAAGAAGGAGCCCGATGAGGCCCTGCGAAAACGCGTGAACGAGAGCCCTGAGCCGGGCGATGAAGACCGGATGCGCGAAGTCAGCGTCGTGTTCGTGCCGTGGGCAGCGCCGGAGCCGCCGAAGACAAGCACGCCGCCGGCGGGGCCAGAACGCGATTCGCGGGAAACGCATTCAGAATGGTTCGACCTGGAGCGGCTGATCTTCAACACGGATCACGGATTTTGGCTGATCATGGTGCTGGCATTTCTGATTGGCGCTGCCCATGCCTTGACGCCGGGCCATGGCAAGACGCTGGTGGCTGCGTATCTCGTCGGCGAGCGCGGCACCGTTTGGCACGCGATCTATCTCGGAGTTGTCACGACTCTCACGCATACCGGCGTCGTCTTGGGGCTTGCGCTCATTTTCACCCTACTGTCACAAGAGTCGCAGCAAACTCTCAAGAAATGGATCGAGAACGGTCTGGGGCTCGTGGTTGGCCTGATCGTCGTCGGCATGGGCTTTTGGCTGTTTCTACAGCGAGCGGCTGGCCGGGCGGATCACATTCACCTCGACGGCGGCCACCACCATCATCATGGTCCTGGGCCGCAAGGAACGTCGGCGCAGGCAGCGCGATCGTTAAATTGGTGGGGATTGACCGTGCTCGGCATGACGGGCGGACTCATTCCGTGCTGGGACGCGATCGGCGTGCTCTTCTGGTCGGTCGGGACCAAGGAGATGTGGTTGGTGTTTCCGGCGGTGCTCGTTTTCAGCGCGGGGTTGGCGGCGGTGCTCGTCATCATCGGGATCCTGGTCGTGCAGGTGCCGCGATTCGTCGAGTCGCGCTACGGCACCGGGCGGGTGTTGCGTGCTTTACCCATTGTCAGCGCGATTGCCGTGACGCTGATGGGCTTGTGGATTTGCTACAAGGAAACGCGTGGGATGTGATACGCGGCGAGCAAGCTCGTCGGCTAAACGGATTCGTATAACATCCCCATGCGCGTCAAGGAAATCACCGCCTGGCAGGTTCGCATCCCGCTGAAGAAACCGATCCAGCACGCTTCTCATACGCGCACGGAAACCGATAACCTCTTGGTCCGCGTAGTCCTCGATGACGGCACCGAAGGCTTCGGGGAAGGCGTCCCGCGCGAATACGTGACGGGCGAGACCATCGATTCCGCCTTGGCACTTCTCAAGCAAAGCACGTTGGCCGAGCAGTTGGAAGAGTGGCCTACGTTCCATGCCGCGCTAACGAGCATCGAGAAACTGCGGCTCGCTCCGATCGCGGACGATGACCGCGGCTGCAAGGGAAACGCGGCTCGCTGCGCCCTCGAATTGGCGCTGCTCGATGCATTCGGCAAGCACTTCAATCATCCTGTGTCGGATGTCACCAAGCTGATGGCGCATGATGATCTCTTCGAGCCGAAGGATTATGTGCGCTACAGCACAGCGATCACGTCAGCGGAAGGGTTCAAGGCGAGGTTCGCCGCGTGGAAGATGTGGATCTACGGTTTCAAGCAGCTCAAGATCAAGGTCGGCATCGATGGGCAGGATGACGTCGACCGAGTCGGCGCCATTCGGCGGCGCGTAGGGCGCAAAATGGACATCCGCATCGACGCTAACGAGGCATGGACGCCCGACAACGTGCGGCAACGGATTCTGGAGTTGAAGCCGTTCAACATCAGTTGCGTCGAGCAACCGGTCCCGCACGAACAGGTGGCGATGTTGCGAGACGTGCGGCCGGACGTCGGCGTGCCGATCATGCTCGATGAATCGCTGTGCAGCATGGTTGACGCTGAGCGCGCGGAGGACGGGGAGACGTGCGACCTTTTCAACTTGAGGCTCTCAAAATGCGGCGGCTTTATCGCATCCTTGCGGCTCGCTCAGCATGCGAAGAGGCACGGCCTGGGCTATCAACTCGGCTGCCAAGTCGGCGAGACGGCGATCCTGTCGGCGGCGGGGCGGCATTTCGCGGCGAGCGTCAAGGACATCCGTTACACGGAAGGCTCCTACGACAACCACCTGGTGTGCGAGGCACTGGCGACAACCGACCTCACGTTCGGCTGGGGAGGCTGGGCGCCGGCTCTCGAAGGGCCGGGGTTGGGGATTACGATCGATCCCAAGGCCCTGGAACGCGTCGCCGTGCGCAAGGAGGTACTGCTTGGCTGAGCCGACCGGTGCGTACTTGATTGCGGAACACGTGTCAAGCGATGGCTATCGCTGGAAGTATCGCCGCTATCCGGCAACCGGCGAGGTGCGTGGAGCCGTGGTCTTCGTGCATGGAATTCAGAGCCATGCAGGATGGTACGAGTATTCCTGTACGCAGCTGGCCCAGGCCGGATATCAAGTATTTTTCCTGGATCGGCGCGGCTCTGGGATAAACGAAGAAGCGCGAGGCGACGCGCCGAGTTTTCGCCGTCTGGTTGACGATATCGCGGAGTTTCTCACGTCGCTGCCGCGCACCGCTGAACGTGGCCGACTTCCGGTTGTCCTTGGAGGCATTTCCTGGGGCGGCAAACTGGCGGTCGCGATTGAACGTCGGCATCCGGGTCTTATCGACGGGCTGATTTTGATGTGCCCTGGCTTTTTCGCGAAAGTCCGGCCCCCGCTGAGGCAACGCCTTGGCATTTTTCTCTCACGGCTGTTTTGGCCACGCAAAAAGTATCCTATTCCGCTCAACGCCCCCGAACTCTTCACCGCGTCGCCGCGCTGGCAGGATTTTCTGCGTAAAGATACTCTGCGATTGCTTGAGGCGACGGCCCGGCTCATGATCGAGAGCGTGCGGCTCGACGGTTATCTGCGCTTTACGCCGAAGTATGTACACGTGCCGGTGCTGCTGATGTTAGCCAGCGAAGACCGAATCATTCGCAATGATTGGACGCGCGATTATGTGAACAAGTTTGCGACGCCGGACAAGACGATCATCGAATATCCCGGCGCCCATCACACGCTCGAGTTTGAGCCCAACCCGGATTCGTTCATCGGCGACCTCCGCGCCTGGCTCGACAATCACCTGCCGGCGCAGCCAGCCTGATCATTTCTCTGCAATGTCTGGAAACCCGAGTTTTTGCAGGTAGAAGCGTTCACGGGCCCGCATCTCGGCTTCGTCCTTGGCTGACTTGTCGTCGAATCCGCACAGATGGAGCAGCCCGTGAATGAGGTACAGCGCCAGCTCGATTTGGACGTCATGACCGCGCTCGGCGGCCTGCTCCTTGGCAATCTCGACGCCGAGGATGAGCTCGCCTTCGAGCTTCTTCGCCCCCGCATTGCTATAGGGAAACGTGATGACGTCCGTGGGTTCGTCATGATCGAGGTACTGCTTGTTGAGGCGATGGATCGTCGGATTATCGACGAACGCCAGGCTGATCTCGTAATCGGCGACGGCTTCGCCTTCCAGCACGGCGCGGGCGATGTCGCGCATGCGGGTGCGGTCGACCTCGACGAGGTCCTGGGGCGTGTGGAGGGAGATCTTGCTCATGGGGATGTTGTATGACGGACCCCCGCGAATCGGCCGCCTTCAGCGGACTCATCGCGGGGCTTGGGCATCTACTGTCTCGCCGATCTTCACCTTGGCGCTAATCACTTTCGGCATCGGTTCGCCGAGCACTTCCATCGCCAGGGCCAGGTAATCCTCGGCGCCGTTGCACGATGGGGCGTAGCTGAAGATCGACTTGCCGAAGCTGGGCGCCTCGGCGAGCTTGATGTTGCGGCGAATGCGTGCGTTGAAGACGCGAGCCTGGTTCCAGGGCACGTTATTGTTGCGGCTGCCGCTCAAGAAGGATTCGAGGTCGCGTTCGACCTCCTGGGCGAGCTTGGTGTTCGCCTCGCACATGCAGAGGATAATGCCGGTGACGCGCAGCCCGGGGTTGATGCGTCGGACGACCAAGGCCGTCGTTTCGAGCAGCTTGCTGAGACCGTGCAGCGCGAGGAAGTGCGGCTGGAGCGGGATGAATACTTCGCTGGCGGCGCAGAGGGCGTTGAGCGTAAGAACGCCGAGCGACGGAGCACAATCCATAAGCACGAAGTCGAACGCCTGGATGGGAGGGCGAGGCTCCTGCCGAGCTGTTGGCCCGTCGGGCGTCCGGCGGGGTGGCGGTTCGGCAGGAGCCTCGCCCTCCCGAACCCCGTCTGCAGCCAGAAGGTCGCGCAGGATGACCTCGCGGCCAACGACGCCGGCGAGTTCGACCTCGGCGGCGGCGAGATTGATATCGGAACCGACGAGCCAGAGGTTGTCGTCAATTGGCTGGCGGACCTGGGCCAGCGGCTTGTTGTCGATGAGCACATCGTACATGGAGGGCATTTTGCCGTCGGGTTCGATGCCAAGGTGCGTGGTGGAGTGGGCCTGCGGATCGAGATCGAGGATGCAGACGCGTTTGCCGGCGCGGGCCAGGGCGGCGCCGAGGTTCACGGAGGTGGTCGTCTTGCCGACACCGCCTTTTTGATTGAGGATCGCGATCCGTCGCATGGGGGCTCCTTGTGATTTCATGGTGGCCGATTATAAACGGTACCGAGGAATCGGGAAACCCCGGTTTTCCTTAGCCGCCCGCAGGCGTGGCAGCGAAGCACGTCAAAAACAATGAACCACGGATGGCACGGATGGCACGGATAAGAAAATCAAATGACGCTTTTCCGGGGCAAACCGTCACACGCCCGACATTCTTTCTCTTCCCATCCGTGTTATCGGTGTGATCCTTGGTACTTTGTCTTAGGCCCTCAAATAATGCTGGCATCGCGCTTGGTTTTCGCGTATCATTCTCAACGAAACCAACCCTCACTACGCCGGGGCCTTGCCATGCGATTGATCGTTTCCATCTGCTGCGGACTACTCCTGCCGGCGCTCGCCTCCGCGCAAGCGCTCCCCGGAACAAAACTCCTTGACACCAAAGACGACCTCGCCAAGGTGATGGTGGACGGCATCCACCGCTACCTCGACAAGCAGACCGAGCTGGCGGCCAAGGAACGCGCGAAATACTGGAAGGCCGACTTTTCTTCGCAAGTGGCGTTCGACAAGTCAGTCCAGCCGAATCGCGCTCGTTTCCGCAAGATGATCGGCGTCATCGGCGAGCGGCTGCCGATAGCGATGGAGAAGGTCTCGACCGTGGAGCATCCTTCCCTGGTCGCACAGACGAAACACTACAAGATCTACGCGGTGCGCTGGCCTGTCTTGCCGGGAGTGTTTGGCGAAGGACTCTTGCTCGAACCGACGGGAAAACCGAAGGCCTGCGCCGTCGCTATTCCCGATGCCGACTTGACACCGGAACAACTCGTCGGCGTCGCGCCGGGGGTGCCGAAGGATTCCCAGTTTGCCCGCCGATTGGCGGAGGACGGCTACCGCGTCATCGTGCCGACCTTGATCAGCCGGGCCGACACCTACTCCGGCGTCCCGCGCATCCGCATGACCAATCAACCGCATCGCGAGTTCGTTTATCGCATGGCTTATGAGCTGGGCCGGCACGTCATCGGCTATGAGGTGCAAAAGGTGCTGTCGGCCGTCGATTGGCTGGCCAAAGAAAAGACGCATCCGGACATTGAAGTCTGGGGCTACGGCGAAGGGGGCCTGGTCGCGCTCTACAGCGCGGCGATCGATCCGCGCATCAAGAAGACCCATGTCAGCGGCTACGTCAACAATCGCAATCAGCTTCACCGCGAGCCGATCTATCGCAATGTCTTCGGTCTCTTGAAAGAGTTCGGCGACGCGGAGTTGCTGATGCTCGCCGGCGCGCCGAACAATTCGCGCACGGTCAATGTCGAATACTCGAAGGAGCCGGCGATCACCGGTCCGCCCGCGGCAGCCAAGGGGCGCAACGGCGGCGCGGCGCCGGGCATGCTCAACTTCACGGAGCCAAAAGACACTTTCGCGGAATTCGAACGCTTCCGCAAGCTGACCTCCTTCGCCGGCCGCTCGGCGACGGTGCTGGAAGCGACACCGTTCACCGATCTGTTCGATCCTCCCATCGACGCCGACAGCCAACAACGCTGGAAGTCGCGGCTCGAACGCGTAACCGAGCCGAAGGAGTTGCGACTTGGCTTCGATCCGCAAGTTCGCCAGAAGCGCCAATTCGACGAGGCGGTGCAGTTCACGCAGAACCAGCTTGGCCCGGCTGTGGTGAAGCGGCAGGCGAGCTTCTGGTCGAAGCTGAACACCTCGTCCGTCGATGCCCTGCAAAAATCGCAGGAGCCGCTACGGGCTTCGTTCCATGAGGATATCATCGGCAAACTGCCTGAGGCGAAAGTGCCGATGAACCCGCGCACGCGTCTGATGTATGAGACGCCGAAGTACAAGGCCTATGAGGTGGTCCTCGATCTCAACGAGGACGTGATCTGCCACGGCATTCTGCTGGTACCGAACGGCATCAAGGACGGCGAGAAGCGGCCCGTCGTCGTCTGCCAGCACGGCCTCGAAGGCCGGCCGACCGACGTGTGCAATCCAAAGATCAAGACGCAATACTACAACTCGTTCGGCACTCAATTGGTGGAGCGAGGCTTCGTCGTGTTCGCGCCGCAGAACCCGTACATCTTCCAGAACCATTTCCGCCAGACGGTTCGCAAGGCGAATCCGCTCGGGTTATCGCTTTACTCGTTCATTGTCGCCCAGCACGAACGCATCCTCGATTGGCTGGAAACGCTCTCCTACGTCGATGCGACGCGCATTGCCTACTACGGCCTGTCCTACGGCGGCAAGGTGGCGATGCGCATTCCGTCGATTGTCACGCGCTACTGCCTGTCGATCTGCTCCGGCGATTTCAACGAGTGGATCTGGAAGAACATCAATCTCGAATGGCAGGGCAGCTACATGTTCACCGGGGAATACGAGATGTATGAATTCGACCTCGGCAACACCTTCAACTACGCGGAGATGGCGGCCCTGGTGGCGCCCAGGCCGTTCATGGTCGAGAGAGGACACTCCGACGGCGTCGGTCTGGATGAATACGTGGCGTTTGAATTCGCCAAGGTCCGTCGCTTCTACGCCCAGGCGGGGATCGGTGATCGCACGGAGATCGAATGGTTCGTCGGCGGCCACGTCATCAACGGGCAGCGGACGTTTGCGTTTCTACATCGGCATTTGAATTGGCCGGCGCCGAAATGACACGCCGATTTCGCTTGGCGCTCGCACGGCGCCATGCGAGCGCTAAGCCACAAGCGGCATTCACTTCTGCAAAATCAATTTGTTGCGTCGCGTGATGCGCAGGCGATACATCTCGCCTTCGTGCTCGATGCATATTTCGCGCTCGCCGGCGAAGAGTTCCTGGGTGGAAACAACTTTAGGTGAAACTGCGGAGACTTCCCGCGGCGGCTTGCGGTCGTCACGGTTCAATTCATTTTCTTCCGTCATCATGTCGGCCCCCCATTTCCAACCCAACGCCTAGCCTACGATTATTGAGACCGAATGTCAACAAATCACGGAAATCCAATATTCGTTGGAAATAACACCGTCAGAGATTCTTGACAAAAAAGCAGTCATTCCCATTGACGACGGCTAGGGCGTCGTCTATTATTTCATTGTTGAGATCGTGTATCAATTGCAGGCCGCTCCGCTACCGCAGCAGGTTCAATCCTCGCATCCGTTCGCAATGCGCCTCGCAGTCCTGCAACTTTTCCAAAGGAGTGCGACGTCATGCGCACGCGAACGTCTCGTCTTGCTTTTACGTTGATCGAGTTGCTGGTCGTGATCGCCATTATCGCGATTCTGATCGCCCTGCTCGTCCCCGCGGTGCAGAGGGTGCGCGAAGCCGCCAATCAAACGCATTGCTTGAATAACCTCAAGCAGCTAGGTTTGGCGATGCACACCTACGAAATCGCGTATAAGTTCTTTCCGCCCGCGGGAGATTATCCTCCGGGCGGCACCGGTGATTGCTGGTCGGTTCAGGCCCAGGTCTTGCCCTTTGTGGAGCAGCAGAATCTCCAGAGGCTGTGCAACTTCTCGCAATCCTACAGCGTTCAAGGCACGGTCACGCAGTTCCGTGTGGATCTGTACCAGTGCCCGACCGAGGTGAACAGCAAGCAGCGCCCCACCAGCACCGTCACGCATCATCCGCTCAACTATGCCGTCAACCTGGGGTCGTGGATGGTCTACAACCCGCTCGTTGGCGCCGGCGGGGACGGAGCTTTCGCGTCTGGCCTTCGCCTTCGGGCCGGTGCGTTCACAGACGGCATGAGCAGCACGCTCGGCCTTGCCGAAGTCAAAGCCTTTACGCCCTATCTGCGCGACAGCGGCAATCCCTCATCGTGGGTTAGCCCACCGCCCACCAACCCGGCCTCCATTGGCGCCTTTGGTGGTTCCTTCAAGGCGGACTCTGGCCACACCGAATGGGTGGACGCCCGCGTTCATCAGACCGGCTTCACGACGGTGTTTGGGCCCAACACCGTGGTCCCTTACTTGAACGGCGGCATCAGCTACGACATCGATTTCAATTCCAGCCGTGAAGGCACGACTCTCAATCGCCCCACCTGCGCCGCCGTGACGGCGCGCAGTTATCACCCGAGCCTGGTCAACGTCTGGCTCATGGACGGCTCGGCACGCGGCGTACATAACTCGATCTCCCTGTCCACCTGGCAAGCCCTTGGTACGCGCGCCAACAACGACCTCGTCGCCGGTTATTGACCAGCGTTTTTTTTGCTTGGCTTTCAGCACGCCTTCATGGACACTGGTGTTGAGACATTCTCCGCACGCCCGCAGGCGAAAGCCTGCGGGATATCCACGAGGCACCCCATGAAAAATCGCTATCTCCTCCTCATCGTCTTGGCCCTGCCATTCTTCGTCGAGATCACCCCCGCCGGCGATGAGAAACCCGCAATCGCCGATCTCATCATCCACAACGCCAAGGTGCTGACCGCGGACGCGAAGTTCTCGATCGCGGAGGAAATCGCCATCAAGAACGACCGCATCTTGGCCATCGGAAAAAAAGGCTCCCTCAACAAGCACATGGGCTCCTCAACGCATCTCATTGACGCTAAGGGCAAGAACGTTTTGCCTGGCCTCTACGACAGCCACACGCATCCGACCGGGGCGGCGACCAGCGAGTTCGATGAGGAGGTGCCGTATCTCACGTCATTGGAAGATGAGTTCGCGTACATCCGCAAGAAAACGAAGGAGTTGCCGGAGGGGGAATGGATCGTCTTGCGATTCGCGTTCCCGACGCGATTCAAGGAAGCCCGCTTTCCGACGCTGGCGGAACTCGACGCGGCGGCGCCGAAGCATCCGGTGCTGCACAACGCGGGGCCGGCCAGCATGGTCAATTCGATGGCGCTCAAGGTTTCCAAGGTCACCAAGGACACGCCGAATCCCGCGAATGGCGTCATCGTCCGCGACCCGAAGACCGGCGAATTGACTGGCATGTTGCGCAACGCCGGCGGCGTCCTCAAGGGCATCCCAGGCGGCAAAGCCAGCGCTCAGGATCGCCGCGAAGCCGTCAAGAAGCTGTTCGCCCTCTACAACTCCTTCGGCATCACCAGCATCTCCGACCGCAGCTCATCGCGCGGTGCGTTCGACCTGTATACCGACCTACACAAGAAGAATGAACTGACGGTGCGCGTAAACGTCTGCCCGAATTTCAGCCCCTATGGCACCCGCGAGGAAATCGCCAAGCGCCTCGACAACCTGCCTGGCAAGGACGGCCAGTACGGGCCCACTGGCAAGGGCGGCATCTGGATTCGCATCGGCCCGATCAAGTTCTTCCTCGACGGCGGCATGCTCAACGGCACCGCGTACATGCGGCAGCCGTGGCCGCAGGGGGACACCTATCAGATCTACGAAGAGAATTATCGCGGCCTCTTGTTCACGCCGCTGGAGCAGGTGAAGATTCTCGGCGAGGAAGCCTCCCGCCGCGGCTGGGCTGTCACCGCCCACACGGCCGGCGAAGGGGCGATGGATGTGCTGCTGGATGGCTACGAGTTCGTCGATCGCATCACGCCGATCAAGGACCTGCGCTTCTGCATCACGCACGCCAACTTTCCGAGCCAGCAGAACCTCGAACGCTGCAAGCGTCTGGGCGTCTGTGCCGACGTGCAACCCGCTTGGCTTTACAAGGACGGCGACACGCTCAACCGCGTTCTCGGCAAAGAGCGTATCCGCTGGTTCCAGCCGTACAAGAGCTGGATGAAATACACCACCATCGGCGGCGGCAGCGACCACATGATCAAACTCCACCCGCGCAAAGCCACCAACCCCTGGGACCCCTGGCTCGGCATCGAAACCGCCGTCTCGCGCAAGCTCGAATCCGGCAAGGTCCTCGTCCCTGAGGAAGCCCTGACCCGCGAGGAGGCGCTGCGGCTCTACACGATCAACAACGCGTTTCTTGGCCGCGAGGAGAAGGACAAGGGCACGCTGGAAGTCGGCAAACTCGCCGACCTGATCATCATCGACCGCGATTATTTGACGTGTGCGAACCTCGGCAACATTCGCGTGCTGACGACGATCGTGGGGGGCAGAGTGGTATTTGAGCGCAAAGAGTGATCGTTTAGCCGCAATGCCGAAGGTATGCGTGGGCAAGTCGATCGCGATAATCATTTTGCATGCACTTACCGTCGGTCCGCGCACGCCTACGGCGTTGCGGCTAAATAAGCAAACGTTCATTCGCCCCAACTCGTCTTTTCCCACGATCGAACCCAATATTCCTTCAGGAGGCTCCCCTCATGCATTGCAAATCCTTTTGCTGCATCGTCACGCTGCTCGCCGTGGCTGGCTTCGCGCCGGCTCAGGAAACTATTGCAAAGAGCAAGATCGTCTCGGTCGGGCTGTTCAAGAACGGGCTCGCGGTGGTCAAGCGCGAGGTGCAAATCGACAAGGCCGGCACCTATCGGCTCGATGCGTCGCCGGATCCGGTGCATGGGTCGTTCTGGATTGAGTCGGCCGGCAAGGTCGAGGCGGCGGTCAAGATGCGCGACGTAGAGGTGCCGCTCCATACCGATGGCGGACCACTGAGGTTGCAAAGCGATCTGGCCGGCAAAAAGGTCACGCTGACCTTTCGCAACGAGAAGCTCGGTTCCGTCACCGGCACCGTCGTCAAGGTCGCCAAGGCGGAGTTGCCCGAGGGGATGAGCGCGCCGGAACGGCCGAACTATGACCAGTTCCTGATCCTCAAGACCGCCAAGGGCCGGCTCTACGTCAACTCGGGCGATCTGATGATGATCCAGACGGAGGACACCGACGACAAGGTCGTGCAGCGCAAGCCGGTGCTGGTGCTGACGGTCGAGAAGTCGGCCAAGAAGCCCGTGGTCTACGTGAGTTATCTGGCCAACGGCATGGCCTGGGCGCCGAGCTACCATGTCGATATCTCCGATCCGAAGTCGCTGGCGATCGAAATGGCGGCCGTCGTTCGCAACGAGATGGCCGACCTGGACGGCGCCGCGATCAAGCTGATCTCCGGCTTCCCGAGCGTCGAGTTCGCCAACGTCACGTCGCCCTTGTCGGCTCACACGACCTGGACGAAGTTCTTCCAGGAGCTCGCCGGCGGCGGCCGAACGACCAGCCATGACCTCCTGAATCAGCGATTCGCCAACAATGTGTATCAACAGGAACCCAGCTTTCGTCCCAAGCTCGATCTCGGCGCGATCCCGGCGGGCGAAGGGGTCGATCTGCATTTCGAGTCGATCGGCAAGCGCAGCCTCATGCGCGACGAGGCGATTTCACTCAACGTCGGCAAGGCCAAGGCGGATTACGAGCGAGTCATCGAGTGGACCGTCGGCACCAGCAGCGTCGCGCGCAAGTACACCGGCGGCGGCGAACAGCGCAAGGACGAAATGTGGGACGTGCTCCTCTTCAAGAACCCGTTTCAGTTCCCGATGACGACGGCCCCCGCGATGGTAGTCGAAAACGGCCGATTCAACGGCCAGCGCACCGCCTACTGGACCAACGACGGCGAGGAAGCGGCACTGAAAGTGACGAAATCGTTGAGCGTTCGGGCCGTGAGCCGGGAGCAGGAGGACTCGAAGATCAACGAACGCGTCGTCGTCGATGACAAGAACTACACGAAGATCTATTTGAAGGGCGAGCTGACGATGAGCAATCATCGCAAGCAGATCGTCATGATGCATGTGCGCCATTCGATCCGCGGCATCATCAGCAACATCGACGGCACGCCGAAAACGGTGACGCGCGAAGATAGCCTGGAGAGCGTCAATCGCATCACCGATACCGTGTGGACGGTGACGCTGAATCCGGGCGAAGAGCGGAAGCTGACGTACAAGAGCAGCGTGCTGGTGTATCGGTGAGACAACGGCGAGGCGACAAGTGCGCGAAACCGCCAAGCGAGTTCGACTGCGCAACCGATTAGCATGCGCAAAAGCGGCTAGGCGCTGTCATTTCACTCATACGCAATCGCGTCGGGAATGCGTTCGCGCACGGCATAGAGTGCCGGGCCGACGCCGGCCAGCGTCGCGATGACCACGGCGGCCAACGCGATCAGGCCGCTCACGGCCCACGGGACGTAGACGGCGAAGGTGTAGCCGGTTTCCTGCGGGAATACGACCTGTAGCGCGTACCACTGCAACGGGATCGCAAAGATGACCCCAAGGACGGAGCCGAACACGCCCATCAGGCAAGCTTCCGCCAGCACCAGGTAGACGACCTGGTTGCGCGAGGCGCCGATGGCGCGCAACAGCCCCATTTCACGCTTACGCTGCAAGACCGAAATCAACAAGGCCATGATGACCCCCAGGGCCGCGACCAGGACGACGACGATCTCCTGGCCCAGGGCGATGCGGTAAAGCCGTTCGATCATGTCGTCGATGCGTTGTTTCAGCTCGATGCGCGTCAGCGGGTGCAGATCGTATTGAGCGCCGAGCTTGGCGGCGATGCGATTCTTGGTCTCATTTGCATCGACGCCCGGGTGGAGATACACCTCGAAAAAGGTGACGCTGCGGTCCTGCCAGTGCTCGACATAGTCGGCGCGGTTCATGATGATGGTGCCGAGGTTCCAGGTGTAATCGATCATGGTGCCGATGACGTGGAGCTTGACCTTCCCCTTGGGCGAGGTCAGCGTGATGTAATCTCCCTTGTGAACGTGATGCAAGGCTTCGAAATTGTGCGAGATGATGACGGCATTCGGCTCACGCGCAAGCGCCTGGTACAGTTCCAGATGATCGTGGTTGACGGCGAGTTCTTGTTCCAGGGCGCACACGCGGTCGGCGACGATCGTCGTCAGGCCAATATGGGCGTCGCGGAACTTGATCTCATAGCTCTGGCGGTTGGGCAGCGCGTCCTCGACGCCTTCAATCTTGAGCAGCTCTTCGCGCAGCTCTTCCTTCATCGGCTCGTTCTGTCCGCCGGAGCCAACGGGGCTGCCGGCGGTGATGAGGATGTCGGACGTCATCGACTTGTCCACCCATTCGCGAATGGCCTCGCGGTTGGAATGGATGATGCCCGCGGTCTCGACGATCAGGCAGACGCCGGCGGCGAGGGCGCCGATGACCATGCCGGTGCGGCCGGGAGCGCGGATGAGGTTGTCGGCGGCGATGCGCCATTCGATCGGAAAGAACCGCCGCGAGATCGGCATCAGGCCGCGGGCTGCGACCTGGGCAAAGAGCGGGGCGGCCAGCAGCGCGCCGATCATCACCAGGATCAGGCCGCCCCAGTTTCCCCAGCGTTTGGGGAGGAAATCGCCCAACAGGATCATGCTCATGCCGGCCAGGATCAGGGCGCAGGTGGCGACGATATGGGCGATCAGGTGCGAGACGGGCGGCTCTTTCGGGATGCGCCGCACGGCCTCGGCGGGCTTCTCGGCAGCCGCCTGCATTGCCGGGACCATCGATGCGACCAGGGACGAAGTGATCCCAACGCCGAAGGCGAGCGCGATCAGCTCCCAGGTCAGTTCGATTTGCCTCAGGTTCATGTTCGAAAAGATGTCGCCGATGGCGTCCTGCATCGGGCCGAGGCCAAGATACGCGAACGCGACTCCCAGCGGGATGCCGAGTGCCGCGCCGATCGCGCCGAGGACGAAGGCCTCGCCGGCGAAGAGGCGGCGGACCTGGTCGCGCGTGGCGCCGAGCGTGAGGAGGATGCCAATCTCATGACGCCGCTCGGCGACGCTCACCGAGATCGCGTTGTAGACGAGAAACATGCCGACGATGAGGGCGGCAACGCCGCACATTGAAAAGCCGGTCTTCATGCCGACCGACGCACTCTGCAGCGACTGGTTTTGCTCTTCAAGCGTTTGCACCTCGGCGCGGCCCGCGAGCTTCTTCTCGATCGCCTTGCGAGCCTTCTTCGGATCGGCGCCCGGATGCAGGGCGACGTCGAGCCGGCGCACCTTCCCCGGGGCCAGGCCCAGCACCTTGCCGGCATTCCCCAGGCCCAGGATGACGACGTAGCCGCCGAGAGCCGCCAGCTCGCCGTCCCGTTTCGGCGCCACCGAGGCGACGCGCACCAGCTGCTGTTTTTTCAGGCTCTTTTCGATCTGGAAGAACTTCAGGTTCTTGTCGAGTTTCAAGAATCGCAGGGTCGCTTCGGTCAACGGATCGGGATCGCTCTTCACGATGGCGTCGAGTTCCTTGCCGAGGATGGCCGGGAACGTGCCGAGGAAGTCCTTGTCGAAATAGTCTTTGAGCAGTTTGGGGTCCGCCTTGTCATTTGCCTTGTCGGCTCCGTTGGGACCGCCGAGGGCGCTCAACATTTTTTGGGTTTCCGGGTCCAGGTCGAACTGCCCCTCCAGCTCGTCCGTCTCCTTGGGATCGTTGCTAAGCTCAATGCCCAGCACCAGGACGTTCTGTTTGTGTTCGCCGATGAGGACCTTGGCGTGCCCAAAAATGCGCGGCTGCACGCTCTTGACGCCCGGGATCGTGGCCAGCTCCTTGGCGAGATCGCGATCGACGGGGAGCTCGGCGTTGGTGTTGGTGACGATGAAATCGAGCGTGCCCGCCATCGGGTTGCCCGAGGCCAGTGTTGCTTTCGCCATCGTCTCGGAGAGCGCTTGCGTGGCCACCAGCGTAGCGACGCCGAGCGTGATGCAACCGACGACCAGGAGCACGCCGACCCAGCGGCGCGTCAGGTAGCGCAAACTAAGCGTGCGGTACAGTGATAGCATGGCGGTGCTTGTCCTTGACCAATTCCTCGGCATCGATCTTGCCGTCGCGGATGTGAATGATGCGATCGCCGTAGGTGGCCGCATGGGCATCGTGCGTGACCATCACCACGGAGCGCTTGCCCGGCTCCGGCAACTTGCGCAGCAGCTTCAAGATTTCCTCGCTGGTCTTGGAATCGAGATTGCCCGTCGGCTCATCGCAGAGAACTGCGATGGGATTGATGACCAGCGCTCGCGCGATCGCCACGCGTTGCATCTCACCGCCAGACATCTGGTCGGGAAAGTGCTCCGCCCGATCAAGCAAGCCGACGCGCTCCAGGCCTTCATAAGCGGGGATCAGTGCTTTGGTCCGGCCGATGCCCGAAAGCAGCAGCGGCAGCGCAACATTCTCGACGGCTTTCAGCGTTGGCAGCAGATTGAAGAACTGAAACACGAATCCGATGCGTGTCCGCCGCAACGCCGACAACTCGCGATCGGACATCGTGTGCAGGGCACGCTCCTGGAAATAGACCTCGCCGCTGGTCGGCGTATCGAGGGCCCCCATGAGATGCATGAGCGTGGACTTGCCGGACCCGCTGGGGCCCATGATCGAGATGAATTCGCCCGCTTCGATGCGCAGACTCACGCCTTGCAGGGCCTTCACGATGCGTGAACCCTGCGGATAGTGTTTCGTGACGTCCTTGGCTTCCATCATGGTCAAGCAGTGGGCAGTGGCCAGTGGGCAGTGGGCAGAATGACCAGTGGACAGTATGAACCATCGGGACGAAACCGCAGATTCACGGAAGAGTTACCAGCGGTGGACGGGCGGCGTTTCATTATCTTGCCTTATTCTCTGCACTGCCCACTGGCCACTGCCCACTGCTAGTGCGTCAGTTTCTTGTACCTAATCCGATGCGGCTGATCCGCTTCCGCGCCCAGGCGGATCTTGCGATGTTGCTCGTAGGTCTGGTAGTTGCCTTCGTGCCAGATGGTTTTGCTGTCGCCTTCGAAGGCGAGGATGTGGGTGGCGATGCGGTCGAGGAACCAGCGATCGTGGCTGATGACGACGGCACATCCGCCGAAGTTGAGCAAGGCGTCTTCGAGACCGCGCAGTGTCTCGACGTCGAGGTCATTGGTTGGTTCATCAAGCAATAGCAGGTTGCCGCCGCGGCGCAGGAGTTTCGCCAGGTGGACGCGGTTCCGTTCGCCGCCGGAGCACTCGGAGACTTTGCGCTGCTGGTCGGGTCCCTTGAAGTTGAACCAGCTGACATAGGCGCGCGAGTTGACCTTCGTTTTGCCGAGCATCTGGTATTCGGCGCCGCCGGAGATTTCGTCGTAGACCGACTTGGCGCCGTCGAGGGCGTCGCGGCTCTGATCGACGTAGGACGGGACGACGGTATCGCCGACGCGCAGCTTGCCGTCGTCGGGTTTTTCCATGCCCAGGATCATGCGGAAGAGCGTCGTCTTGCCGGCGCCGTTAGGTCCGATGATGCCGACGATGCCGCCCTTGGGCAGGTCGAAGTTGAGGTCCTCCATCAGCAGGTTGTCGCCGTAGCCTTTCTTGAGGTTCTCGGCTCGAACGACCAAGTCGCCGAGGTGCGGTCCCGGCGGAATCTGCATGCGCAATTCGCCCGATTCCTCCACGACGTCCTGAGCCGCGAGCTTTTCATACGCGGCCAGGCGAGCCTTGCTCTTGGCAACGCGTGCGCGCGGGGCCATGCGCGCCCATTCGAGCTCGCGTTCGAGCGATTTGCGGCGAGCGTTCTCGGTGCGTTCTTCCTTTTCGAGGCGATTCTTCTTTTGTTCGAGCCAGGAGGAGTAGTTGCCCTTCCACGGGATGCCTTCGCCGCGATCGAGTTCGAGAATCCACTGGGCGACGTTGTCGAGGAAATAGCGATCGTGCGTCACCGCGACAACGGTTCCCGTGTACTCTTGCAGGTGCCGTTCAAGCCAGGCGACCGAGTCGGCATCAAGATGGTTCGTCGGCTCATCGAGCAGCAGGAGGTCTGGCTTTTGCAGCAACACCTTGCACAAGGCGACGCGCCGGCGCTCGCCGCCGGAGAGCTGGTTCGCCGGCGCTTCCGGCGGCGGCAGTCGCATGGCGTCCATGGCGATTTCGAGCTGGCGATCCAACTCCCAGGCGTTGCAGGCGTCGATCTTCTCTTGCAGCGTGCCCATCTCGTTGAGCAGCTTTTCCATGACGTCTGGCTCAAGCGGCTCGCCGAGCTTGTTGCTGATCTCTTCGAAGCGAGTCAACATCGACCGCGTGGCGACGACTGCCTCTTCGACGT
The DNA here is from genome assembly GCA_009692065.1 of Gemmataceae bacterium. Classification (GTDB taxonomy): domain Bacteria; phylum Planctomycetota; class Planctomycetia; order Gemmatales; family Gemmataceae; genus SIAQ01. The sequence goes on from SHZY01000102.1 coordinate 18,011, forward strand.
TGCCGCGCACGTCTTTGTCTTCGGTGAGGCGTGGCTCCTGTGGCACATGGCCGATGGTAAAGCCGGGGGTGAGGCGGGCAGTGCCGAGGAAGTCCTTGTCTTCGAGGGCCATGATGCGCAGGAGCGAGCTCTTACCGGAGCCGTTGGAGCCGATGACGCCGATCTTGGCGCCGGGGTAGAACGAGAGCCAGATGTTCTTGAGGACTTCGCGCTTACCGTAGGCTTTGCTGAGTTTTTCGATCGTGAAGATGTATTGTTCGCTCATGCTGGGTTCTCAAACTAAGGTAGTCGGAACAGGATATTTTATTCTAGCAAAAGGGACTGCGCCGATGTTCTGAGCCCGCCGAATATCGCCGATCCGCCGCAGGAATTGCATCTTGCCAACGCGTCGGTTAGAATGACCTCGAACTTAACCCAGCCAGTGGAGGCGATCATGAGTCTGCAAGCAACCAAGGTACTGGAATGATGCCATGAAGCTGAGTGACGCCGAGCGTGCGGACGTGGCGGCATGCTTGTTTGCGAGCCTCGACCAGGAAACGGTCGATCGGCTGGACCCGGCATGGGAAGCGGAAATCGAGCGGCGTCTGCACGCGATCGACAACGGCAAGGCGACGATGATCCCCTGGCAGGATGCTCGCCAAAGGATCTTTGGCAATGGCCAGGTTAGCCGGACACACAAGTCTTGAAGTTGCGCGTATTTAGCCCCGGAGGGGCGGCAGTCAATAGCCAGGGTCGCAAGACCCTGGTAAACGGGCAATCTAATTGGAAAGCCCCGGAGGGGCGGAAGTGGCCTGGCATTCATTCGGCTACTATCGCCTCTCCGGGGCTTTCGGTATTGATTGCATCTCTTCGAGGGGCTGGCGCCCCTGGTCTATAGACTGCCGCCCCTCCGGGGCTAGGAAATGCGCAACTTCAAAACGCGCAAGCGACTGGTCCGCAATCCGTCGCTTGCGCGTCCGGCTAACAGGGCGATCATGAAAGCCGACCTCACGGCATCTCCTTGACGCGCACGCGGCGGAACTCGAACTTGCCGCTCTCCGCTTGCAAGCCGACGCCCTGGCCGCTCTTGGTCGCGATCTTCATGTTCTCGATGAACTCGCCGTTGCAGAGGCATCTGGCGACGGCGCCGACGCTGACCTCGATCTTGGCGATATCGACGCTCTTGCCGTTCAGCTTGGCGACCGGCGTGCCGTTCTTGACGATCACTTCGAGTTCATCCTTTTCGGTGACGGCTTTGCCGTTGACCGTTGTCGAGACGACGCCGTTTTTGACGGTGACGTCGAGTTCGTTCCAGTCGTCGGTCTTGAACTTGGTGAGCTGCTTCATTTCCTTGCGGCGGTGGAAGTCACGTACCTGGAGTTGTGTGCCGCGAACATAGAGGCCGCTGTCGGCCTTGAGGGCCGCACGGAACTCGACCTTGAGGTTGAATTCGCTGTTGAATGCCTTCACGGTGTAGAGGTCCTTGATGCCCTTACCCTCGTCGGCGACGATGATGCCGTCGGCGACGCGGAAGCGTTTGTCGGCGGTTTCGGTTTTGCCGCTCAGGTCGGCTTCCTTGCCGTACTTCCAGCCGCTCAGGTCCTTGCCGTTGAAAAGGCTAACGTAACCGGGCTCGATCTTGAAGTCATCTTGCGCGCCGCTTTGATTCGCCACGCCGCCGATGACTGCGACGGCGAGCAGGCCCCCCAGAATGAAACGCATGGCCAAACCTCCAGTAAGAGAGAAACGGGTTGAACTGCTGTGTATTGGAACGGATGGGACGGCGAAAGGGAAATGAAAACAGGAGGGATTTCGAAGTTCTTGCCTGCCGCTTGCGGCTTAGCATTCGCAAGTCGCCATGCGAACGCTAAGCCGCAAGCGGCGATAATCGGAAGCGGGCGGCTATCAGACCTTCGTACAGTTCCAGGTGCCGACGGGCGACATTGGCCCAGTCGTATTGCTGGACGAGTTCGCGAGCCGATCGGCTCATGCGACGCACCAGGTGATCGTCAGCGAACAACCGACCGAGTGCTGCTGCGAGCTTTTCGGGTGACTCCGGCGGGACCAGCAGGCCTGTCGCTTCAGGGTGAATCAGGTCAGCCAGCCCGGGCATGTCGGTCGCGATCATCGGCAATCCCGAGGCGTAGCCTTCGAGCACCACCAGCCCAAACGCTTCCCACTGGCGCGACGGCACGACGCCGAAGCGGGCGTTTTGCAGGAGATACGTCTTGGTCGGCCCCGTCACCGTGCCGAGGAAGCGCACGCGCTGGTTGACGCCGAGCTGGGCACTCAAGGCTTCGAGTGCGGCCCGTTCCTCGCCGTCGCCGAGGATAATAAGTTGCACCTTGCCTGCGTCGGGCAAGAGAGCCAGGGCGCGCAAGAGCACATCAACACCCTTGCGATGCTTCAGGCGTCCCAAAAAGACAGCGTAGGAGCCGGGCGCAAAATGAAAGGCGGCATCGATCGGCATCGTCGCCGGTTCCGAGTAGGCGTCGAGGTGTACGCCATTGGGGATATCCACGATGCGCGGCGCCGACTCTGGGCACAGCCGCTCAAAGCCGTCACGCGTGAATCGGCTGATGGCCACCAGTGCGCTCGCGGCCTGAAGTCCTTTCAGGCAGCGCTCGACGATGACGGTTTTTTTCAGCCGTACGTTCTTCTCGTACACATCGCCACCGTGACTGGTTACGATGATCGGAACAGGAACTTGTTTTTTAGAAAGCGACGCCAGATAACTCGGCGGATAGATGCCATGACAATGCAGGACATCAAACGGCTGCCGGCGATAGTGTTGCAGCAGGAACCAGCGGTACCACGAGATGAAATACTGGGTGGAAAAAAAACGCGGGTGGCGGACGACTTCGTAGGGATAGCTCTCACCGCGGATCGACAGCTTGCGCGGCTTCGGCGCGAACACAATGGGCTGATGGCCCAGCGCGAGGAACTGGCGGGCTAACGCGTCCACGACGAGTTCCTGGCCGCCCATCTTGGGTAAGGCCGTGTCGGTGTACAAACAAATTCGCATGCCGGCTTATAAGCATTTCGCGGCGATCGGATCAAGAGTGCTTTGACCGTGTGGAAGTCTGGGGGGGCTGGCAAAAACGATGTGTTCCGGTCCCCGCTTACGTTTAGCGCTTGCTCGGCGGATGCTTTTATTCGGGAAATCGTCCGACGGGCGCCAAACGGCAAGCAGGTTCACGTCCAGATTTCACGAAACCTGCTCGCATTTTGCGCGTGCGAGCCGTATGCTGAACTTTTTGGAGTGAATTCATGAACAAACCCACGCGCATCTTCGTCGCGATGGCCGTGATCGCCGGTGTTTTTGTGGTTGCCTTCTTCACCATTGGCCCGGCGGGCGAGAAGGTCTATGCGTCGCCGACAGAAGTGTTCAAGGCCGCGGCCAAGGCGAGTGCCAAGGACGACATGAAAAGCTGGTGCCAGTGCGTCACCGACGGTTCGCGCGATCTGCGCGCCGCCATGGGCGTCGCCATGCTTTTCGATGAAATGCAGAAACCTGCACAGGCGAAGGACGATGACGGGAAGGTCAAGGCCCGCGCGATCAATGACCTTTTTGCAAAGTATCGCATGTCCCCAGAGTTTCTCGTTGGCATGCAAGGAAAGATCGAGGTCCTGTTTGAGGAGAAAGCCCCGCTGGATGTCAAGCTTGAGGTCGCCGGCGCGCTGCTTCTTCCGGTCAGGGATCGCAACGCCTTCGCCGCCGACCTTCACGGCGCCCTTCTAAAATACGCGCGCCGCAGTCCGCTGTCGGTAATTGAGGGCTTCCGTGAGGCACAACTGAGCGACATCAAGCCTCCTGAGGGGGAGACGGCTCAAGGGACGATGGTGACCGAGCGTGGGCCGCCAGGGGTGCCGATTTTCTTCCGCAAGCAAGGCGAGGGTTGGCGCATCGATCTGGTTACCAGCGAAAGCCGCCGCCAGGCGCCTTCCGGTATGCCCTTTCAGTAGGACCCACGGCCAGCGCGCATAAATGGGCAGTCTGAGGGGCTTGCGCCATGATGGCCTTTCCCATATCTGTGAGTCATGGCCATCGACTTGCTGTGTGTCGCTTTCTGACACGCAGAGGTCGGTCGCCGATCTCATGGATGTCTCTCATGGC